>DAIPHN010000241.1:0-4406 GCA_036771335.1 Burkholderiales bacterium
CCGCGGTCCGGGCAGGGGAGGGGCGGCACCAACTCCTCCTCGCGTTGGGGGCGCCGCAGCGACGGCCTCGGGCAGGACGTGCTCGGCGTCGTGTGCGTCCTCCTGGCGGTCCTCGTGGCCCTCTGGGGGTGGTTCGGGGCGCGGCTTGGCTCTTAAGGGGGGCTCGCGTTCTAGGCGGTCGCCGCGGTGTGCTTCGCCGTGTACTTCCACACCTTCTCCACCTTCCTGGGCAAGCCAGGGCTGTGGCTGGAGGACATCTTCGTGCTGCCCGAACACCGCCGCAAGGGCTACGGTCGCGCGCTGCTGCTGCACGTGGCGCGCATCGCCGTGGCGCGCGGCTGCGGCCGCTTTGAGTGGACTGCCCTGGACTGGAACACGCCCGCGTGGGACTTCTACAGGTCCCTGGGTGCGCAGCCGCTGGAGGAATGGACCATCTTCCGCGTCACGGGAGACGCGCTCGCGAAGCTCGGCTCGGCCTGAGGCCCGGCGAAGCGGCACCCGCGGGCCGGTGCGGGGCGTACCTCGGGGCCCGGGTCGTGAAACGGCCAAGAGAAAGCAGGGCCGGCTTTACGCCGGCCCCGCTCGACCCTGGCACCGGGAGGGTGCAGGAGGTGGGGGTTCAAGCGCCCGTGCAGCTTGCAACGAACTGCTTGCGCTCGTCGCCGCGCAGGGCCTTTGCCTTGGCCTCGTCGTTGCAGGCGCGTGTTTTCTCCTTCTGCGCCAGGCGCTCGGCCTTCTCCTCGGGGGTGGCGGCCAGGCACTGGCTCATGAATTCGCGCCGCTCCGTGCCCTTCAGCGATTTGGCCTTGGCGTCGGCGCTGCAGGACTTCATTTTCTCCTGCTGCGTGGCGGCGGAGGCCGGGGCGGCGGCGATCATGGCGGCGATGGCGAGGGTGGTGGCGATCAGGATGGTCTTCATGGCGGTTCTCCCGTAGGTTGATGGATCGATCGCGGCGCGCGATCGGTGTCCACGCTATCCAGGGCGAACCGCCGAACGACCGCGGGGCCGCCGCGCTGCGCTGCGCACCACCGCGCGTGCTGGATTGCGCCACCGTGCTCGAGGGTGCCGAACCCTGATGAGCCGGTGGGCCGGTACGTGCCTTGACTCCCACGAACAGTTACCACTGCAAGCGCAGCAGAGGCAGCCACGGGAGCGAGCCCTGGCTCCCCGGCAGCGCGGGTCTGGAGACGCGACTCAAGATAGGGCAGGTGGTCCAGGCTCGGGAATATGCCGTCGCGTTCGAACCACGCCCGCAAGAATGCCCTGGCAAGGGCAGGCTGGAGGGCGCAGTCCGGCGGCGGATCGCGCCGCGGCACCTGGAAATCCACCACGCCGATGGCCCCGCCGGGCTCGAGCATGCGCCAGGAGATTTAAACGGCACGGAACCAGTCGGGAGTCATGGTGAGGGAGTAGCTGAACATGACCGCATGCACGGGTACCTCGGGCCGCAAGGTCGTGGCGCCCGTGCAGCAGACGCTAGCGGAAGCGGTCGTGGCAGGCGGCCTGAGGACCGTAGAGGGCCCCCTGGCGATGGACGCCGCTGCCGCCGCGGGGTTGACCACGCAGCAGTTGCACCAGCACGCGCTTCGGAGCGCATGGTGGCCGTTCTTCAGTCCCGCAGGTCGGCGATATGGAAGCCCACGCAGGTGTGCACCTGGTCCTGGCGGGTGAGCTCGCGGGCCCACTCGTCGTGGAAGCGCAGCGCCTGCCGGCCCACCGCCGGATCTTCCCAGAAGGCGTTGTAGACCAGCGATCGCGAGCAGATCGTGTTGAAGACTTGCTGGTCGATGCGGCCGCCTGCCGTGAGGTTGTCGCGTTCCAGGGTCGTGCGCTCCGCGCGCACCGGCGTGCAAGGGCTGCTTGTTCGCGCCGCCAGGTGACGGCGCAATGACCCTCAGGCGGACGTCTCGTGACGGTCCGGGGCGGCGAGAGGCTCGGCCCGGAAGCTAGGGCAGTCGTAGAGGGCGATGTCGAAGGCGCTTTCCGGGTAGCGGCCGCAGGCCAGACGCCGCCAGAAAGCCGTGCCATGGATGCGGCAGCGCGACTCGCCTTGGGCAGTCCAGTCCAGGAACACGCAGCGCCGGTCGAGGCAGCAGCGGCCGCAGTGGGTGCAGGCGCCGGTAACGCGCTCGGAGGGCCGCGGCGCGCGGCCGCTGCGCCAGTACCGCGACACGGCCGCCGAGCGCACCTGGCCGCGCAGGTGCCCGGCCGCCCGCAGCAGGGTGCGCCCGTAGGCCATGAGGTAGCGCCGGTCCCGGGCGATCAGGCTGGCCACCACAGGCGCGAGGGGCAGCAGCAAGCCCATGAGGCTGGCAACGGTCCAGTCGAGCCAACTGTGGCGGGTGGGGGTGCCCATGGCCACACTGTAGTCCTCCTGCCGGGCCGCGCCAACCCGGCCGGCGCGCCCACCGGCCGCCCACGGCCGACGCCTGCACGCCTAAACTGCTGGTTTCCGATACCGCATACGTGACCATGCCCACCGCCCTCGATCCCATCACCCTCTCGGTCATCCAGAACGGTCTGCAGCAGGTCTGCAACGAAATGGACCTGGCCTTCGTGCGATCGGCCTTCAGTCCGGTGATCTCCGAGGCGCTGGACCGCTCCGACGGCATCTACCACCGCGACAGCGGCGAGCTCATCGCCCAGGGCGATCTCGGCCTGCCGGTGTTCGTGGGCACCATGCAGTTCTCCACCCAGGCGGTGATCGAGCGCGCCCGCGACCTGGCGCCCGGCGACATCTACATCCTCAACGACCCCTATCTGGGCGGCACGCACCTCATGGACGTGAAGTTCGTGAAGCCCTTCTTCCACCAGGGCAGGCTGTGGTGCTGGCTTGCCAACACCGGGCACTGGCCGGACACCGGCGGCATGGTGCCCGGCGGCTTCTCCGCCAACGCCACCGAGGTGGAGCAGGAGGGGCTGCGGCTGCCGCCGGTGAAGTTGTTCAAGCGCGGCGTGCTCGACCCCGAGATCCTTTCCATCATCCTCTCCAACATCCGGCTGGCCGATCAGCGCATCGGCGATATCCAGGCCCAGGCGTCCGCGTTGGCCGTGGGCGAGAAGCGGCTCGCCGCGCTGCTCGATCGCTACGGCGCCGATACGGTGGACGCGGCGGTGGAGCAATTGAAGGCCCGCGCCGCGCGCCAGATGCGCGCGCACATCGCCAGTGTTCCCGACGGCACCTACTGCGGCGAGGCCTGGGTGGACTCCGACGGCGTGGTGGACGAGCCGCTGCGCATCGCCATGACGGTCGTCAAGTCGGGGGAAGAACTGCACTTCGACATGAGCGGGTCCTCGCCGCCGTGCAAGGGGCCCATGAACAGCGTCATCGCCACCACGCGCTCCTCCATCTACCTGGCGGTGAAGCACGTGTTCCCCGAGGTGCCCATCAACGCCGGCACCTTCGAGCCCATCCATATCGCCGACCCCGAGGGCACCTTTCTCTACGCGAAATACCCGCGGCCGGTGTCGGGCTGCGCCGCCGAGGTAAGCCAGCGCATCGCCGAGGCGGTGTTCCATGCCCTGGTGAAGGCCATTCCCGACCGGCTGTTCGCTGCGCCGGCCGGCACCTCGGGCAACTTCGCCCTGGGCGGGGTGGACCCGCAGCGCGGCCAGCCCTACGTGATGTACGTCATTTCCGGCGGCGGCTACGGCGGTTCTCCCGCTGGCGACGGCATCTCCAACGGCTGCTCCACCATCGGCATCTCCAAGACAACGCCCATCGAGGTGATGGAGCAGCGCTACCCGGTACTGTTCGAGCGCTACGCCCTGCACGAAGGCTCGGGAGGGGCGGGCGAGCACCGCGGCGGATTCGGGGTGAGCTACGCGGTGCGGTTGCGTCGCGGGGAGGCCCGCGCCTCCTTCGTGATGGACCACGGACGCTTCGGTCCGCGCGGCGCCCTGGGCGGCGGCGACGGCGGCCTCAACGGCGTGACGGTGCTGGGCGGCGGCGGCCAGTACCGCCCGGCGCATCTCTCCAAGGATCAGGACATCGCCCTTCGCCCCGGCGACGTGGTCGCCGTGGATACACCAGGCGGCGGCGGCTTCGGGGACCCCCTGCGCCGCGATCCCGCCCTGGTGGCGCGCGATGTGCGCCGCGGCTATTACGATGCAGCCTCAGCCGCGGCGCGCTTCGGGGTGGTGCTGGCGCCCGACGGCGAGGCTGACGCCGCCGCCACCGCCGTGCGCCGGGGCAGCGGCGGCGCCTGATGCGCCCTTTTCGCGAGCCCGTTGCGGGCGCCGTTGGTCGGGTAGACAATCCGCGACAGGGGTCCGGGCGGGCCCCGGCGCCGGCAGCCCAGCCGGTCGCCCGAGAGAGCGCACACCAAGTGGGAGACAGGCAATGAGTGGTTTCGATCGTCGCAGCTTTCTGAAGGTCGCGGGCGGAGCGGCGCTGGGCGCCGCG
>DAIPHN010000242.1:0-4391 GCA_036771335.1 Burkholderiales bacterium
CTTCTGTTCCCCCCCTGTCTTTCGTTGTGTGTCGGTGGCTGGCCGCGCCCTCCCCTCTGTCTTGTATGGAACTGTGCTCCTTGGCGGCCCAGCTGGGTGGCGCGGCTGGTGCCAGTCGAGTAGCCTGTGATCTCGGCTGGTGCCCCAAGTCTTGGCAGATCGGGCTATCAGGAAGATCGATACGGGCGGACTGGTACATCACCTTCGGTATCTCAGGGGCAAGCCACCACATGGCAGGTTGTGCCCAGGCTGGGAAGCTGGTCGCCATCAACAACGACAAGTCCGCCGAGATTTTTCGTCATGCAACCTACGGCGTGGTGGCGGATGCTCGATCAGTGCTTCAAGAGTTGGTCCGCTTGTTCGAATCCGCAGAAGCCGCCGCTCAGTCATGCCGTGCGGGCTGACCGAACAAGGGCGTGCAGCTCGAAGTCAGCTCCGAGGCTAGCCCATAAGCGTCTTCTAGCCCGCGAAGGCGGGGGAGCGCGAGACCATGGCACGAGTGGTACCGTCCGTGCCGAGCAATTGCGAGAGGAGTCGTAGGTTGGGGGTCGCCCGAGAAAAGAGCATTGCTGCGCGCTGCACCTCTTGGCCGACCTGTTCGACACGCTCATCCGGCAGGACGGTAGAGCCACCGGAACAAAACAGGCACCCCACCATTTGGTCCTCAATCGTGATGGGTGCTGCGACAACGCGGAAGCCCATGATGTAGTCGTCCACAGCAGTGACGTACCCTAGCCTTCGCGCCTGATCGAGGTCAGCGTTGAGGCCATCGTGATCCACCAGTGTGCGTGGGGTGAATGACTCGAAAGGGCCTGGTCCGAGCAACTGTCTGCGTTCCTCCTGCGCGTACTGCATGAGCAGCATCTTGCCTGAGCCGGACGCATGCAATGGTGAGGTTAGAACCGTGCGGTAGCTCGGGCTCAACGGATCGCTTCCCGGCGCAAGTTCCAGAAGGATTCGTGAGCCGAAATAGAACACCACAAATCCAGTGGTGATCAACAACCGATCACGCAGCGGCCGGACAACAGTACCGGCATCCCGCCTGACGAGCTCCCAAGGGTGGTAGATCGGAAATGGGAACAGCATGCGCGGATGTGGCAGATAGCGCTTGGATTCTTCCTCGCGCAGAAGAAAGCCGCTGGCGGCCAGGTTCTGCACGAGGCGATGGGCGCTGCTGGGATCCAGATCGCAGCGGCGTGCAATCTCAAGAGAACTCAGCGGGCGAGTAGCCTCGTACACGACCTCGAGTACGCGGCGGGCGCGGACCAAGGGCGCGTCGTGTATCGAGTCGTCGGCCACGGAGGCAGGCACAGACGTAGTCTTCAGAGCGGCCTTGCGGGCCTTGGCCGCAGACTTGGTTCGGAGTCGTGCGGGCGCAGGGCTGGAACTACCGCGCGTCATTGTTGTCTGCGTCATTGAAGAAAGTCGGAGGCTATCACATTCGCGCGCACAAAAATCCAATCGACAAAAATCAACATAGAGGTTTCCCTAATCGTGATTGTAATCTCGAATATCGACATTCTGATTGCACTGAAGTACACTCACCCTATGAGCAATGCACCGACCGCAGCCAAGAACATGCGACTTGCCTTCAGCGGCTTTTTGCGCCGCGAAACGCCGGCGGAGGATGCCGAGATCACGCACGTGATGCCTGGAACGCCGCTAGGGGAGTACCTGCGAGGTTTCTGGCAGCCAGTGTGCCTGTCCAGCCAACTGAAGGATGTGCCGTTGCCCATCCGCATACTTGGTGAGGACCTGATCGCCTTCCGGGACGGTTCGGGGCGAGTGGCAGTGATGCACAGGCATTGCGCGCATCGCGGGGCCTCGCTTGAATACGGCGTCATTCAGGAGCGAGGCATTCGCTGCTGCTATCACGGCTTCCACTTCGACTGTGATGGCATGCTCGTTGAGGTGCCAACCGAGCCTGACAAGGGGGCTCGGCTGCGTACTACGGTGTGCCAGCCAGCGTATCCCGCCCTAGAACGCGATGGGCTCGTGTTCGCCTACATGGGTGCGCCAGACCGACAGCCCCCATTCGAGCAGTGGGATGCGTTCGAACCAGACCCGGAAGTGGAGCTTGTGCCATTCACCAACGTGCTTCCCTGCAACTGGCTGCAGGTGCTGGACAACATTGCAGATCAGATGCACACCAGCATCCTGCACCAGCCTCACGTGCTCTTCCCGGGACATACGCCGCCTCCGGGTCTGGATCTGTCTGGATTGACATTACCTGCCTTTGGTACGGTCCCGGTCATCGATTACTTCCCGGTTCGGGACAACACGGCGATGGTCTTCGTGGCGGGTCGTCGGACCAGCGATGACCTGGTGTGGTGGCGCATGAATGAATGCGCGTTGCCGAACATGTCCCATCATGCCTATCTGTTCGAGGATGGGCTCCATCGGCGACTGTTCCACCGATTGAGCATGGTGCGCTGGTACGTACCCGTTGACAACACCCACACGATCATCTTCGGCTGGCGGATGTTTGGCGCGAAAGCAGACCCGCTGGGCAAAGGTCGAAAGGAGCGCGTGGGCTGGAATGACATGGACTTTCTCGACGGCCAGGTAGGCAATCGGCCAGACGCTGTGGCCCGGCGTGCGCCCGGCGACTATGAAGCCATCGTGAGCCAGCGGCCGATAGCGATCCATGCACTTGAGAACCCGACCTCCGGAGACGTCGGCGTGTACATGTTCCGTCGGCTGCTGCGTGGAGCCGTACGCGGAACCAATCCTGCTGCGCAACCCGATCAGTTCCACGAGCCTCTGAAGGCGGGGCGCATGCTCCACACTGCCACCCAAAACACCATCCTGCGCATCCCGCGGCAGAGCGACCCGTCGGAGGACGAAAAGTTGATCCGCCAGATAGGCAGGGAGCTCAATCGCATCACGTCCGAATCGGACGCCTACCAGGGGCGAGATCGCGAGCGCTTCGTCGTTCAGGCCTACGAGCAGATCGAACGCCAGTGGGCGAACTGATCCCCGCAGTGACCAATACGGTGGACACTCAGACCATGCCACCTTCGCACGCACCTGTGCGTGCAGGTGCGTTGCAGGTACGAGTGCGCTCAATCACATACCTGTGCGAAGGCGTCCATTCCTACGAGTTGGTGCCCGTGGAAGATGGCGACCTACCGGCCTTCACGGCAGGGTCGCACATCGACCTCTACTTTCGAGATGGGAGGGTCCGCCAGTATTCGCTGTGCAACGATCCGGCCGAGAGATTTCGCTACGTTTTCGCTGTGCAACGCGAAGAAAACGGCCGAGGTGGCTCCAAAGCGATTCACGAGATCGTGCACCCGGGGAGAATCCTGGCGATCTCGCCGCCAAGGAACAACTTCCCTTTGCACGAGGACGCAGCGCACCACGTGCTCATCGCCGGCGGAATAGGCATCACGCCCATGGTGGCCATGATCCACCGGTTGCTGGCAGTCGGTGCATCCTTCGAACTGCACTACGGTGCGCGCGCTAAATCCAGGCTGGCTTTCCTATCTCAACTTGAGTCTCTTGGCCTGGGATCTCGCTTGCACGTCTATGTGGATGGTGGCGATCCCTCTCGCGGCATGAATACCCAAGAGATTGTGACTGGCGCACATGCTGGAGCGCACTTCTATTGCTGCGGTCCTGAAGGCCTGATGCGTGCCATCCGCCGGGGAGCGTCGCACCGCGCACCTGGAACCGTTCACTTCGAACACTTTGCCTCTTCTTCGGCCCCCGCCGTTCCTGGCGAGCTGTTCGGCGCAGGCAGCCAGACGATTGGCGTTGGCTTCAAGGTGAGGCTCGCTCGTACAGGAGGCGAGTTCGATGTGCCGGACGACAAGACCATTGTCGAAGTACTCAGGGATAACGGCTTCGAGGTCTCGACATCATGCGAGGCAGGGCTTTGCGGGACCTGTCGAACCCGCTACCTGGAAGGTGAGCCAGACCACCGCGACTACGTTCTTGAAGACGATGAGAAGCGGCGCGAAATCATCATTTGTTGCTCGCGATCGCGTACACCGTCACTCGTGCTGGATCTTTGATCACATTCGGTCAAGTGGCATTGCCAGTCAGCGACGATCACAAGGCGTCTTATAGGAGCCGTCACAGGGGCAGCCCCCGCTGAACGCAGCGACGGCCTATGCTGCACGGCATCACGCTGGAGGGATGAAAAAGGCTTGTCGTGCCACTCGACTCATCATCCGCAGCCGATTGCCAAGTGAAGCGGCAGGCGCCGCGCGAGAGGTGTGGGTGGCGGCCGACAATTATCTTGAGCAGCTCAGAATAGTTGACGCCGGGCAGTGTGGGTAACCAAGTAGAGATTCACGCACATACGACTCAAGGAGTGTTGTGCCTTACAGCTCGGTACCGCGCCAGGCGAGGGGCCAGCCACAGCGCGAGGCCGGCGGCGGCCA
>DAIPHN010000243.1:0-4332 GCA_036771335.1 Burkholderiales bacterium
TCGAGCCGCAGCTCAAGGATGCGCTCTACGGCGTTCCCGGCGCCCCCATGGTGGAGGGCAAGAACGACCGGGCCGGCCGCCTGCTGTTCCAGAGCAACGCGGCGCTGGACCCCAACGAGATCGCCATCGCCATCGGCCGGCGAATCCTCGAAGCGGGCCACGACGAGCAACTGGCCGCCCGCGTGGCCGAGCAGGAGCGCCTGCGCGGGCGCGAGCCGGAAAAACCCGCCATGGAGCGCACGCCCTATTTCTGCTCCGGCTGCCCGCACAACACCGGCACCCGCGTGCCCGACGGCAGCAAGGCCATGGCCGGCATCGGCTGCCACTTCATGTCCCAGTGGATGAACCGCAACACCGCCGGCTACACCCAGATGGGCGGCGAGGGCGCCAGCTGGATGGGCATGGCGCCCTTCGTGAAGACCGGCCACATCTTCCAGAACATCGGCGACGGCACCTACTTCCACTCCGGCTCGCTGGCGGTGCGCGCGGCGGTTGCCTCGGGCGCCACCATGACCTACAAGATCCTCTACAACGACGCCGTGGCCATGACCGGCGGGCAGCACGTGGACGGACAGCTCACCGTGCCGCAGATCACGCGGCAGATGCACGCCGAGGGCGTGAAGCGCATCGCGGTGGTCACCGACGAGCCGGAAAAGTACGGCGCCGACGCCGGCTTCGCGCCCGGTGTCACCGTGCACCACCGCGACGACTACCTGGAGGTGCAACGGAGCTTCACTGGCGAAAAGGGCGTCTCCCTGATCGTCTACGACCAGACCTGCGCCGCCGAGAAGCGCCGCCGCCGCAAGAAGAACCTGTACCCCGATCCGCCCAAGCGCGTGTTCATCAACGACCTGGTGTGCGAGGGCTGCGGCGACTGCGGCGTGAAGTCCAACTGTGTGTCGGTCACGCCGCTGGAGACCGAGTTCGGTCGCAAGCGCCTCATCGACCAGTCGGCCTGCAACAAGGACTACTCCTGCGTGAAGGGCTTCTGCCCCAGCTTCGTCACGGTGCACGGCGGCGGGGTGCGCAGGATCGCCCCGCCCAGGCCGGCCGGTGCGAACGTGGACGGGCCCTTCCCGGCGCTGCCCGAGCCGGCGCTTCCAGCGCTCGACCAGCCCTACGGCATCCTCGTCACCGGCGTGGGGGGCACGGGGGTGGTGACCATCGGCGCTATCGTGGGCATGGCCGCGCACCTGGAGGGCAAGGGTTTCGCGGCGCTGGACATGGCGGGCCTCGCCCAGAAGGGCGGTGCGGTGTGGAGCCACTTGCAGATCTCCGCCCATCCCGACCAGATCAGGACCGTGCGCCTGGGCGCGGGCGGAGCGAAGCTGGTGCTGGGCTGCGACCTGGTGGTATCCGCCAGCCAGAAGACCATGGGCGGCACCCGACTGGGCACGCGCATGGTGGTGAACCTGCATCGCCAGATGACGGGTGATTTCACCCGCAACGCCGACGCGAAGTTTCCGTCGGCGGACCTGCAGGACACCATCCGCAAGGGGGTGGGCGCGGAAAACGCCGAGTTCGTGGACGCGCAGCAAACCGCCACGGCGCTCATGGGAGACTCCATCGCCACCAACATGTTCATGCTGGGCTATGCCTGGCAGCGCGGGCTCGTGCCCGTGTCGTGGGAGGCGCTGAACAAGGCCATCGAGCTCAACGGCGCCGCAGTCAAGATGAACCAGGCGGCGCTGCTGTGGGGCCGGCGCGCGGCGGCCGACCCGAACGCCGTGCGCGCTCTGGTGGCGCCGAAGGTGGACAAGCAGGCAAGCGTGCGCGTGTCCGAGTCGCTGGACGAGATGATCGAGCGCCGCGTGGCTTTCCTCACTGGCTACCAGAACGCCGCCTGGGCGGGCCGCTACCGCCAGCTGGTGGACGAGGTGCGCGCAGCCGAGACGCGGCAGGCGCCGGGTTCCACCGCGCTCACCGAGGCGGTGGCGCGCTACTTCTTCAAGCTCATGGCCTACAAGGACGAGTACGAAGTGGCGCGGCTCTACACCAGCGGCGAGTTCCGCAAAAAGCTCGAGGCCCAGTTCGACGGCGACTATTCCCTGCGCTTCCACCTGGCGCCGCCGCTGCTGTCCCGGCGCGACAGAGTCACCGGCGAGCTGCGCAAGTCGCAGTACGGCCCGTGGGTGTGGCACGCCTTCAGGGTGCTGGCGAAGCTGCGCTTCCTGCGCGGCGGTCCGCTGGACATCTTCGGCCGCACGGCGGAGCGGCGCACCGAGCGCGCGCTCATCGGACAGTACGAGCAGACCCTGCGCGGGCTGCTGGCGAAACTCGATGGCGGCAATCTGGGCCTGGCGGTGCGTATCGCCGCCATCCCCGAGGAGATCCGCGGCTTCGGCCACGTGAAGGAGCGCCATCTGGAGGCGGCGAAGCGCAAGGAGGCGCAGCTGCTCGCCGAGTTCTCCTCTCCCGCCAGCCAAACCCAGCGCGCCGCCGCCTGATTCGGCGGCGCGAGGCGGGCTGCAAGGGGAAGCGCCGGAAGCCCCTCGCCATCCTGTCCGGGGGCGAGGGTCTGACTCAGGTGTCGCGGCGGCCGCGGCGGTGACGCTCGGCGCGGACGGCCTCCAGCATCGCCGCCACGCCGGTCATGTTCGGGTTGACCTCCAGTGCGCGCGTGAGCCAGCCCTCGGCCTTGTCCAGGTTGCCCAGGCGCAACCAGATCTGGCCCATGCCCGCCATCATCCCGAAGTGCCGGGAGTTGCGCCGTTCCACCTCGGAGCAGTCGGCCATGGAGGCGGGGTAGTCGCCCTTCAGGAAGAGCGCCGTGGCGCGCTTGTTCCAGGCCTCGGCGAAGTCGGGCCGCTCGGCGATGATGGCCGAGAACACGGCGATGCTCTCGTCCAGCTGGCCCTCGCCCATGAGCGCGGTGCCTCGCTGCAGGCGCGCGTCCACGCCGGGATCACCCGAACGGCCCCAGAGCGTCCACAGCGCCCCTTCGGCCAGCTCACGCACCTCCTCGTCCTCGTCGCGCAGGGCCTCCGCCAGGGCTGCCGCGTCCTCGGGGAAAGCCACGATCGCGAGCCGCAGCACCGCAAGGCGCCGCTGCGGCGCTTCGGCGGACTCCAGGGCCGAGAGCGCCTGGCCGCGGTCCATGGGGGCGGCGCTGGCCGAGTCCGGCGGCGCCACGTCGTTCGCGCTGGCAATGGGCCCGGCCGCCAGCGCCAGCGCGCAGGCCAGCGCTGCCAGGACCGCGCCACCGCGCCCCGCGCGCAGCCGCCTCACGCCTGCGGCCTCCACAGCGCCAGCGCCGCGCGAAACGGCAGCAGCGTGGCCAGCGCCAGCGCCACCTTCACGCCCAGGTCGCCCAGGGCGAGCGTGATCCACGGCATGTCCGTGCCGCCGAAAGCCAAGGAGAAGAAGATTGCCGTGTCCAGTACCGACCCCGCCAGCGTGGACACCAGCGGCGGCCGCCACCACGTCTGGTGACGCAGCCGGTCGAAGATGCGCACGTCCACCAGCTCCGCCAGCAGAAACGCCGTGCCTGAAGCCACGGCGATGCGCGGGGTGGCCAGCCACGCCGAGGCCGCCACGGCGATGACGAACCCGGCCCACACCACGCGCCGGGCGAAGGCCGGGCCGTGGAAGCGGTTCGCCAGGTCGGTGACCAGGAAGGCGAAGGGGTAGGTGACGGCGCCCCAGGTGAGCCAGTCGTTCACCGGCTGCTGTACCAGCACGTTGGAGGCTGCGATCACCGCCCCCATGGCCGCCACGAATCCGGCGAGGACTCCCGCGGGCGCCCGCGGAAAGGGCAGCTGCGCGCTCATCCCTGGGCCTCACAGCCGATGGAGGCCGCGCCCGCCACCACACCGCCAGCGATGCGCTCGGCCCGGCGGTACAGCGCCGCCGCCCGGGCGGGATGCTCTGCGGCTACCGCGTCCGCCTTGCCAGCCTCGCCCAGAGCCGAGGCGAGGATCTCGCGGTAGCGCCGGGCGCGGTTACGTGCCAGCTCGGTGCACAGCCCGGCCTCTGCCCGCGCCGCTACCGCCGAGGCGGCGGAGAGCGTGGACTGGTAGAGGCCGCGCTGCAATTCCACGGCGCGGCGCTGGACGGCCGCGGTGGATGCCGCGCGCACGTCCACCACCGGCGCCTCGACGGCGTGCTCGTCCGCGCCCGCGCCGGGCGAGGGCAGGGCGGCAAGGGCGGTGCACAGGGCAGCGCAGGTGAGCATCCGGTCCATGGCGGCCAGGGTCGTGATGGAGGCCCCGATCTTACCCGGCACTGGAGACGCTTTGCCTTGTTATGCTCGCCGCAGCCGCGCCAACCGGAATCAAGGAGAACGTCATGAGCCGCATCGACAGGGTCGAAGTGCACGTATTCGGCTTCGAG
>DAIPHN010000244.1:0-4265 GCA_036771335.1 Burkholderiales bacterium
CCAAGTACCCGCTCTACAGGCTGATCCGCCTGAACTTCGCCCTGGTCACAGGCTTTTCGGTGGTGCCGCTGGAAGTGTTCTCGCTGGCGGGGTTCGCCATCTCGCTGGCCTCGTTCGTCTTCGTGGTGTTCCTCGCTGTTCGCCGGCTGGTGGTAGGCCCCGAGGCGGAAGGACTGTTCACGCTGTTCGGCATCGCCTTCTTCCTGATCGGCATCACCCTGTTCGGCATCGGTCTGCTGGGCGAGTACGTGGGCCGCATCTACCAGCAGGTGCGCCAGCGGCCGCGCTACGTGGTGCAGGCGGTGCTGGAGCAGCCGCCGGCCTCCGCGCCCACCGGCGAAACCGCGGTGCTGCTCAGGTGAGCTCAGCGGTGGTGTTCGCCTATCACAACGTGGGCTGCCGCTGCCTGGCGGTACTTCTGGCCCGAGGCATCGAGGTGCGCCTGGTTGTGACCCACCGCGACGACCCCGCCGAGAACCTCTGGTTCGACCGCGTGGCCGACCTGGCCGAGGTCCACCGCTTGCCGTTGCTCGCGCCCGACTCGCCCGCCGACCCGGCGCTGCTCGCCCGCGTGCGCGCGGCCGCGCCCGACCTGCTGTTCTCCTTCTACTACCGTCACATCCTGGGCGAGGCACTGCTGGCGGTGCCGCGCCTGGGCGCCTTCAACATGCACGGCTCGCTGCTGCCGCGCTACCGCGGCCGGGCTCCGGTGAACTGGGCGGTGATCCGCGGCGAGCGCGAGACCGGCGCCTCCCTGCACCACATGGCGGCCAAGCCCGACTCGGGCGACCTGGTGGACCAGCAGGCCGTGCCCATCCTGCCCGACGACACGGCCCGCCAGGTCTTTGACAAGGTGACCGTGGCCGCCGAAATGGTGCTGCACCGCCAGGCGCCCGCGCTGGCGACGGGCACGGCGCCGCGCCGCCCACTCGACCTGACCAGCGGCTCGTACTTCGGCGGCCGCAAGCCCGAGGACGGCTGCATCCACTGGAGCCGCCCGGCCCGCGAGGTGCACAACCTGGTGCGCGGCGTGGCCCCGCCATACCCCGGCGCCTTCACCACCCTCGACGGCCAACCCGCCCGCGTGCTGCGCACCCTGCCCGCGAGCCTGCCCACGGCCGAGCCGCCGGGCACCTTCTACCGTGAAGGCGACCGGCTGCTGGCCGCCTGCGGCGACGGCCGCGCCCTGCCGGTGCTCGACCTTGAAATCGCCGGCCGGCGGCTGTCCACCGCCGACTTCCCCGGCGGCCGCCTGTGCGCTGCCGCCTGATCGCTCCCCCGCAAGAGGCTCGCCTTGAAGAAAATCCTCATCCTCGGCGTCAACGGCTTCATCGGCCATCACCTGTCGCGCCGCATCATCCAGACCACCGACTGGGAGGTCTACGGCATGGACATGCAGGCCGACCGGCTGGGTAATCTGGTGGACGAGAAGCGCTTCCGCTTCTTCGAGGGTGACATCACCATCAACAGGGAGTGGATCGAATACCACGTGCGAAAGTGCGACACGGTGCTGCCTCTGGTGGCCATCGCGACGCCCGCGCTGTACGTGAAGGAACCGCTGCGGGTGTTTGAGCTCGACTTCGAGGCCAACCTGCCCATCGTGCGCCAGTGCGTGAAGCACGGCCGCCGCATCGTCTTTCCGTCCACCTCCGAGGTGTACGGCATGTGCCGCGACGCGCAGTTCGACCCCGACACCTCGGAGCTGGTACTGGGCCCCATCGCCCGCCAGCGCTGGATCTACTCCGCCAGCAAGCAGCTCATGGACCGCGTGATCTGGGCCTACGGCGCACAGCAGGGTCTCGACTTCACCCTGTTCCGGCCATTCAACTGGATCGGCGCCGGCCTGGACAGCATCCACACCGCCAAGGAAGGCAGCTCGCGGGTGATCACCCAGTTCCTCGGCCACATCGTGCGCGGCGAGGACATCAAGCTGGTGGACGGCGGCCACCAGAAACGCGCCTTCACCTACATCGACGACGGCATCGATGCCCTGATGCGCATCATCGCCAACGAGGGCAACTGCGCCAGCGGGCGCATCTACAACATCGGCAACCCCGACAACAACTTCTCGGTGCGCGAACTGGCCACCATGATGCTGGATCTCGCGCAGGCCTACCCCGAGTACCGCGACCAGGCCGCTCGGGTACGCCTGGTGGAGACCACCGCCGACGCGTACTACGGCAAGGGCTACCAGGACGTGCAGAACCGTGTACCGGCCATCGCCAACACCACGGCCGACCTGGGCTGGACGCCACAGGTGGACATGGCCACCGCGCTGCGCCGCATCTTCGAGGCCTATCGCGGCCACGTGGGCGAGGCCCGGGGCCTGGTGGAATGAGCGATGCGCAGGCGCCGCCGCCCGCAGCGCAGTCCGCCACCGCGCCCGGCGCCGAGCCAGACCCGCAGCCGGTCCGCAGCCCCAGGCTTGCCCTCAAGGTGGACGTGGACACCTTCCGCGGGACGCGGGAGGGCGTGCCGCGGTTGATGGAGACGCTGCGGCGCCACGGCGCGGGCGCCACCTTCCTGTTCAGCCTAGGGCCCGACCACACCGGGCGCGCCATCCGGCGCGCCTTTCGCCCGGGCTTCGCCCACAAGGTGCAGCGCACCTCGGTGCTGTCTCACTACGGCCTCGCGACCCTGCTCTACGGGACGCTGCTGCCCGGCCCGGACATCGGCCGGCGCTGCGAGGCGCAGCTGCGGGCCGTACGCGACGCCGGTTTCGAAGTCGGTGTGCACGCCTGGGACCACGTGCGCTGGCAGGACGGCGTGGCCGGCGCGGACGAGGCCTGGACCCGCCGCGAGATGGAGGCCGCCTGTAACCGCTTCGCCGATGTATTCAAGGAGGCGCCGCGCGTGCACGGCGCCGCCGGCTGGCAGATGAACCGCCATGCCTGGCGGCTCACCCAGCGCCTGGGCTTCGACTACGCCTCGGACACCCGCGGTACCCATCCCTTCGTGCCGCTGTACGAGGCCGAGATCATCGCCTGCCCGCAGTTGCCCACCACGCTCCCCACGCTGGACGAGCTGATCGGCCTTGACGGCCTCGGGCCGAGCAACGTGGCGGGCTATCTGCTCGGGCGCACCGCGCAGCCGCCCTCGTCGGGGCACGTGTATACCCTGCACGCCGAGCTGGAGGGCGGCCGCCTCGAGCCGGTGTTCGACGCGCTGCTGGCGGGCTGGAAGGCGCAAGGCTGGCAACTGGTGAGTCTGCGGGACTACTTCGACTCCCTGCGCGCCAGGGATCTCCCGCGCCACGAGGTGACCGCGGCCGCCGTGCCGGGGCGCAGCGGCACCCTGGCGCTGCAGGGCGGGGAGTTCCTGCCGCAATTCGCCTGAGAGGGGCGGTGTCGACCCGTCGCGCCCGGCTGACGGTCCCGGCCGGGACACGCCGGCGGCACGCTTGATTCGTCACGGGCGATTGGGCACGATTGAGCGCCCTTCATCAAACTGAAGCCCCTGGAATCACCTATGCTCGAGAATCTCTCCGTGCCCGACTTTGCCGCCGCCTCCACCGGCGGCACCACGTTCAAGCTCTCCGACCACGCGGGCAAGCCGCTGGTGATCTACTTCTATCCCAAGGACGACACGCCCGGCTGCACCACCGAGGGCGCGGCGTTCCGCGACATCCACGGCGAGTTTCAGGCGCTGGGCTGCGGCATCTTCGGCGTGTCGCGGGATTCCATTGCCTCCCACGAGAAGTTCAAGGCCAAGATGAGCTTTCCCTTCGCTCTGTTGTCCGACCCTGACGAGTCGGTGTGCAACATGTTCGGGGTCATGAAGAACAAGAACATGTACGGCAAGCAGGTGCGCGGCGTGGAGCGCAGCACCTTCCTGATCGACGGCAAGGGCGTGGTGCGTCGCGAGTGGCGCGGCGTGAAGGTGCCCGGTCACGCCGAGGAAGTACTGGCCGCCGTGAAGGCCCTGGTAGCGTCGGCCGTTTGAGCCTTCGCCCGCCGCCGCCATCGCCACCCTGGCCGCGCTTCGCGCCCGGCAGGCGGCGGCGCAACCCGCGCCGCAGGCCGCGCCCGCAGCCACCGGGCTTCGCGGTCATCACCGCCCTTCCGACCGCAGACGCCGCCGGTGTTCCCAACCCCGGCGGCGTCTGCGCTTTCGGCCCCCGAAGTTCTTCAGAGGACCACGCGCGACCATGATCCAGAAGAAGGCTCAGCCGGCAAACGTCACCCCCCTCAAGGCCACCGCCACCAAGCTGTTCGTGCTCGATACCAACGTGCTCATGCACGACCCCACCAGCCTGTTCCGCTTCG
>DAIPHN010000245.1:0-4225 GCA_036771335.1 Burkholderiales bacterium
CTCGGCGCTGCACCGCCTGGCCGAGGCCAAGGGCGCGGTGGAGCTGCTGCTGGCGGACTGCTACGTGCGCCGCGATCAGGTGGCGCTGGTGGCCTTCCGCGGCCGCTCGGCCGAGCTGCTGCTGCCGCCCACGCGCTCGCTGGTGCGGGCGCGGCGCAGCCTGGCGGGCTTGCCGGGCGGCGGCGGCACACCGCTGGCGGCGGGCATCGACGCGGCGGGCCAGCTCGCCACGCAGTTGCAACGCCGCGGCGCCACGCCCGTGCTGGTGTTGCTGACCGACGGCAAGGCCAACGTGGCCGCCGACGGCGCCCCGGGGCGCGAGCAGGCGCGCAGCGATGCCCTGGCGGCAGCGCGGCAGGTGCGTGCCGCGGGCTTCGCGGCGCTGCTGCTGGACACCTCGCCCCAGCCCCAGGCGGCGGCCCGCGAACTGGCCGAGGCCATGGGCGCGCGCTACCTGGCGCTGCCCCATGCCGATGCGGCCGCCGTGAGCAGCGCGGTGAAGGCCGCGCAGGCCCTTTGAGCGGCAAGCCGCGCTGGGAGGTGGAGGGGCGCGACTGGCCCAACCGCGCCGCCAGCGCCTTCGTCCAGGCCGGCGGCTTGCGCTGGCACGTGCAGCGCGCGGGCCACGGCCCGGCGCTGCTGCTGCTGCACGGCACCGGAGCGGCCACCCATTCGTGGCGCGGGCTGCTGCCGCTGCTGGCGCAGCAGTTCGAGGTGGTGGCGCCCGACCTGCCAGGCCACGGCTTCACCGCCACGCCAGGCGGCGATGGCCTGTCCCTGCCCGGCATGGCACGCGCCCTGGCAGCACTGCTGGACACTCTGGGCGTGGCGCCACGCATGGCCGTGGGCCATTCGGCCGGGGCGGCGGTGATGGCACGGTTGGCCCTGGACCGGCGGCTGGGCGCCGGCCACCTGGTGAGCCTGAACGGTGCGCTGCTGCCGCTGCACGGCCTGGCGGGTGCGGTGTTTTCTCCAGCCGCCAAACTGCTGGCTTCGACGGAGGTATTCCCGCGGCTGTTCGCCTGGCGCGCGACGCTGGACTCGCGCATGGTGGAACAGTTGGTGCGCGACACCGGCTCGCAACTCGACGCCGAGGGCGTGGAGCTGTACCGGCGGCTGGTGCGCTGCAGTGGGCACGTGGCTGGCACCCTGGGCATGATGGCCCGATGGGACCTTCAACCCCTGGCCGGCGAGCTGCCGGCACTGGGCAGCCGGCTGGTGGTGGTGAGCGCCACGGGCGATCGCACGGTGCCGCCGGCGCTGGGCGATCGGGTGGTGGCGCGGGTGCCGGGAGCGCGCCGCGAGCTGTTGCCCGGTTTGGGGCATCTGGCCCACGAAGAAGACCCGGCCCGCGTGGCCAGGCTGATCACAGCACTGTGGGCCCCGTCTCCCGGCGATGCCCCCACGCCCATGGTGGTGGATCGCGGCGTCAATTGAGGTTTACACTCCAGACGTCATGCAAGCTCCGCAAGCCGACTCGCCCGCCTCCACCGGGCAACCCAGCCCGCGTCCCCACGCCGTGGTCATCGGCAGCGGCTTCGGTGGCCTGGCCGCGGCCATCCGGCTCGGGGTGAAGGGCTACCGGGTGACGGTGCTCGAGAAGCTCGACCAGCCCGGCGGCCGCGCCTGCGTGCATCGGCGCGATGGCTTCACCTTCGACGCCGGCCCCACCATCGTCACCGCGCCCTTCCTGTTCGAGGAGCTGTGGACGTTGTGCGGCCGGTCCATGGCCGAGGATGTGCAGCTCAAGCCGCTCGACCCCTTCTACCGCATCCGCTTCCAGGACGGCATGTGGTTCGACTACAACGGCGACCCGGCTCACATGCGCGCCGAGGTGGCGAAGTTCAACCCGGCGGATGTGGCGGGCTTCGAGCGCTTCATGGAGTTCGCCCACCACTGCTACCGGCTGGGCTTCAAGGAACTGGGCGACAAGCCCTTCGAGTCGGTGGGCGACCTGGTGGCGGCCATGCCGTCGCTGGTGCGCATGCGCGCGTGGCGCACCATCTACCAAGTGGTGGCGCGCCACATCCGCGACCCGCGGCTGCGCATGGTGATGAGCTTTCACCCGCTGCTGATCGGCGGCAACCCCTTCGCGGTGACGGGCGTGTACAGCCTGATCGCGTCTCTGGAGCGCCAGTTCGGCGTGCACTGGGCCATGGGCGGCACCGGCGCGCTGGTGGGCGGCCTGGCGGGCCTGGTGCGGGCCACGGGCGGCGAGCTGCGCTGCAATGCCGAAGTGGCGCGCATCGACGTCTCGGCGGGGCGCGCCCGCGGCGTGACCCTGACAAGCGGCGAAACCCTGCCGGCGCAACTGGTGGTGTCCAACGCCGACGCCGCCTGGACCTACCGCAAGCTCATCGCCCCCGAGCACCGCCGCGTGTGGACCGACCGCAAGGTGGACCGCGCCGCCTACTCCATGAGCCTGTTCGTGTGGTACTTCGGCACCAACCGCCAGTACCCGGACGTGCCCCACCACATGATCCTGATGGGGCCGCGCTACCGCGAGCTGCTGTCGGACATCTTCCGCCGCAAGGTGCTGGCGGAGGACTTCAGCCTGTATCTGCACCGGCCCACAGCCTCCGACCCCGCCCTGGCGCCGCCGGGATGCGATGCCTTCTACGTGCTCTCGCCCGTTCCCCACCTCGACAGCGGTACCGACTGGTCGCAAGCCGCCGAGCCCTACCGCGAGGCTATCGCCCAGTCGCTGCACGACACGGTGCTGCCCGGCTTCCGCGAGCATCTGGTGACGTCCTTCTGCACCACGCCGCAGGATTTCCACGACCGGCTGCTGTCGTACAAGGGCGCTGCCTTCGGCTTCGAGCCGCGGCTGCTGCAAAGCGCCTGGTTCCGTCCCCACAACCGCGCCAAGGACATCGCCGGACTGTACGTGGTGGGGGCAGGCACCCACCCCGGCGCCGGCATGCCCGGCGTGCTCTCCTCCGCCAAGGCGCTCGATTCGGTGATTCCCCATGCCTCGCTTCTCCACTGAGCACGTGCTGCCCGCAGTGCGCGGCGGCGACGATCTGGGCGCCTGCGAAGAACTGATGCGCGGCGGGTCCAAATCGTTCCACGCCGCCTCCCGGCTGCTGCCGCGGCGCGTGCGGGCGCCCGCCATCGCCCTGTACGCCTTCTGCCGGCTCGCCGACGACATCACCGACCTCCACGGCCACGAGCCGGGCGCCGTGCACGACCTGACGCGCCGCCTCGAAGCCCTGTACCGCGGCCAGCCCGACGCGGTGGCCGCCGACCGGGCGCTAGCCTCTGTGGTGCGGCGTTTCCACATCCCCTTCGATCTGCCGGCGGCACTGCTGGAAGGCTTTCGCTGGGACCTGGATGGGCGACGCTACGAGACCCTGTCCGACCTGCTGGGCTACTGCGCCCGGGTGGCGGGCACCGTGGGGGCCATGATGTCGCTGGTGATGGAAACGCGCAGCCCGCGCGCCATCGCCCGTGCCTGCGAACTGGGCGCCGCCATGCAGCTCACCAACATCGCCCGCGACGTGGGCGAGGATGCCTCCATGGGGCGGGTGTACCTGCCGCTGTCGTGGCTGCGGGAGGCGGGCATCGACCCCGATGCGTGGCTGCGCGCGCCCGAGTTCGGACCCGGCATCGCAGCGGTGGTGGCGCGGCTTCTGCGGGCCGCCGACGACCTGTATCGCCGCGCCGAGCACGGCATCGCCGCGCTGCCGCGCGACTGCCGCCCGGCGATCCGCGCCGCGCGGCTGGTGTATGCCGAGATCGGCCGCGAGGTGGAGCGCCACGGCCACGATTCGGTCACGCGCCGCGCGGTGGTGGCACGGCGCCGCAAGGCCGCGCTCATGGCGCGCGCCCTGTCGGCCTCGGTGCTGGTGCCCGCCTTCGGCGCCGGCCCCGGAGCGCAGCTACCGGAACTGAGCTTCCTCGTGGAGGCCGTGGAACGCCTGGATGCCAGCCTGCCCGCAGGGGTGAAGGCGCGCCTGCCACGCCGTTCCTTTGACGAGAAGATGGCCTGGATGGCAGGCCTGTTCGAGCGCCTCGCCGAGAACGACCGCGCCGCGCGCCGCGGCGTCGCGCTGGGGAAACCGTCGTTCGATTGAGGGCGGGGCCGGTTTTCGCCTGCGGGGCCGCCAGACTGCCACATGCGGCGATGGACCGGCAATTTAAGAGGCGGCCGTAAGAGGCGGCCGGGATATTGCCATTGGTCCAATCCAGCGACGCCATGCCGGGCTCGAAAGTCGTGCCGCCG
>DAIPHN010000246.1:0-4196 GCA_036771335.1 Burkholderiales bacterium
GCTACAAGCGCGTGTTCGGTCTGGGGGTGCAGACGCCGCGGGTGTTGCGGGTGTAACTGAACCGAGGGAGTCGCCGCCTCGGAGCCAGAGCCCAGCGGGTCAGTCCCTGCAAAATTTGTGGCAAGCTTGCCGACTAAAGAGGTGCATGCCCATGGGAATACCGGTTGAGGTCCTTGAAGCGGAGTTGCTGCAACTGCCCAAGGTGGAGCGCATTCGAGTGCTTGACCGGGTGGTGGCGAGCCTTGACGCAGATGCCGCGCGAGAAGCCGCTTGGGACGCCGTGGCGTCTCATCGGGATCGGCAAGCGGCGGAAGATGCCTCTGTTCTCTTGAATTTGGATTCCGAGCTCCTACGCCTGCGATCAGAACTTCAGTGAAGCGATCGATCCACCGCCTTGCGGCGGCTGACTTTCAACAAGCGGTTCGCTTCTACAAGCCGGAGTACGGTACCGGGGGGCAATAGCGATTGACCCTGACAGTAGCGCGCTGCCCATGAGCCGTAATCAACGCACCCAGCAGAACGTGCGCCCCAACTTCACCATCGACTTCTTCGACAAGTTCAGCTTCTCCCGGCACCCGGACTACCTGAAGATGAACCGGGAGACCCTGTATCCGGGGCTGAGGTTGGCGGGGTTGCCGGAGTGAGGCGCTAGCGTCAGGACATCGCCCGTGCATACCGCTCAGCGCAGGCCGCTTGCCGGCCCATGGTGATGTCGACTCCACCACGACGGTCTTTTTTCCAGGCAACCACTCCGATGGTGCCCTGATAACCAGCAGCGCGCGACATCTCGCCCCTGAAGGATGTCTCCATTTTCCGTATTAGCTCAGTTGTCTGTATTTGCTCGGTTGTCCATATTTGCTTAGAATTGGCCTATGAGCACCGATCTCAGCACGCCCGTTCTGCTGCGCCGCATCGCGCAGCTCGAGGCCACCGTTGGGCGCCTCAGCCAAGACCTCGGCACTCTGCGCACAGCGGTCAGCAAGCAGGGCCTGCAACTGCCAAAGACACGAGGCGTTCGAGCCCGAGTGGCGTACACCGACTCCGCGGTTGCGGACAACTCGAATGCTCAGGCTGCCGGCGGCCTGGCGGGCGCCGCCGCACGCGGCGAGGCCGCACGTGTTCAGTGGGTCAAGGAGGGCCTCGTCGTGCCCGGTGAGGACCTCGCACAGGCCTGGGGGCTCACCCGTCAGGCTTTGGGGCCGGCCGCAGTTCGGGGTGAAGTCTTTGCTGTGAAGGTCGGCAACCGGCTGTACTACCCGCAGGCATTCCTCGGGATGGACCGCGAAGCCGTGGCATCCATTTGCCGCGCGCTGGGCGATCTCGGCGCCAGCGAGAAACTGATGTTCTGGCTGCGCGAGCACGGCGCCCTGGCGGGAAAGAGCGTCGCCGCGGCATTGGAAGCGGGAACTGGCCTGGCCAAGGTAGAGCGCCTGGCTGCGGCATGGGCGCGCGAACGGGGCGTCTCGCGTGTCGCTGCGACTGCCTGATCCCGGTTCCTTCGAGGAGCTGCTTCATCCAATCAGGATCGATGTCGCGTCGCTCGTGCGCTTGAGCCGGCATCCGGCCACCGAGCCGTACTGGTCTGCTGGGGTTTACCGCTTCGATGATTCAGATCCCTGCGGTGCCAGCCCTTTCGGCACCTGCTACACCGCCAGCACCATCGAGGTAGCCTTCGCGGAGAGCGTCATCCATGAGTGCGGGCGGTTCGTCAGAGGCAGCTACGAGGTTCCGGCTGCAGAACTGACCGAGCGCTCGGTCGTGCGGTTTGTCTGTGACCGGCGCAAGACGCTGGTGCTGGCCGACCTGACCGGTGCAGCGCTCAAGGCCCTGGGACTGAACAACGACATCAGTGCGTCCGCCGACTACACGGCAAGCCAGGCTTGGGCGCGGGCGATCCACAGTGCGAGCCCGCGCTGGGACGGAATCCGGTACGTGTCGCGTCAGATGAACCAGGGTTTCGCCTACGCCATCTTCCAGCGCAGCAGGCTGCGCAAGCTGCGCGCTGACAAGCTCAAACCGAAGCAGGTAGATGCCCTCTGCGATCGGTTCAACGTCACCGCAGTCTGACGACGCGGTAACGAATCTCATGGGCAAGGTCTACTTCGAGTTTTTCATGGCGGCCGTCGTCTTTGAGTGGCTGGCCATGAGCGCTGCGGTGGCAGACCGTTTCAACCAGTTCCGCAAAGAGCGTATGCAGGCCCAAAAGGCGCTGGTGGTGTCGCTGAAACAGTCAGAGGCCGACCTCGAAAGAAAGGTTGCCGAGCGCACCAACGATCTGGAACTCGAACGTGCCCGCACCGTGAACCTGCTTCACAACATCTTGCCGGCTGAGGTTGCGCGAGAACTGTCCACCACTGGAAAAGCCCATTCAGCGCGCCACGAATCAGCCACCGTCCTGTTCACCGACTTCAACGGTTTCACCCAAGCGGCGGCCAGCATGCCAGCCGACCGCATAGTGGCCGAACTCAACGAGGTGTTTGCCGCCTTTGACGACATCTGCGACGAAGAGGGCGTGGAGAAGATCAAGACGATTGGTGACGCCTACATGGCAGCCGCCGGCCTGCCCAAGCCTTGCGACTTTCACGCCCAACGCTGCGTGCGTGCTGGGCTGCGCATGGTGGCGTTTGTGGACAAGAGAAACGCCGACTCCTCCTTCAAGTGGCGCTTGAGGGTGGGCATCCATAGCGGGCCGGTGGTGGCCGGCGTGGTGGGCAAGCGCAAGTACGCGTTCGACATCTGGGGCGACACGGTCAACATCGCCGCCCGGATGGAAAGCGCTGGTGAGCCGGGGCGAGTGAACGTCTCGGCCTACACGCGTGACCTGGTGCGCCGCGATTTCGAGTGCGAGTACCGCGGGAAGGTGGACGCCAAGGGCAAGGGGGAGGTGGATATGTATTTCGTCGTCCCGACCTGAGATGAAGGCCGCCTGTTTGCTGATTGCTCTGGTCACGGACCCTGGCTGGGCAACCGGTTGCTGGCTGGCACGTTCTTGGCGGGCCGCCTGCCTTTTCGCGGCTCTTGCTCTGGGAGGTGCGGTCGCCCATGCCGAGGCCACCCCGCTGGTCATCGACCCTTCAGCCACGCAGGTGGATTTGTCCAAGTTGGCATACCTCCTTGAAGACCCGCAAGGCACGCTCACGATCGACGATGTGCGCAAGCCGGAAAACGCCGGTCGATTTGTGGCGGGCAACACCAATCCCGGTTTTACCACTTCGGCCTATTGGATGCGCTTTGTCGTAACCAACCCCACTGACAAAACAGTGGGGCTCTGGTTCGACACGGGAAACCGCACTTTGCAGGAAATTGACCTTTACGTGGTGGAGGGCCAAGGTGGCGTGTCACGTCAATCTACTGGTTCGACAAAGAGATTCTCAGAGCGACCGCTACCTACATCGACCTTTGTATTTCCCGTATCACTGCCAGCTGGGCAGCCTAAGGAATTTTTCCTACGTGTCCGCTCAACGGGATATCTTGGGGTAACGGTCATACCCAAGCTCTGGCAGGCAGAAGCATACGAAGCCAAAGACAGACAAGACGAGGTGGTCTGGTCGGTCATGTTGGGTGTCGCGGTAGCGCTTCTAGTTGTAAATGGAATGTTATATGGTTACCTGAAGGACATCAGCTATTTGCTCTACACATTGGCCCTCGCCTCAAATGTGTGGAGCGGCGCCTCAAGTTTTGGTGGATTCGGTCCAACTTATGAGTTTCTTTGGCCTGATTCACCTATGTTGGAGCAGTCGGTATGGAGCTTGCCGATTCTCCCTGCTGCAATGTTCCCCGTATTGTTTGTGATGCATCTGCTTCACTTTCGAGAAAGTTACCCTTACCTCACTCGGGTCATTCTGATTTCCATGGTTCTTCTGGGTATCTCCATTGGTGTTCAGATGGCAGGTACGATACTGCAGACTTCAGATGCTGCTCGGGTGTTGCAGATTTTCTTTATAATTGGCGCAATTGTATGGATTCCCATTTTCCCCGCTGCTATCTGGGGGCTGCTGATTGAATTGCGAAAGGGAAACCGAAACGCTTACTTTATTGCAGTTGGGTTTGCGCCAGTTATTGTCAGCACGTTTGTTTTAGCCTACCAAGGAAACTTGGGTATACCTATGTCCTGGTATTTGGCACTCGCTGCAGCGGCTTGGGAATGGTTGGTGATGGCCCTGTTACTTGCCGATCGTTTTGGCCAAGAAGTCAAG
>DAIPHN010000247.1:0-4196 GCA_036771335.1 Burkholderiales bacterium
CCTTCCTTGCGGCGGCGCTTGTGGCCGATGGGGTATTCGCAGACGAACTCTCCGAGCTTCTTGCCGTCCTTGAACTCCACCGTAAGGGCGTTGGCGATGGAGCGCTTCTCGGGGTCGTGGTAGTCCTTGGTGAACTGCTTGTCTTCCACGCACACTATCTTGTCGCGCAGCTTGTCGATGCGCGGGTCGGCCGCCACGTGGTCCTCGTAGTCGGCGGCAGTGAGGCGGCCGAACAGGATGGGCACGGCCACCATGTACTGGATGCAGTGGTCCCTATCGGCCGGGTTGTCCAGGGGCCCCTTCTTGTCGATGATGCGGATCGCCGCCTCGTGGGTGCGGATGGTGATGCGCTTGATGTCCTCGGGCGTGCGGCCGGCCTTGCGCAGCGCTGCGTGGATGTCCATGGCGCACTCCACTGCCGTCTGGGAGTGGAACTCGGCAGGGAAGGAGATCTTGAAAAGCACATTCTCCATCACGTAACTGCCGTAGGGCCGCTGGAACTTGAAGGCGTTGCCCTTGAACAGCACGTCGTAGAAGCCCCAACCCTTGGCGGAGAGCACGGAGGGATAGCCCATCTCGCCGGTGCGGGCGATCAGCGCCAGGCGCACGGCGCGGGCGGTGGCGTCGCCAGCCGCCCAGCTCTTGCGCGAGCCGGTGTTGGGGGCGTGGCGGTAGGTGCGCAGCGACTGCCCGTCTACCCAGGCAAGCGACAGGGCGTTGACGATCTCGTCGCGGGACAGGCCCAGCATGTGCGCCACCACCGCGGTGGAGGCCACCTTCACCAGCACCACGTGGTCGAGTCCCACCTTGTTGAAGGAGTTCTCCAGGGCGATGCAGCCCTGGATCTCGTGGGCCTTGATCATGGCCGTGAGCACGTCCTGCATGGCGAGGGGCGCCTTGCCCTGGGCCACGGCGGAGCGCGACAGCCAGTCAGCGGTGGCGAGAATGCCGCCAAGGTTGTCGGAGGGGTGCCCCCACTCGGCTGCCAGCCAAGTGTCGTTGAAGTCGAGCCAGCGGATCATGGCACCGATGTTGAACGCGGCCTGCACCGGGTCGAGCTGGAACTGGGTGCCGGGCACGCGCGCGCCGTTGGGCACCACGGAGCCGTGCACCACGGGGCCCAGCAGCTTGGTGCACGCCGGGTACTCCAGCGCCTCCAGGCCGCAGCCCAGGGTGTCCATCAGGCAGTAGCGGGCGGTCTCGTAGGCTTCCTTGCTGGTGATCTTCTTTTTCGAGACGTAGTCGGCGATGTCCACCAGCACCTGATCGGGCTTGGGACGGACGTTGGAGATGCGCGCGGACATGGGCGTGGTCCTTCGTGTCAGGAGGGCGGGCAGGGGAGGGCGCGGGTTACTTGCGCTTCTCGATGGGAATCCACTTCCGGTTCTCGGGGCCGGTGTAGTTGGCGCTCGGGCGGATGATCTTGCCGTCGATGCGCTGCTCGATCACGTGGGCGGCCCAGCCGGAGGTGCGCGAGATCACGAACAGCGGCGTGAACATGGCGCGTGGTACGCCCATCATGTGATAGCTCACGGCACTGAACCAGTCGAGGTTGGGGAACATCTTCTTCTCGCGCCACATCACCGTCTCGAGCCGCTCGGCGATGTCGAACAGCTTCATGTCGCCGTCCGCCCTCGACAACCGCCGCGCCACTTCCTTGATGACCTTGTTGCGCGGATCGCCGATGGTGTAGACGGGGTGGCCGAAGCCAATGACGATTTCCTTGTTCTGTACGCGCCTGACGATGTCGGACTCGGCTTCGTCGGGCGTGTGGTAGCGGCCCTGTATGTCGAAGGCTACTTCGTTGGCGCCGCCGTGCTTCGGCCCGCGCAGCGCGCCGATGGCGCCGGCGATGGCGGAGTGCAGGTCGGCGCCCGTGCCCGCGATCACCCGGGCGGTGAAGGTGGAGGCGTTGAACTCGTGCTCGGCATAGAGGTTAAGGGAGGTCTGCATGGCGCGCTCCCACAACTCGGAGGGCGGCTTGCCGTGCAGCAGGTGCAGGAAATGTCCGGCGATGGATTCGTCGTCGGTTTCGGTGTCGATGCGACGGCCGTTGTGGCTCCAGTGATACCAGTACAGCAGGATGGAGCCTAGGCTGGCGAGCAGCCGGTCGGCGATGTCGCGCGCGCCCGGCACGGAGTGATCGTCTTTTTCCGGCAGCAGCGTGCCCAGCACCGAAACGCCGGTGCGCAACACGTCCATGGGATGGGCGGCGGGCGGGATCCACTCCAGCGCCGCCTTCAGGCTGGTGGGCAGCCCGCGAAGCTGCTTAAGCTTATTGCGGTAGGAAGCGAGTTCGGTCTTGGTGGGCAGCTTCTCGTGCACCAGCAGGTAGGCCACCTCCTCGAAGGTGGCGTCGTCGGCGAAGTCGAGGATGTCATAGCCGCGGTAGTGCAGGTCGTTACCGGTGCGGCCGACCGTGCACAGCGCGGTGTTGCCCGCGGCCACCCCGGAGAGGGCAACGGACTTCTTGGGCTTCGGACCGGCGCCGGCCTCGGGCTTGTGGTTCTCCGTGCTCACTTGCTCTTCTCCTTCGCGAACAGCGCGTCGAGTTTGTTTTCGTAGTCGTGGTAGCCGAGGAAATCGTACAGTTCTGCCCGCGTCTGCATGGTGTCCAGCACGGCCCTCTGGGTGCCATCGGCGCGGATGTGGCGGTACACATCGAGGGCCGCCTTGTTCATGGCCCGAAACGCCGACAGCGGGTAGAGCACCAGGCTCACGCTGGCGGAGGCCAGTTCGTCCACGGTGAACAGCGGCGTGGAACCGAATTCGGTGATGTTGGCCAGCACCGGTACGCCCACCGCCTCGGCGAATCGGCGATACATCTGCAATTCGGTCATGGCCTCTGGGAAAATCATGTCGGCGCCGGCCTCCACGCAGCGGCAGGCCCGCTCGATGGCGGCTTCGAGGCCCTCCACGGCGAGCGCGTCGGTGCGCGCCATGATGACAAAGCCGGGGTCGGTGCGGGCATCGGCGGCCGCCTTGACGCGATCCACCATCTCGGCGGTGGAGACCAGCTCCTTGCCAGGACGGTGGCCGCAGCGCTTGGCGCCTACCTGGTCCTCGATGTGCATCGCGGCCGCGCCGAACTTGATTAGCGAGCGGGTGGTGCGGGCGATGTTGAAGGCGCTGGCACCGAAGCCGGTGTCCACGTCCACCAGCAGCGGCAGGTCGCACACGTCCGTGATACGCCGCACGTCGGTGAGCACGTCGTCCAGATTGCTGATGCCCAGGTCGGGCAGGCCCAGCGATCCCGCGGCGACACCCCCGCCGGACAGGTAGATGGCGCGATAGCCGCAGCGCTGGGCGAGACGCGCGTGATAGGCATTGATGGCCCCCACCACCTGCAGGGGCTTTTCAGCGGCGAGCGCGGCGCGAAAGCGGGCGCCGGCGGAGGCAGAGGCGGTCATGGCGGACCTCAGGGGCAGCGGCTGGCGGCCGCCGGGGGTTGTTCGGGAGCGCAGGCGGACCGGCGCCGGGCGACAGGCAGGCTCAAAGCAGGTGCTTCACGCCATCGCGCTCTTCGAGCAGTTCCTTGAGCGTGGCGTCCATCCGCGAGCGCGAAAAGGCATCAACGTCGAGGCCCTTCACCACTTCGAAGCGGCCGCCCGCGCAGGTGACGGGAAAGCCGTAGACGATGTCCTCGGGGATGCCGTAGCTGCCGTCGGAGGCCACGCCCATGGTCACCCAGCGCCCGCCGGTGCCCAGCACCCAGTCGCGCACGTGGTCGATGGCGGCATTGGCGGCTGAGGCGGCCGAGGAGAGCCCGCGCGCCTCGATGATGGCGGCGCCGCGCTTGCCCACGGTGGGGATGAAGGTGTCCCGGTACCAGGCCTCGTCGGCCACTGCCTGGGGCGCAGGCTGGCCCGCGATGGTGGCGAAGCGGATGTCCGGGTACATGGTGGGGGAGTGGTTGCCCCACACCACCATTTTCTGAATGGAGTCAACGGGCTTGCCGGTGCGGGTGGAGAGTTGCGACAGGGCGCGGTTGTGGTCGAGGCGCATCATGGCCGTGAAGGCGGTGTGCGGCAGAGAAGGCGCGGACTTCATGGCGATGTAGGCGTTGGTGTTGGCGGGGTTGCCCACCACCAGCACCTTCACGTCCCGGCTGGCGGCGGCGTCCAGAGCCCTGCCCTGGGCAGTGAAGATCTGGGCGTTGGCCGCCAGCAGGTCCTTGCGCTCCATGCCGGGGCCGC
>DAIPHN010000248.1:0-4163 GCA_036771335.1 Burkholderiales bacterium
CATGAGCAGGATGGCGCCGATGGGAATGCCCACCAGCAGCGAGACGCCCAGCCCGGCGCTGGCCAGAGGCCGCTTCGTGACCCCCGCCGCGGCGCTGCGCGACAGGTCCGGGAACAATGCCACGCCGAGCACTCCCAGCAGCAGCAGCCCGAGAACCCAGGCCAGAAAGAGTATGCCGCCCAACACCTCCACAGCGCCCTCGGGCACCCTGGGCGCCTCCACTACCTCGTGGCGCACGCCACCAGCGATACGGGCGCCCTCGGCCACCCGCGGCGGCGCTGGAGAACGCACCAGCAGCGCCCCGGCGATACGCGCCTGCGGACCCACTTCCACCTCCCGCCCGGCAATCACCACGTCACCGGCCGCCTCGCCATCGAAGCGCACGGTGCCGCCGGCGAGGTATAGCGCGGATGCCGCCGCACCCTCGAAGCGGACCTTGCCGCCCGCCACCGCGCTGTCGCCGCCGATGCGCGCGGCGCGCCCGACGCTCACATCGCCGCCCACCAGCCGCGCCGACTCGGCCACGGCGGCATCCACGCGCAGGCTGCCCCCGGCAGCGTAGAGGTCCTGCCCCACCCGCGCGCGCACATCCACGGTGCCGCCGGCAAGCACCGCGTCGCCGGCAACGTCGGAGCCGAGCGACACGGTGCCACCCGCGGCGATGGCGTCGCCGGCGCCGGGCTTGTCCAGTTCCACGCGCCCGCCGGCAAAGTAGCGGTCGGCGCCGACCACGCTCTCCACCACGCCGTCGTCGCTGTCGTGCTCCCGCTCATCGGCCCGGGCGGACGACAGCAGCACGAGACAGGCAAGCGCCGTGGCGAGGCGGCGCGCGGCGCCCGTGGGTGTGCTCACCGGACGTGGCCGCCCTGGTCGAGCATGCGGTCGCGGGCCCTGAAGTACTTGCGCGCGTAGGCCACCAGCTGGCCGTCGGAGGGGTGATCCACAGTCTCCACCCCCATCACCCTCGGCTCCAGGGCGTGGTCGTGCTTGTGGATGTGGCGGATGAGCTCGAGCTTGGCGCTACCCGGCCCCACTACCAGGATCTCCTGAGCGCCCTGGAGCAGTTCCACCACCTTGTGCAGGTAGTCGGCGGGCGCGCCCGAGTGACCGGAGCCCACCGAGCCGCGCTTGTGGTGCATGTGGGGGTGGGAGCTGCCGGCGTGGGCGGTGAACTTTTCCACATCTTCAGGTGTGAAATGGAACACGTGGGCGTCGGAGTGATCGATCCAGACCACGGCGTGGAAATGCGACATGGATGTGCCTTCTTGGGGTGTTGTCGTTGGGGGAACGGTACCGCGGGGAACTATTTCTTCGGCTGGCCGTGCTGCGCCAGCGTCTCGGACATGGCGGCCAGGAAGCCGCTGGCGGCCTGGGCCATGCGCTCGCTCATCAGGCGCGCCGCCTCCACACTCTCCCGCGCACCGTCGCTCGCCGCGCTGGCCATGCGCTGGGAGAACTCGGTCATGGTACCCGACACCACGGCCCCGATGTCGGTGCCGGCGCGCGCGGCATGGGCGAGGATCTCCTGAGTCTCGGTGCGCACCCTTCCGCCCACCCGCTCGGCGGCGCTGCCCATGGCAGACAGCAGATCGCCCTCCATGTGCTTGAGCCCCTCCATCGTGCCGCGCAGTTCGGTGTCATTGAAATCGCGCGCCCGGGCGGCGAGATCCTGCATGGCGAGCTGGGTGGCGTGGGCAGACTTGGTGAAAGCCTCGTCCATGCCCTTGAAGGCCTCGTCCAGCGCCTGCTTCATCTCGGCACCGCGCTTCTCGGCGCCGGTGGCGACGCCCTCGGACATGTCGCGCATCACCTCGCGCATGGCGTCGAAATCGAGCCTGCGGGCCTGGAGGGCGGCCAGGGTGAGATCGCGCACCCGGGCGCGGATATCGTCGCCAGCCATGGAATCGGCCGCGGCGGACTTGAGGGTTTCATCGGCCATGGGAAGCTCCTCGCAGGGGGTTGTTCACGAGGACATTGTCCGCCGCGGCGCGGCGCGGCGCTTGATACAGGTCAACGGGGCCCGGGCCCGGGCCTCAGGCAGCCTGCTCCAGGGGCGGCGCGGCCGGGTCCTCCACGGCCAGGTGGGCATCGCCGCGCCAGTGGATGAGCTCCAGGGCGCCGTCCAGGTGCTCCACCACGGCGGTGCAACTGTCCACCCAGTCGCCGCAGTTCACATACAGCACCCCGTCCACCTGCTTCATGGCGGCGGCGTGAATATGGCCGCACACCACGCCGTCGAAGCCGCGCGCCTTCACGCCGCGGCAGATGGATTCCTCGAAGCCGTAGATGAACTCCAGCGCGCCCTTCACCTGGCGCTTGGCGAATCCCGCCAGCGACCAGTAGCCGGAGATGCGCAGGGTGCGACGCAGCCACGACAGCCAGATGTTCAGGCGCACCAGCAGGTTGTAGGTGACATCGCCAAGCACCGCCACCCAGCGGTGGTAGCGCGTGACCTGGTCGAACTCGTCGCCGTGCAGCAGCAGCAGCCGCCGGCCATCGGCCGTGACGTGCTCATGCTCGGCCGCCAGCTCGATGTCGCCGAAGGACGTGCCCACGTACTCGCGCAGCGCCTCGTCGTGGTTGCCGGGCACGAACACCACCTTCACCCCGTGGCGCGCCTTGCGCAGCACCTTCTGCACCACGGTGTTCTGGGCGGCGGACCAGTGGATGCCGCGGCTCATGGCCCAGAAGTCCACGATATCGCCCACCAGGAACAGGTGGTCGCACTCGTGGTGCTTCAGGAAGGACAGCAGCTGGTCGGCCTGGCAGGCGCGTGTGCCCAGGTGAATGTCGGAGAGGAAGATGGAGCGGACGCGGGGCATGAGTCAGGGCCCGGCGAGGCGGACCGTGCCATGGCCCGGGGTGGGAAGGCGGCACGATCCGGGCTTGGGAGCAGCCGCGCGGAGCGAACACGTCGAGACTTTGAGCATCGGCGAAGGACGCTAGCGCGCCCGTGTTACACCGACGTGAATCCTCGCCCCTAATCGAAGCAGTGCAACGCCTCGCGGTTCGCGTCGATGAAGCCCCAGTCATACACCACCCCCAGCCCCGGCCCCGCGGGCACGGGCACGCAGCCGTCCGCGTCCACGCAGTCGAGCTGGTCGCTGTAGCCGCAGGCGTATACCGGCGGCACAGCATTGGGGGTGTCGGGGCCCACCAGCGCCACTTCGTAGAAGTTGCTGTTGCGCATGGCCGACATGCAGTGCCGGTGGGCCGGGCCGCAGGCGTGGATCTCCACATCGATGCCGAAGGCCTCGCCCAGGTGGGCGATCTTCATGGCGCCGGTGATGCCCATGTCGTACTCGGGGTCCACCCGCAGGAAATCCGTGCCGCCCTGCACCAGGAAGTCGGCCTTGGGCTCCACGCCGCGTACGTGCTCGGTCTGCAGGATGGGCGTGCGGATCATCTCGCGAAGCCTGCGGTGGGCGAAGGCGGAGGTGCCCGAGTCGCGGAACGGGTCTTCGTACCAGAAGTAATCCGCCTCGTCGCAGGCGCGGCCCACGTAGAGCGCGTCGGCGAAGGTGCGCAGCTCGCAGGCAGGGTCGATCATCAGGGTCATGCGATCGCCCATGACCTTGCGCACGTGCAGCAGGTTGGCGGCCTCCTCGCGCGGGTTGCCGTCGTTCCAGCCGTGGATCTTGAACGCCCGGTAGCCCATGGCATGGCACTGCTCGGCGAAGGCGGCGTACTTCTCCTTGCTGTCCAGGCCGCCGTTGCGGTCGCCGTGGTAGGTGCTGGCATAGGCGGGCAGCCGCGTGCGGTAGCCGCCCAGCAGTTCACTCACCGAGGCGCCGAGCTTTTTGCCGGCGAGGTCCCACAGAGCGATGTCCAGCGGGCCGTGGCCCATGTGGTCGAACTGGCGCGCCTGGCGCTTGAGATCGTCGTAGATCAGCTCGCGCTGCGCGGCGTCGCGCCCGATCAGGTAGGGCGCCAGCATCAGCGTCTGGCCCAGCGCCGAGGCCGAGGCCACCCAGTGGGTTACGTACTCGCCGCGCAGGCCATCGGCGGTCTGGATGATCACGGCATACTTGGTGAAGCGGGTGCTCGCCCCCTTGGAGTAGGCAATGGCGCCCACGCCGCCGCCGCGCACCTGGCCCAGATTGCGGCCCTCGAAGCCGAATACGTGCACTTCGACCCTGTCGATGCGGCTCATGACGTTCTCC
>DAIPHN010000249.1:0-4100 GCA_036771335.1 Burkholderiales bacterium
GGATTGGTTGAGCGTGTTGCCCTTGATCTGACGGTCTTGATGATCGGTGTAATCAACCTGCGAGAGGAACTAGCCCAAGTAGCGCTGATCGACACCTTCCCGTGGAAAAATCGAGATGATGGCTTCGTTATGACATGCCGGAATGCCGAGCGTCGCCACTCGCCCAATGGTCAGCTTGAAGCTCATGATGAGTGTGCCCGCAGGGACGATGCGTTCACGGAACACATTCTCAAACGCAAGTGCCGAGACAGATTCAGCTGTCTCGACGATGGTGCCGTATTGCTCCATGTCGGAAATTGCCACCCACGGCACCTGACGCTCACCTTTTGCCCAATACGCTGGGTTTGCCCGCGCGGGCGTGCGGCCCGTCGTATAACTGGCTACCTGACTGAAAGGTTCCACAGTCCAGCCTTCCGGGAGTTCATTCATTTGCCCACCCCGGAAAGCAGTTGATAGAGCACCTTGTTCACTTCGGATGCTTTCGCATCTAGCTGAGACAATTCGGCAATTAGATGCGACATGTCCCGATGCGAAGCATCGTCGCTTTGCCCTGCCCAGCGGCTCGGACTCAGGTTGTAATCCGCCTCCTGAGCTTGCTGTTTTGTGATGACAGCCACCTCACCCTCGACCGGCTCGCATTTGAGGTACATCGCGGCGAGCGGCCGGATGTCTTCCTCGGGCAGGTAGTTCTTCGGCTTGCCCTTTTGGAAGTGGCGGCTGGCGTTGAGCAGGACGATCTTGTCCTTGCGAGCAGCGGGCTTGCGCTTGTTCAGCACCACGATCACGCCCGCCGCCGTGGTGTTGTAGAAGAGGTTTTCTGGCAGCAGGATCACACCGTCGATCAAGTCCTGATCGACAAACCACTTGCGGATGTTGCGTTCCTTGTCCTCGTTCTTGGAGCCAGAGCCGCGCGTCACTGCGCCGGTGTCGAGCACCACGGCGGCACGGCCGTGGTCATCCAGGCAGGCCAAGGTGTGCTGCAGCCAGGCCCAGTCTCCCTTGCCGCTGGTGATGCCCCCTGCCGTGCGGAAGCGGTCGAACGGGTCGTTGGCGAACAGATCGGCCGCGAACGGCTGGTTCCACATCGGGATGGCCACCACGATATCGTGCCCGCGAATCTTGCCGCTGGCCTCACGAAACTTGGGGTTGATCATGGTGTCGCCGCGCGCCAGCTCCACCTCCATGTCGTGGATGATGGCGTTCATCTGCGCCACGGCGTAGCTCTCGGCCTGCAGCTCCTGGCCGGAGAGCTTGAGCGGCACACGGCTGGTGGGGTCGAGTTCGCGGGCGACAAGCTGGAGCTTGATCAGCAGCCCCGCCGAGCCGCAGGCGTAGTCGTGGCAGGTCTCACCGGGCTTGGGCCGTAGGATGTGCGCCATCAGAAAACCGACCTCAGTCGGGGTGAAGAACTCGCCCGCGCTCTGGCCCGAGCCTTCTGCGAACTTGCGCAGCAGGTATTCGTAGGCGCGACCGAGGAAATCGGGCTGCACGTCGGCGAGGCCGAGTCGATAGCGCGGGTCGGAGAACGTCTCAACCACGCCGCGCAGCTTGGCGGGGTTGATGTCGCGCTCGCCGTTGCGCTCGGCGGCGAAGTCCACCACATCGATCACGCCGGAGAGCGCCGGGTTCTGCTTGACCACCGCGCGCACGGCCTTGGTCAGGTGCTCACCGATGTCGCGTGGCGCGGTCGGGCGACCACGATCGTCGAGCGGCCAATCGAACGACTCACGCCCGCTGATCACCGCCCAACGGGCTTCCGGGGGCAGGTAGAAACGCAGCAGCGAGTGGTCCGACTCGGCGATTTCCAGGGCGGTGGCACGGTCGCCGTATTCCTCAGCCAGCCGCTCGATCTCGTCGGCGAAAACGTCGGATAACCGCTTCAGGAAGAGCAGCGGCAGCAGGTAATCCTTGAACTTGGCCGCGTCCTTTTCGCCCCGGATCGAGCAAGCGGCGTCCCACAGCATCTGCTCCATCGGCTTGGTGGTGGGCGCAGCAGCCGCCCGCCCGGTGCGACGCCGGGTCACCTGAGCCGCAGCTTCAGCAGGCGGGGGGCTTTCGGCTCCCTCGACCCCGGCCTCTCGCGCCAGCGCGAGGATGGTCTCCTGCGCGGCACGCTGGGGCTTATTACCGCCGCCTTCCCATCGGTTGACCGTGGCAAAGGAGACGCCCAGGCGCTCAGCAAGCTGCTCCTGGGTCAGGTTGAGGGCCGCGCGGGTGACGCGGAGTATCGCTGGAAAATCGTTTTGTTTTGTCATGTCTGCTATGTTTGTTATATTCTACTTACTTGTCAAGCAGAATTTGGCGATGGGGTGCCCCACCGCCTCCGGAATAGGAGAGCAGGCATGAGCGGGAACCTATGGGACACGGCTGGCGTACCGCACAAGGGGTGGACGTGCGTCGACGTCGTCGACTTGCGGGCCGATGGCGGTCCGGCAGACGAAACCGATTACGCCACCTGCCAGATGTGCGGCAACGAGAAGATCCGCTACGTCCACATCATGGAGCACCCGGATCTGGACGAGAGCCTGGAGGTCGGCTGCGTCTGCGCCGAGAAGATGAGTGACGACTACGAGGGACCGAGGCGGCGCGAGGCAAGACTGCGCAACCGAGCAGCACGCCGGACCCGCTGGCTGCAACGCTCATGGCGCAGGTCCGCCAAGGGGAACAGCTTCCTCAATCTCGACGGCTACAACCTGGTGGTCTATCCAACGAAGACGAGTCGCTGGGGCTACAAGATCGGGGATCGATTCGGTCCGCGGACATACCCGACGGCCAACGAAGCCAAGCTGGCGCTGTTCGATGACTTCTGGGCCGCGACCCAGGATGACGAGCGGCTGTGGGCCAGTGATTAATGAGCCGGGAGAAATGAAAAATGGCTAAACCTGTCGTAATCGGCTCGAGGAGCTTCCGGACCCAGAGCAGCGCCCTCGACCACTACAAGGCCGTGCTTCACCGGTATCAGGATGGTCAGCAGATCGTCGACCCGGCTGACCACACAGATCTGGTGGCGCTCATCGAGCGCTTTGACCCGGTGCTCGATGCTGTTGGGGAACCCACAAAAGGGCCGGCCAGATTGCTCACTTTGAGCGACGTCTGAATACCGGGACCGGCTGGAGCACATCGGGGTTCTGGATTGTTCGGCAGGACGGCACTGAAACCGACTTCTCGTACATCGATGCGGTCAAGGGCAAGCCGAAGGGGCGGTCCCAAGATTTTTACAACGCGTGCCGGCAGGCGGTCGCACTCGACCGCGTCCTCGCCAAGAAGCAGGCGTTTGCGCAGTACGGCGATGATCAGGGCCGGGTTGAGTGTGAGTTAACCGGAATGATGGTCACCATCGACGGCGCACACCTTGACCACGCATGGCCGTACTTCTCGCACATGGTGAGTGGCTTCCGAGCTGCCAGGGGCTGGTCGAGGGACATCCCGGACGGCATCGTTTCCGCCCCGGCTGACGGCCAGACCACTGCAACATTCGTGGACAGCGCCGTGACTGAGGCATTCCGAGCCTTCCACCATGACCAAGCGGTTCTTCGGATTCTCAGCCGGGAAGCAAACCTGCAGACCGCGAGTTCAGCTCGCCGACCAAAAGTTGCACGGCCAGTGCGGCTGACGTGACCCGCTCCGGTCGCCCGCGATCGGGCCAGCGTAGACGTCTTGCGGACGCGGGTTCAATTCCGCAAATGGAATCGAACTGGCGTCCTGCCTGATGCACTCGGTTGGTGACCCGGCCAGGGCAGAACTGGTAGGATTATCGGAAGTTGGGGCTGGATTCCGCACCTTTCCGCGGGAGTTCGCAGCGGCTCTAAGGCGCTGAGTTACATAGGTTTGGCGCAGGGTTCCACCCCACCACCATTTACCCAGAGCCCAACCCTTTCCGGTTGGGCTTTTTTTCGTCCGCTCCCCCAGTGTTGGCGCGGTTCCGCGCGCCTGCCTCTTGAGCGCCACCCTCGCGCCGATGGCTGTCCAGGGGCCTTAGCGGCCCGATTTCTCTCTCTGTTCTCTGTCCGTCTCTTGAGCGTCCCGCCCTCGAAATCCTGCAATGACCCTAAGAATCGCAGTTGAACCTGCGTTTTGGCTGTTTTCTTCAATGCTGGCGA
>DAIPHN010000250.1:0-4065 GCA_036771335.1 Burkholderiales bacterium
GTCGGGGCCGTTCCGGGTCGCCGGCATGACGGCCCCGCCGCCCGACGTCGACCGCTTCGAACTGGCGTAACTGCCGGACGGTGTGCGCCGGTTCACCTTCGAGCTCCACCGGCCGCCGTTGGACCTGGGCGGCTACCTGATCCGCTATGCCTTTGGGGTCAGCACCAACTGGGCCGCCATGACGCCTTTGCACAGCGGCGCCCTCCAGTATTCCCCCTGGGAGACCGTACAACTGGCGGCCGGGGCCTACACCTTCGCCGTCAAGGCGATCGACACCAGCGGCAACGAATCCGCCAATGCCACGTTCTTGAGCAAAACCCTGGCCGTGGCGCCGCATCTGAACACCATCGCCCAGCGTTCCGCCGGCGCCACCGCCTGGGCGGGGAGCCAATCCTATGCGTGACGCCGGCACCAACTGGCTGATTCCCGACAATGCCCCGGCCGGCACCTGGGCGGCCTTGACCACCTGGGATGCCTGGGAGCGGTGGCCGAACGCCCCTTATGGGACGCTCATCTATGAGGAAGTCCCGCTGGACCTGGGGGCGGTCTACACCTTTGCGCCCTCCGTGGCGGTCGTCGCCGAGGGGACGGTCAGCGTGCAGGAATCGCACAGCAGCGACGGCACCACCTGGACCAGTTGGGGCGCGCTGCCGAGATTCATTGCCGCCCGCTACCTCAAGGTCCGGGTCACGGTCAGCGGGGTCTTTCCGATCCTCAAGGATCTGCAGGTTTTCGCGGTCGGCAAACCGCGCACCCAAACCCTCACCAACCTGGATACGGCCGCGCTGACCGGGAGCCATCGCCTGGGGGTGGGCGACATTCACCTGCCGGTGGCGGGATTTACCGCCATCGAGGCGGTGACGCTGACGTTCCAAAACGTCGGCGGCCGCTGGGGCTACGAAATCATCGACAAGAACACCGCGACCGGCCCGCGCCTCAAGCTGTACAACGCGGCTGGCGCGCTGGCCGATGCCACCATTGACGCCATCGTGCAAGGGTACTGACCATGAGCTGGCCTTCCGTCACTGTTTCCACCACGAACCTGGATTCGGGCGCCGACAACCCCGCGCTGGCCCGCGCCGACCTGCTCCAGGCGGTGCAGAACCTCAACACAGTGCAGGCCGCGCGGGCCAGCGCGAACGGCGTGGCGCCGCTCGGCGCGGATGCCAAGGTGCCGGTCATTTATCTGCCGGTAGGCGTGGCGGCCGGCCAGGTGGCCGCCGGCGACCACACCCACAGCAGCCTCTATCAGCCACTCGACGCCGACCTTACAGCCCTGGCAGCGCTTTCAGCGACCGGCTTTGCCGTACGCACCGGCACCGATAGTTGGGCCTTGCGCAGCCTGGCCGTTCCGGCCGCCGGCCTGACGGTCACCCATCCGGCCGGTGTTGCCGGGAACCCGACGCTGGCGCTGGCCAACGACCTGGCCGCCCTCGAGGGGTTGGGCGGGACCGGCCTGGCGCTGCGCACCGGGACCGACGCCTGGACCCAGGTCGGGATTGGGATCGGGGCAGGGCAGGTGCCGCTGAACTGGATGCTCGGGACCATGGCCTACCAGTCGGCCAATGACTATCAGCGGCTGGATGCCGATCTGACCGCGATTGCCGGGCTGGCCGGAACCGCCGGACTGCTGCGCAAAACGGCGGCGGACACGTGGGCCCTGGATACGGCAAGCTACCTGACCGCCAACCAGACGATCACACTCTCCGGCGACGCGACCGGCACCGGCACGACCGCGCTCAGCGTCACCCTGGCCAACAGCGGCGTGAGCGCGGGCACCTACCCCAAGGTCACGGTCAATGTGAAAGGGCTGGTGACCGGCGGGGCCTCCCTGGCGGCGGGCGACATCCCCAACCTCGACTGGAGCAAGATCACCAGCGGCAAGCCCACCACCCTCGCGGGCTACGGCATCACCGACGCGATGTCGACGGCCCACGCGGCCAACGCGATCACCGGCTTTGCTGGCACCGGCGCCGCCACAACCGTGGCCCGGAGCGACCACACCCACGGCAGTCTTTACCAGCCGCTCGACGCCGATCTGACCGCGATCGCGGCCTTGGCCGGTACGCCGGGGTATCTCTACACCGATGGGGGCGGGGGCTGGTCGGTCTCGACGCCGGCCGGCGGCGGCGGCAGTCAGCCGGCGGATGCCAATCTCACGGCGCTGGCGGCCCTCTCGGGCACCGGATTCGCCGCGCGCACCGCGACCGACACCTGGGCGGCGCGGACGCTGACCGCGCCCGCTGCCGGCATCACCATCACCAACCCCGGCGGCGTGGCCGGCAACCCCACGTTCGCCTTGGCGAACGACCTCGCCGCCGTGGAAGGGTTCAGCGGGGCCGGGCTGGCGCATCGCACCGCGACCGATACCTGGGAACAGGTGAAGCTGGGCCTGGGGCCGAATGAAGTGCCACGCAACTGGATGCTGGGTGGTCTGGCTTTCATGAACGCCAGCGATCTGTCGCTGTCCGCGTATGCCGCGCTTGGCTCGGCCAACACGTTCACGCAAGACCAGACCATCGCGGCCTCCAAGGCGCTGAAGCTGACCACTGCGGACGGCGCGCGCACGGTCGGGGTGAGAGGACCGGCGACGGCAGCGGCGGACCTGACGTTTCTGCTGCCGAACACCTACGGGTCCAGCGGACAGGCGATTGTTTCGGATGGCGCCGGAGGTTTGTCGTTTGCTGCTGTGGGCGGCCAGCTTTCGCCTGACGATGTGGTCGCCTGGGCTAAGTTTGGCTATTCCGGCGGAACGCTGACCATCCAGAAGAAAAGTAGCCACATCAACACGATCACGCGAACAGCGGCGGGCAGCTACGCCGTGACGTTCACGACGGCAATGCCGGATGCCAACTATGTCGTAGTGGCGAATGCGTGGGGCGAGAGCGGTATTTCATATGCGTCAGTCGCAACGGTCATGTCGCCTACGGTGTCGGGATTTTCGATTGCCGTGTGCCGTCCAAGCAGTCCCACCTTGTTGGTGGATTCGACTGAAGTCCACTTCATCATCATCAAAGGCCCAAAGCAGTCTTACGACAGCGCCGGAACGATTGTCGTGCCGCCGACCTTTGCGGCGGGCGGGTGGGCGTGGCTGAACCAGGGAAGCGCAACCATTACCGACGGAGCGGCGTGGCTTGAACTGTTTTCTCCGGGTGGAGATACCACGGATCAAATTCGAGGAATAGACCGGGCGATCACGTCGGGAACCTTTGACGTTAAAGCAAAGATTAGCGCAGTTCACCTTGCGCGCTGGGTTTCAAGTGTCGCCCTGTACCTGCGCGATAGTGCGACCGGGCGCATAACCTCTATACGTCAGACTTTGAATTACGTTAATGCGGGCGGGTCAGGCGAGTTCTATCTTGATATTGATAAATGGACAAACGCAACCACCCATGCAACAAATTACCAAAGAATAGGTATCCCAAGAGAATATCCGTGGTTACGTATAGTTAAAGACGCCACCAACTTAACTTATTATGTCTCTGATAATGGAACTGTTTGGCTCCAGGTTTACCAGGTAGCAAAATCTGATTGGGTAGCCAACATTGATAAAGTTGGTTTCTATGTTCACAAAATTACTAATGGCGCAGCATCGCCTTATCCAGGTACTCTAGGGATACTTGAGTCGATAACCGGATACTAAATTATGCGCCTAAAGCCCGCGCCCTACGACCACATCGACAAGGAGTGGCCTTTCTTTGAGGAATACCTGCTGCGCATCAAGCAGGCGCGCGGTAGCACCTGGGCGCCGCGCCACGTCTTTGCCGCTATTACTCATACCCAAACAGCGTAGGAATACTCGAATAAAATACCGGATACTAATACTATATCGCAGCCAGATACTTATCTTTAGGGGTACTCCATGACTATCGTCCATCCACTGCTGAATCTCGTTGCCGTGCCGGAGACGGTGCCGCCGCCTTCCGTGCCCGTGACCCGCGCCAGCCAGGGCACCCGCGTCAACCGCAAAGGCTTGGTCGAGGCGGTTGCCGCCAATCTGGTGAGGCCCGACTACCCCCCGGTTACGGGCGAGTACCTGGGCTGGCTGATCGAGGAAAGCCGGAC
>DAIPHN010000251.1:0-3969 GCA_036771335.1 Burkholderiales bacterium
CCGGCCGGGCGAAGCCCGCGAGCCCGCTGGCGAGGAAACCGCGCCGGGCGCTGTAGCATGCGCGCTTTTTCCGAGCGAACCAGCCATGCGACCTCTGGAAGGCATCACCGTCGTGGCGCTCGAGCACGGCATTGCCGGGCCGTTCTGCACCCGGCAACTGGCCGAACTCGGAGCGCGGGTCATCAAGATCGAGCGTCCCGGCGTGGGCGATCCGGCGCGCGCCTACGACCGGCGCGTACGCGGCCTGTCCTCGCACTTCGTGTGGACCAATCGCTCCAAGGAGAGCATCACCCTCGATCTGAAGCGGCCCGAGGCGGTCCGGATCGTTCACCAGTTGCTCGCCCATGCCGACGTACTGGTGCAGAACCTCGCCCCGGGTGCGGCGGCGCGCATGGGCTTTTCCCACGAGCAACTGGAACCCAGCCATCCGCGGCTCATCGTGTGCGACATCTCCGGCTACGGCGCCGACGGCCCGTATCGCGACAAGAAGGCCTACGACCTGCTCATCCAGAGCGAGGCTGGCCTGCTGTCGGTGACCGGCACACCGGAAACCCCCTCCAAGGCGGGGTGTTCCATCGTGGACATTGCCTCGGGCATGTACGCCTTCAGCAACATCCTCGCGGCGCTGCTCGCCCGCGGCCGCACCGGAAAAGGCTGCCGAATCGACATCTCCATGCTGGAGAGCATGGCCGAGTGGATGAGCTTCCCGCTGTACTACGCCTACGACGGCGCAGCTCCGCCGGCGCGCGCCGGGGCCGCCCACGCCACCATCTACCCCTACGGCCCCTTCCCTGCCGGAGACGGCAAGGTGGTGATGCTGGGCCTCCAGAACGAGCGCGAGTGGGCGGCGTTCTGCGACAAGGTGCTGATGAAGCCTGAACTCAGGGCCGACCCGCGCTTTGACTCCAATCCGAAGCGCTCCGCCGCCCGCGATGCGCTGTACCCCATCATCGTGGAAGCCCTCGCCGGCCTCGCCGCCGGAGAGGTGGTGGCGCGCCTGGACGCCGCGCAGATCGGCAACGCCCGTGTGAACGACATGGCCGAGGTGTGGAACCACGCCCAGCTCGCCGCGCGCAACCGCTGGGCGGACATCGAAACGCCCGCCGGTTCCGTAAAGGCCCTGTTGCCGCCCGGCATCCCGGCCGAGTTCGAGCCGCGAATGGACCCCATCCCCGCCGTCGGCCAGCATACTGATGCGATCCTCGCAGAGCTCGGTTACGACAACGCTGCGATCGCGCGGCTGCACGCCGACGGTGTCGTCTGACCCGCGGCGGCACGCGGGTCATTCACCCGGGAGCTCCGCTCACCCGTGCAGGCAGACCCCTGCCCGCTACAGTCCGAAGCGGGCACGTTCAGCCTCCGGCACCAGCGCGGCGTACTCCGGGTGCCGCCTGAGGTACGCGGCGGCGAAGCTGCACGCCGGAATCACCTGCATGCCGCGCCCGCGCAGATCGTCGAGAACACCCCGCACCAGAGCTGCGCCCACGCCGTGCCCTTCGTGCCGCGCGTCCACTTCGGTGTGGCCGAGGATCACCGTCCGCGTATCGCGCATCGACGGCGACCATGTGGCATGCCCGATCACCTCGCCGTCGAGAACAGCATCCCAGCGCCGACTGGAGTCGTCGCGCCGAATGCCGATCTTCGGCACCCCGACGCCGGGCTGGGCAGAGGCGCTCACCGGGCTGGCGAGGCCGCCCCGGGCCGGAACTCGCCGCTGTCCTCGAAGGGCAGCGAGCCCGCATTGCGCGTCACGAGCCGGCCCTTGATGCGGTAGGAAACGCCCTGCCCCGCTTTGCCCTCCTGCATTGTAGAAAGCTGCCGAAGGATGCCCGAGAGGCCGCTGATGGCCTCCACCTCCATCACTGCGGAGCCGAGGCGCGGCACGGTCACCGCTTCGCCGCCCGCGCCCTTGGCGAAGGGCTGGCCGTTCAGCTCGAGCGTGAAGCTCACGCCGCGCACTCTCCATTCGGTATCGTTGGGATTCTGCACCCTCAGCTTCACGAAGTACTGCTGTTCCATGACGCTTGCAGTGCCCATGCGCACATCCGACACCGTGACCGATGGAGGCTGCGGGCGCGTGCCCATGCCCGAACAGGCGCCAACGAAAAGCAGCGCGGCCGCTGCTAGAACCCTGCGTGCATTGATGTGCATCTGCTAAATTCCCTTGATCCGGGCGCGGGCCCGCCACCCGACTTCTCAGGATATCACCGCCCACGCCCGCCCCGACGCCGCACGAAAATGCCGATGCCATCACTGCGTTTCCACATCAGCGACGAGGTTCGCGCGCTCGGGGTGCGCGGGGCCTTTGCTTTGATGGACGGGCTGCGCAACGACGTGGAGCCGGACGGATTGCCGGTTCTGCGCGCCCAGTTGCGCCGCCGCCTTGAAACCGAGCTGGTACCGGGCTTCGTGGAAAACGACCCCGTGCTGGCGGGATTTCGTGCCCTGCACGATGCCATCGGACGATCCAACCGCCGCTTCCCCGCCTCGGCCGAGGCCCTGGTGAGCCTGTTCCAGCGCAAGTCCCTCATTCCCGCGATCAACCCTGTGGTGGACATCTACAATGCCGTGTCCCTCGAGACGCGCCTTTCGCTGGGCGCCCATGACGTGGCCGCGGTGCGGGGCGGAGTCACCCTGCGCATCACCACCGGCGCGGAGCGCTTCGTACCGCTGGGCGCCGCCGCGCCGGAAGCCGTGCACACTGGCGAATACGCCTATGTGGACGAAAGCGGCGAGATCCTCTGCCGCCTGGAGCACCGCCAGTGCGAGCGCACCCGCGTCACCCCCGACACCCGCACCGTGTTCTGCATTCTCCAGGGGCACGCGGGAACGGACCGGGCCATGATCGAGGCGGCGCTGGCGCGCTGGGTGGAACTCACCACCAGCCTGTGCGGCGGCCGCTTGATCGAATCGTGGATCGTTGCCTGAAGCAATACCGATCGAGGAAATCCGGACCATGGCCAGAACCCCGCTCCTGTGCGCCCTGCAGCGCATCGCCCGCGCCAGCGCAGGCGGTGCACCGTCCGACGAACTTGTCCCCGTCCGGCGCCGCCTCCTCGCTGGCGGAGCAGCTCTTGGCGCGCTGGCGGCTGCGCCCGGCTGGGCAGCTGCGGCGGCACGGGCCACCGCCCCGCGCATCGCCGTAGTGGGCGCCGGGCTGGCGGGCCTCACCGCGGCGTGGACGCTGCGCCGGGCCGGCCTGGACTGCACCGTGTACGAGGGCGCGCAGCGGGTGGGCGGCCGCTGCTACTCCGAGCGCTCGGCGTTCGAGCAGCAGCAGGTGGCCGAGCGCGGCGGCGAGTTCATTGACTCGGCGCACGAGGAGATCATCGCCCTGTGCGGTGCATTGGGCCTGGAATTGGACGACGTACTCGCCGCCGAGGCCCCCGGCACCGCACCTCTCGCCTGGCTGGACGGCGCCGCCTACTCCCCAGAGGAGGCCACGCGCGATTTCCAGCCCGTCCATCGCGTGGTGCAGCGCCAGGCCAGGGCCATGGGCCAGTCCTACGGCTATCGCGGCGCCAGCAAGGCCGCGCGCGCCCTCGACCGCCTCAGCGTGGCCCAGTGGATCGACCGCCACGTGCCCGGCGGGCGCGCCTCCCGCCTGGGCCGGTCGCTGGACAATGCCTACACCGAGGAATTCGCGGCGGACACGGCGCGCATTTCGGCGGTGAGCATCGTGGCGACCCTGGCCGTGTCCGAGGCCGACCGTTTCGAGCCCTACGCCGGCTCCGACCAGCGCTATCACGTGCGCGGCGGCAACGACCGCATCGTGACGCGGCTGACGGGCGATCTGGACGGCCGCGTGACCACCGGGGCCCGTCTCGCGGGGCTCGAACGGATCGCCGGTGGGCGGCTGAGCCTCGCGCTGCGCGATGCCGCAGGCGACCGCACCGAGCAGTACGACCGGGTCATCCTGGCGCTACCCTTCTCGACACTGCGGGACCTGGACCTTTCCCGGGCGGGCTT
>DAIPHN010000252.1:0-3824 GCA_036771335.1 Burkholderiales bacterium
GCCGGCCGGCGGCCCTCCACCAAGGGGAGCCTGTAGCGCCATGGACGTGGCCGGGGTTGACTTTGGCATGGGTAACCTGCGCTCGGTGGCGAAGGCCTTGGAACACGTGGCTCCCGGCCGGGTGGTGGGGGTGACCAGCCGGCCCGAGGAAATCGATGCCGCCCGGCGGGTGGTGTTCCCCGGGCAGGGCGCCATGCCCGATTGCATACGCGAACTCGACGCCCGGGGGTTGCGCGCCGCGGTGCTGCGCGCCGCCGCCAGCAAGCCCTTCCTGGGCATCTGCATCGGCCTGCAAATGCTGTTCGAGCGTAGCGCGGAGGGTGACGTGGCCGGGTTGGGCATTCTGCCCGGGAAGGTGCGACGCTTTCCCGCCGAGGGCCCGACGGCCGCCGCCGGCCGGCGCCTGAAGGTGCCCCACATGGGCTGGAACCGCGTGCACCAGACTCGGGCCCATCCTCTCTGGGCCGGCATCCCCGAGGGTGAGCGCTTCTACTTCGTGCATAGCTACTTCGTGGAGCCGGCCGATCCGGAACTGGTGGCCGGCACAACCGATTACCCAGGCCCGTTTACCTGCGCAGTGGCGAAGGCTAGACTGTTCGCTGTTCAGTTTCACCCCGAAAAAAGCCACGCGAGCGGTCTGAGGCTGCTGTCCAACTTCATGTCCTGGGAATCGGGTTCAGCCCGGTGACCGGAAACGGGCCCGTTTCAGCGTCCCCCGACCGTACTCACGCCGCCCCCGCGTGGCTGCAATCGCCCAGGCGCCACTATGCTCATCATCCCGGCCATAGACCTCAAGGACGGTCACTGCGTCCGCCTGCGCCAGGGCGAGATGGATCGTGCCACGGTGTTTTCCGAAGATCCGGCTGCCATGGCGCGCCACTGGGTGGAGCAGGGTGCGCGGCGCCTGCATCTGGTGGACCTGAACGGCTCCGTGGCCGGACGGCCGCGCAACGCCCCGGCCGTGAAGGCCATCCTGCGCTCGGTGGGTGACAGCACCCCCGTGCAACTCGGCGGCGGCATACGCGATCTGGACACCATCGAGCGCTACCTGGACGACGGCATTGCCTACGTGATCATTGGCACGGCAGCCGTGAAGACCCCGGGGTTCCTGCACGATGCCTGTCATGCCTTCCCGGGCCAAATCATGGTGGGGCTTGACTGCCGCGACGGCAAGGTGGCCGTTGAGGGCTGGTCCAAGCTCACCGGGCACGATGTCCGCGATCTAGCGCTCAAGTTCCAGGACTACGGCGTCGAAGCCATCATTCACACCGACATCGGTCGCGACGGCATGATGAACGGGGTCAACGTGGAGGCGACAGTGGCGCTGGCGAGGGAACTGTCCGTTCCTGTCATCGCCAGCGGCGGCGTCACCGACCTGGAGGACGTGCGCCGGCTGTGTGCGGCGCAGTTGGAGGGTATCAGCGGCGCCATCGCCGGCCGCGCGCTGTACGAAGGCCGGCTGGGCCTCGCGGCAGCCCAGGCTCTCGCCGACGAGCTGGGCGGCTGAGCACCCGCCGCGCCGCCGCCCTTCCCGTCGACATTTCGCCATGGGCCTCGCCACCCGCATCATCCCGTGCCTTGACGTGGATCGCGGCCGAGTTGTGAAGGGCGTCAATTTCACCGGCCTGCGCGACGCCGGCGATCCGGTGGCGGTGGCTCGCCGTTACGACGAGCAGGGTGCGGACGAGATAGCCTTCCTGGACATCACTGCCAGCTCGGACGGCCGCGACACCATCGTGCATGTGGTCGAGCAGGTGGCCGCGCAGGTATTCATACCGCTGACGGTAGGTGGCGGGGTGCGCAGCGTGGCTGACATCCGCCGCTTGCTCAACGCGGGGGCCGACAAGGTCAGCATCAATACCGCCGCAGTACAGGATCCCGGGTTCGTGGCAGAGGCGTCGAGGTTCTTCGGTGCGCAATGCATCGTGGTGGCGGTGGACGCAAAGCGCACCTGCGGCGAGGGCTCGCCGCGCTGGGAGGTATTCACTCACGGCGGCCGCTGCGGCACGGGCCTGGACGCAGTGGAGTGGGGCCGGCGGATGCAGGCTGCGGGCGCAGGCGAGATCCTGCTCACTAGTATGGATCGGGACGGCACAAAACAGGGCTTCGACCTGGAGCTTACCCGGGCGTTTTCCGATGTGCTCGATATTCCAATCATCGCCAGCGGCGGCGTTGGCAGCCTGGAGCACCTCGCCGAGGGCGTTGACCAGGGCCATGCCGACGCGGTGCTGGCTGCCAGTATCTTTCATTACGGCCAGCACACCGTGGGCGAGGCCAAGAGGTTCATGGCCAGCCGCGGCATCGAGGTAAGGCAGGTTGTTCCGTGAGCGACTGGCTCGACGAAGTGAACTGGGACGCCGCCGGCCTCGTTCCCGCCATTGCCCAGGATGCCCGGAGCGGCAGGGTGCTGATGCTGGCATGGATGAACCGCGATGCGCTGGCGCGCACGGTCAGCACCGGCGAGGCGCACTATTGGTCGCGGTCGCGGGCTCGGCCGTGGCAGAAGGGGGAGGAATCCGGCCACGTTCAGCTGGTCCGGGAGGTACGGCTCGATTGTGACGGCGATGTGATACTGCTCGCCGTGGAGCAGGCCGGAGGAATCGCCTGCCACACCGGGAGGGAGCGCTGTTTTTTCCGCCAGTTGTGCGGCGGGGTCTGGAAAACCACCGAGGCGGTGTTGCAGGACCCTGGGCGCATCTACGGTAAACCACCCGACACGGTGGGGGAGACATGAGCGAATTGTCCACGGTCCTGAATCGGTTGGCGCAGGCCCTCGAGGGGCGCAAGGGAGCCGACCCGCGCAGTTCCTACGCAGCCAGCCTGTATGCGCGGGGTACCGACGCGATCCTCAAGAAGGTCGGCGAGGAGGCCACCGAGACGATCCTGGCCGCCAAGGGTGGTGATAAACTCCTCGTGGTCCGCGAAACGGCAGATCTCTGGTTTCACTGCCTGATCATGCTCGCGCATTCGGGGCTCGGCCCCGATGATGTGCTTGCGGAATTGCAGCGTCGCGAAGGCATCTCTGGCATTGACGAGAAGGCTTCTCGCCCCGGTTCCTGAAGCGCCCGATTCCCGGGCGAACCCGCCACGAACATGACCACAGACAACTGCATCTTCTGCAAGATCGTTCGCGGCGAGGTCTCCAGCCGGAAGGTGTACGAGGATGACGAGTTGCTGGCCTTTCACGATATCCAGCCCGTGGCGCCAGTGCACTTCCTGCTGGTGACCAAGGAGCATATTGATTCCATGGCTGGACTCGATGCGCGCCACGCTGGCGTGATGGGTCGCATGATGGTGATGGTGCACAAGCTAGCTGCGGAACAGGGTTCCACGGACGGGTTCCGCATCGTCTGCAATACCGGGAGGGTTGGTTGTCAGGACGTTTTTCACCTGCACGTGCACGTGCTCGGAGGTCCCGGGCCGTTGCCGGGCATGATCGCGCGGGCCTGCCCGGCGCGCGTTTTGCAAAAGGAGAATCGCAATGGGTAGCTTCAGCATCTGGCATTGGCTGATCGTTTTGTTGGTGGTGGTGCTCATCTTCGGTACCAAGAAGCTCCGAAACCTCGGCCAGGATCTGGGCGGAGCCGTGAAGGGATTCAAGGAGGGTATGAAGGGCGACGAGGACTCCAAGGCGACCGCCAAGCTCGAAGGTGTCAGCGCCGGGCATACCGTCGAGGCCGAGGTCAAGGACAAGTCCAGGACCTGACCCAGGCCAAGGGGGACTGGTGTTCGACTTCAGCTTTGGCGAGTTGATGGTTATCGGCGTGGTGGCGCTGGTGGTCATCGGCCCGGAAAAGCTGCCCAAGGTGGCTCGCACCGCCGGG
>DAIPHN010000253.1:0-3754 GCA_036771335.1 Burkholderiales bacterium
TGTTCGGCGGCTTCTCGGCGCAGAGCCTGCGCGACCGCATCGAGGACGCCGGCGCCGTCATGGTCATCACCGCCGACGAGCAGATGCGCGGCGGCAAGGCCCTGCCGCTGAAGTCCATCGTCGACGAGGCCCTGAAGCTCGGCGGCTGCGGGACCATCCGTGACGTCATCGTGTACCGCCGCACCGGCGGCAACGTGGCCTGGGACGGCAACCGCGACCGCTGGATGCACGAGCTCACCGCGCAGGCCGCCGACACCTGCGAACCGGAATGGGTGGGCGCCGAGCACCCGCTGTTCCTGCTGTACACCAGCGGATCCACCGGCAAGCCCAAGGGCGTGCAGCACAGCAGCGGCGGCTACCTCCTGCATGCCGCGCTCACCACGAAGTGGACCTTCGACCTGAAGGACAGCGACATCTTCTGGTGCACGGCCGACATCGGCTGGGTGACGGGGCACACCTACATCGCCTACGGCCCGCTGGCGCTGGGCGGCACCGAGATCGTGTTCGAGGGCGTCCCCACGTTCCCCGACGCCAGCCGCTTCTGGAAGACGATCGAGAAGCACAAGGTCACGATCTTCTACACCGCGCCCACGGCCATCCGCTCGCTGATCAAGGCGGCCGAGACGAACGACGCCGTGCATCCGAAGCACTCCGACCTGTCGAGCCTGCGCATCCTCGGTTCGGTGGGCGAGCCGATCAATCCGGCGGCCTGGGAGTGGTACCACCGACACGTGGGCGGCAGCCGCTGCCCCATCGTCGACACCTTCTGGCAGACCGAGACGGGGGGCCACGTCATCACCCCGCTGCCGGGCGCGACCACGCTGGTGCCGGGCTCGTGCACCCTGCCCTTCCCCGGCATCCAGGCCGCGGTGGTGGACGAGACGGGCAAGGACGTGCCCTGGGGCCAGGGCGGCATCCTCGTCATCAAGCGACCGTGGCCCAGCATGATCCGCACCATCTGGGGCGACCCGGAGCGCTTCAAGAAGAGCTACTACCCGGCCGACTTCCAGGGCCGGTACTACCTGGCGGGCGATGGCGCCATCCGGGACGCCGAAACGGGCTACTTCACCATCACCGGCCGCATCGACGACGTGCTGAACGTGTCGGGGCATCGCATGGGCACGATGGAGATCGAGTCGGCGCTGGTCTCGCACACCGAGCTGGTGGCCGAAGCCGCCGTGGTGGGCCGCCCCGACGACACCACCGGCGAAGCGATCTGCGCCTTCGTGGTGCTGAAGCGCCCCCGCCCCTCCGGCGAGGAAGCGCGTCGCATCGCCAACGAGCTGCGCACCTGGGTGGCCAAGGAGATCGGCCCCATCGCCAAGCCCAAGGACATCCGCTTCGGCGACAACCTGCCCAAGACCCGCTCGGGGAAGATCATGCGACGGCTCCTGCGGTCGATCGCCAAGGGCGAGACCATCACCCAGGACACCTCGACCTTGGAGAACCCAGCCATCCTGGATCAGTTGGCCCAGACCAACTGATCCAGGACGCGCGCCCGCGCGGAACGGCGCGCAGCGCCGTTTGGCGGGGTTCGGGGCTCATTCACATCGCGCAGCGATGTGAGTGAGCACCAGAACCCGGCCCCAAGTTCTCGGTGCCCGCATTGGCTTTCGCGGGCAGACTACCTCTGCTCCAGCACCCACCCCGCGATCACCCGTGCCTCTTCCGGCGTGATCGAGGGGTTGGCCGGCATCGCCACCATCCCCCACGCGCCGCGACTCCCCTGCCGGATCTTCACGGCCAGCGCCTCGGCAGCGCCAGCCTGCGTGGCGTAGCGCTCGGCAATCGCCCGGAACGAAGGGCCCACCTTGCGGCGCTGCACGTCATGGCAGCCCATGCAAGCCTTCTGCGCCGCCAGAACGGCCCCCGGCGGCCTCGCCGCCGGCGTCGAGGCATGAACGAGGCTCCCGGCGGACGTCAGCAGGACCGCCAGCGCAAGGGCGGCAAGGCGATGCAGGAGTGAAGGGGTAGGCACGGCGAAGCGGAACCATCGACTACAGTGTGGCCGGATGCTAGCGCCGGACGCAGATTGCGCCCGGCCCCGGAGGACAAGGCCATGGTTCTGGTGCTGATAGGGGTGCTGCTCGTCGCGCTGAAGCTCGGCGACATCGGCCCGTTCGCCGGCCTGTCGTGGTTCTGGGTGCTCGCGCCCTTCGGCGGCGCCGTGGTGTGGTGGGCGTTTGCCGACAGCACCGGCTGGACCCAGCGCCGCGCCATGGAACGGCTGGACGAACGCAAGGCCAAGCGCCGCGAGCGCGACATGGAGGCCCTCGGCCTGGACACCCGCCGCGCGCGACGGGCCGAAGCCGTCATCGCCAAGCACCGGCGCGGGCAGTCGCCCGACGAGCGTCAGGCCCGCGCGCCGGACGTCAACGAGGACGGGCGGCGGAAGGAGCCGTAGCCCCCCCGCTTTCGGCCGGCCTCAATCGCCGTCCAGCACGGCGCCCTGGCTGGCGCTGGCGGCGCTCTTTGCGAACTTCGCCAGCACGCCGCGGGTGTAGCGCGGTGCCGGCTGTGTCCAGGCGGCACGGCGGCGGGCGATCTCCTCGTCCGGCACCTCCAGTTGCAGCAGCAGCTGGTGCGCATCGATGGTGATGCGGTCGCCCTCCTTCACCAGCGCGATCAGGCCGCCGGCGTAGGCCTCGGGCGCCACGTGACCCACCACCATGCCCCAGGTGCCGCCGGAGAAGCGGCCGTCGGTGATGAGGCCCACGCTCTCGCCCAGGCCCTGGCCGATGAGGGCGCTGGTGGGCGCCAGCATCTCGGGCATGCCTGGACCGCCCTTGGGGCCCAGGTAGCGCAGCACCATCACGTCGCCCGCCTGGATCTGGCCCGCCATGATGGCCGCCAGCGCACTCTGCTCGTCGTCAAAAACCCGGGCCGGGCCGGTGATCACCGGGTTCTTCAGGCCGGTGATCTTCGCCACCGCGCCTTCGGGGCTCAGGTTGCCCTTGAGGATGGCCAGGTGACCCTGGGCGTAGATGGGCTGGCTGACCGGGCGGATCACGTCCTGGTCGGTCCGCAGCGGCGGCAGGTCGGCCAGGTTCTCCGCCACCGTCCTGCCGGTGATGGTCATGCAGTCGCCATGCAGCAGCCCGGCGTCCAGCAATTCCTTCATCACCGCCGGGATGCCACCGGCGCGGTGCAGGTCGATGGCGAGGTTGCGGCCGCTGGGCTTGAGGTCGCAAAGCACCGGGATCTTGCGGCGCATGCGTTCGAAATCGTCGATGCTCCACTCCACGCCGGCGCAGTGCGCGATCGCCAGGAAGTGCAGCACCGCGTTCGTGCTGCCGCCGGTGGCCATGATGACGGCCACGGCGTTCTCGATGGACTTCTTGGTGACGATGTCGCGCGGCTTCAGGTCGGCCTGCACGGCGCGGTACAGCACGCGCGCGGCTTCCCGGGTGTACTCGACGATCGGGTCCTCGACGTTGGCCAGCGTCGACGAGCCGGGAATGCTCAGGCCCAGCGCCTCGAAGGCCGAGCTCATGGTGTTGGCGGTGTACATGCCGCCGCAGCTGCCGCTGCCGGGGATGGCGCGCTTCTCGATCTCGCAGAAGTCCTCCTCGCTCATCTTGCCGGCGCTGAACTGGCCCACGGCCTCGAAGACGCTGACGATGTTGAGGTCCTGCCCCTTGTAGCGGCCCGGCAGGATGGTGCCGCCGTAGACGAAGATGCCGGGCACGTTGGCGCGGATCAGGCCCATCATGGCGCCGGGCATGTTCTTGTCGCAGCCGCCGATGGCCAGGCA
>DAIPHN010000254.1:0-3748 GCA_036771335.1 Burkholderiales bacterium
CGGTGCCGGCGAGGTGGTGTTCGTGATCGCCGGCATCAAGCAGCTTTCGGACGCGCTCGTCGGCGACACCATCACCACCGCCGAGCGGCCCGCAGCCGAGCCGCTGCCGGGCTTCAAGGAGATCAAGCCCCAGGTGTTCGCCGGGCTCTATCCGGTGGAGTCAAGCGAGTACGAGGCGTTGCGCGATGCACTCGAGAAGCTGCACCTGAACGACTCGTCGCTGCGCTACGAGCCCGAGACGTCTCAGGCGCTGGGTTTCGGATTCCGCTGCGGCTTCCTCGGCCTGTTGCACATGGACATCGTGCAGGAGCGCCTGGAGCGCGAGTACGGCATGAACCTGATCACTACTGCTCCGACGGTGGTGTATCAGGTGGTGATGCGTGACGGGTCGATCCAGGAGGTTGAGAACCCGTCGCGCCTGCCGGACGCCGCGAAGATCGAGGAGATCCGCGAGCCCATCATCACCGCCACCATCCTCGTGCCGGAGGCATACGTGGGCCCGGTCATCACGCTGTGCAACCAGAAGCGTGGCAGTCAGCGCAACCTGCAGTACATGGGGCGGCAGGTGATGCTGAACTACGAGTTGCCGCTGAACGAGGTCGTGATGGACTTCTTCGACAAGCTGAAGTCGGTCAGCCGTGGCTATGCCTCGCTGGACTACGAGTTCAAGGAATTCCGTGCCGACGATCTAGTGAAGCTCGACATCCTCATCAACGGCGACAAGGTGGACGCGCTTTCTCTGATCGTGCATCGGTCCAACGCCCAGCACCGCGGCCGCGAACTCGCAGCCCGCATGCGAGAGCTGATTCCCCGGCAGATGTTCGACGTGGCAGTTCAGGCGGCCATCGGTGCGCACATCATTGCGCGCGAGAATATCAAGGCCCTGCGCAAGAACGTGCTCGCCAAGTGCTATGGCGGTGACATCACCAGGAAGAAAAAGCTGCTGGAAAAGCAGAAGGCCGGCAAGCGGCGGATGAAACAGGTGGGCAGCGTGGAGATTCCGCAGGAGGCTTTCCTGGCCATCCTGCAGGTTGAATCGAAATGAGGCGAAAGGACGGGGAGACGGAGTGAATTTCGCGCTCGTGATGCTTTTTCTGCTTGTGTTCACTGGGGGCATCGCCTTGCTGGACCGACAGGTGCTGCGCCGCCGCCGCCCGGCGGGGTCGAGCGAGCCCTGGTGGGTGGAATACCCGAAGAGCTTCTTCCCGGTGATTCTCGTGGTGTTCCTGCTGCGCTCCTTCCTGGTGGAGCCCTTCAAGATTCCCTCGGGCTCCATGATCCCGACGCTGCTCGTGGGGGATTTCATCCTGGTGAACAAATTCACGTATGGGATCCGCATCCCGGTTCTCAACACCAAGGTGATCCCGATGAACACACCGAAGCGCGGCGAGGTCATGGTGTTCCGGTACCCGGAGAACCCGTCCGTCGACTACATCAAGCGGGTTGTGGGCACCCCCGGGGACGTTATCGAGTATCGCAACAAGCGCCTCACGCTCAACGGGGAACTGGTCCCGGTGGAAACCGAGCCGGACTTCAACTACGCGGATTCCGGCCTCAATTTCATCAGCGCGCGGCGCTTTCGCGAAACGCTCGGCGAGCGAGGGCACTCAGTGATCGTGAATTTGGACGCCCCCCCGGTGCAGCTCGCCGGGGTGCGGGCATACCCCTTCCGCGAGAACTGTGGCTACAATGAAGACGGGTTCATTTGCAAGGTGCCCGCCGGCCACTACTTCATGATGGGAGACAACCGCGATTCGAGCAGCGACAGCCGCTACTGGGGATTCGTGCCTGACGAAAATGTGGTGGGAAAGGCATTTCTGATTTGGTGGAACTTCGGCGAGTTCAAGCGTGTGGGCATGGGCATCCGTTGAGGCAGGTCCCAAGAATCGTCGCCACAGCATGGAGGCTAGGCGCATGAAAACGCAACGTGGGTTAAGCCTGATTGGCCTCATCCTGATCGGAGGCTTGTTGGTTTTCGTTGTCCTGCTGGGGTTGAAGGTCCTCCCGCTGTACATTGAGTACTATGCCATTTCCCGAAACATCAAGGAATTGGCAACCAGCCAGGAGGCCCGTTCCATCCGTGAGATCCAGTTCGGATTCGACAACCGCGCGACGGTGGATGACATCACATCGGTTCAGGGGCGGGATCTCGACATCAGCAAGAATGGCAACACCTTTTCCATCGCTGTCTCCTACGAGCGCAGGGTGCAGCTGTTCCGTAACGTCAGCCTGCTGTTCAATTTCGACGTATCGTCCGACGGCTAGGCTGCGGAGCTTTGCCGTAAAGATGGCGGGTATTGAGGATCTGGCGTTCGCCGGATACCAGTTTCGGAATCCCTCGTTGCTGCGCCAGGCGCTTACACATCGCTCCCATGGCCAGCCTCACAATGAGCGGCTCGAATTCGTGGGCGATGCAGTGCTCAACTGCGCCGTCGCGGCGGAGATTTTCCGGCGTTTTCCGGCCATGTCTGAGGGCGACCTGTCGCGGCTGCGTGCGAGTCTCGTCAATCAGAGCGCTCTTGCCGGCGTCGCGGTGGCCGTCGGTCTCGGGGAACGCCTGCGCCTGGGTGAGGGAGAGGTCCGCAGCGGGGGAGCGGCGCGGCCCTCCATCCTGGCGGATACCCTCGAGGCTGTCATCGGCGCAGTTTTTGTGGATGGCGGTTTCGCCCCTGCCCAGGCGCTGGCGCTGGGATTCTTTGAAACGCAGCTGGCAAATCTGAACGCCGCGCAGGCGACCAAGGACCCGAAGACCACCCTTCAGGAGAGCCTTCAGGCGCGGAGACTGACGTTACCTGTCTATCGCGTTCTCTCGACCCACGGTGCGGCCCATCAGCAGCGATTCGACGTGGAGTGTGGTATCGACGCGCTCGGCGTGACTGCCACAGGCACCGGATCCAGCCGGCGCGCGGCCGAACAGGCGGCAGCCGAGGCGGCCCTGGATCAGCTGGGGTGGCGGTGAGCGCGGGCCTGCACCGCGCCGGCCACGTGGCCATCGTAGGGCGCCCCAACGTGGGCAAGTCCACCCTTCTCAACCGGCTGGTGGGTCAGAAGCTGAGCATCGTCTCGCGCAAGCCGCAAACCACCCGACACCCGATTCTCGGTGTGGTCACGCGGTCGGCCAGCCAGGTGATGTTCGTTGACACGCCGGGCTTCCAGACCCGCCACGGCGGGCTGCTCAACCGGTCGCTCAATCGGACCGTAACTGATTCGCTCGGCGGCGTGGACGTGGTATTGCTAGTGGTCGAGGCGCTGCGCTGCGACGAAGCCGATGCCGAACTGATGCGCAGGCTGGAACCAGGGGTGCCGGTGATCGTGGCCGTCAACAAGGTCGACAGGCTGGCTGACAAGTCGTTGCTGCTGCCTTTCATCGACCGCCTGCGCCATGAGCATTCGTTCGCTGAAATCGTACCTGTGAGCGCCGCTGCAGGTACCCAGTGCGAGGTTCTGCTGGAGGCGCTGGAGCGGCACCTGCCCGAGAGCGAGGCGCTGCATGATGCGGATGCGCTGACCGATCGCAGCGAGCGCTTTCTCGCTGCCGAGCTGGTGCGAGAAAAGGTGTTCCGGCTCACCGGCGAGGAGTTGCCTCACCAGTGCCACGTGACGGTGGAGCGCTTCGAGACGGAGGGGGCGTTGCGGCGCATCGCCTGCGCCATCGTGGTGGCGCGTACCAGCCAGAAGGGCATGGTGATCGGTGCCGGGGGCGAGCGTCTCAAGCAGGTTGGCACAGCTGACCGGCAGGACATGGAGC
>DAIPHN010000255.1:0-3733 GCA_036771335.1 Burkholderiales bacterium
GAAGATCGAGCTTGATCTGAAGCGCCGCGACCACTTCGGCCGCCAGCTCGACCGCAGCAGCAACCGGCTCACCCTCGGCGTGGGGACCGCCGCGCTCATCGTGGGCTCCTCCATCGTCATGACGGTGAAGGGCGGCCCCGAAATGCTCGGCCTGCCCGTGTTCGGCCTGCTGGGGTTCCTGATCGCCGCCGTAAATGGACTGTGGCTCGTCTGGTCCATCTTCCGGTCAGGGCGGGACTGACCGCGGCGCGCGCGCCCCGCCAGCTTCGCTAGCCCGCGATCCCGAACATCGCCGGCAGGTCGGCGCGCACGTCGCGCAGCTCGTCGGTGACCACCGCGTCCACGCCCATCTCGAAGAGCTGCACCGCGCGGCCCACGGCGTTCACCGTGTAGGCGAGCACGCCGAAGCCGGCTTCGTGAAACTTCGCCACCAGCTCGGGCGTCACCGTCTCGTGGTGGCAGTGCAGGGCGCGGCAGCCCAGCGCGCTCAGGCGCTCGCGCCAGTCCGCCGGCGCGGCGTGCACCAGCAGCGCCCGGGGCAGGTCGGGCGCTGCCTCCCGGGCGGCTGCCAGGGCCGCCTCGGAAAAGGACGACAGCAGCGGCGCCGGGCTTGCCGTGCGCCACAGCCGCGCCGCCTGGCCGGCGATCACCCGCCCGGCCCCGGCCGCCTCTTCCTCGTCCTCGGCCTTGATCTCCACGTTGGCCCACAGCCCCAGCCCGCGGCAGAGCGCGGCGGCGGCTTCGAATGTGGGCACGTGCTCACCGGCATACTCATTGCCGAACCAGCTTCCGGCGTCCAGGGCACGCAACTCGGCTGCGTCCAGCGCGTCCACCGGACCAGTGCCGCTGGTGGTGCGCTCAAGGGTGTTGTCATGCATCAGCACCGGCACCCCGTAGCGCGCCAGCCGCACATCGAATTCCACCCCCGCGAAGCCCAGCGAGCCGGCCACCCGGATGGCCACCAGGGTGTTTTCGGGAGCGTGCACGCCCCCGCCACGGTGGGCGATGACGCGGGGATAGGGCCAGCGGGTGAGATTGAGCATGGCGGCGGGGGCGGGGGCGGGGGAAGGGCAGGGGCGAAGGCTACCGGGCGCGGCGCCGCGGCGAAAGGGGCCCCTTGAGGCCGCCGTCGCCCGCCCATACTTGCGCAACACGCGCGGCGAGGTGCGCGCCCGTCTATACTTCGCGTTCATTTTTCGGGAGATAACATGCCCATCTACGAGTACCGCTGCGAGAAATGCGGTCTGGAGAAGGAGTACCTTCAGAAGGTGAGCGACCCGCCCATCGGCGCATGCCCCTGTGGCGAATCGGTGATGACCAAGCTGATTTCCGCCGCTGGTTTTCAGTTGAAAGGCAGCGGCTGGTATGCCACCGACTTTCGCAACAGCGGTGCCAAGCCGGCGGCCAAGTCCGATACGGCCTCAGGCGCCGCCGAAACAAAGTCCGATTCCGCCACGGCATCCGCTGACAGCGCACCCGCGGCCGCCTGCAGCGCCAACTGCGCCTGTCACTGAACCGGAGGTTTCCGCGCCGCGCCGCGCGGGCCTGCGCTCTTTCAGCCCTGCGTGCGTGACGTCACGCACGCAGGGCCCATGGCTGCTTCCATGCGACGCTACCTCATCACCGGACTGCTGATCTGGGTTCCCCTGGGTATCACCTTCTGGGTGCTGCGAGCCCTGATCACCACCTTGGACCAGACGCTGCTGCTGCTTCCGGAGCGGTGGCGGCCGGTCTCGTGGCTGGGTTTCGACGTGCCCGGCCTCGGAGTGTTGCTCACCCTCCTGGTGCTGCTGGCCACCGGCGTGCTGGCGGCCAACTTCATCGGCCAGCGCATCGTGGAGGGCTGGGAGCGGCTGCTGGGCCGCATCCCGGTGGTGAAGTCCATCTACAACAGCGTCAAGCAGGTCTCTGACACGCTGTTTTCGTCCAAGGGCGAGGCGTTCCGCAAGGCGCTGCTGGTGCAATGGCCGCGCGAGGGCATGTGGACCATCGCATTCCTCACCGGCACCCCGGGCGGCGATGTGACCAACCACCTGAAGGGCGACTGGGTAAGCGTGTATGTCCCCACTACCCCCAACCCCACCGGTGGCTATTTCGTCATGCTGGCGCGCCAGGATGTGATCGAGCTGGACATGAGCGTGGATGAAGCGCTCAAGTACGTCATCTCCATGGGTGTGGCCCCGCCAACGGTGGCGAGGCGCCCCGTGCCCGCGGCCTGAAGCCCATTCCACTTCCCGACCTCATCCTGAAAGCTCGCTCCGTCATGCGCACCAACTACTGCGGCCTCATCGACAAGACCTATCTCGGCCAGACGGTCACCCTGTACGGCTGGGTGCACCGCCGGCGCGACCACGGCGGCGTGATCTTCATCGACCTGCGCGACCGCGAGGGCCTGGTGCAGGTGGTGGTGGATCCCGACACCCCCGAAACCTTCGCCACCGCCGACCGCGCGCGCAGCGAGTACGTGGTGCGGCTGGAGGGGCTGGTGCGAGAGCGGCCCCAGGGCACCGCCAACGCCAACCTGCACAGCGGCGAGATCGAGGTGCTGGCCAGGCACATGGAGATTCTCAACACGGCGCTCACCCCGCCCTTCCAGCTCGACGATGACAACATCTCCGAGACCGTGCGCCTCGAGCACCGCGTGCTCGACCTGCGCCGCCCGCAAATGCAGCGCAACCTCCGGCTTCGCTACAAGGTAGCCATGGCGGTGCGCCGCTGGCTCGATGCCCAGGGCTTCATCGACATCGAGACGCCCATGCTCACCAAGTCCACGCCCGAGGGCGCGCGCGACTACCTGGTGCCCTCGCGCGTGCACCACGGCGAGTTCTTTGCCCTGCCGCAGTCGCCCCAGCTGTTCAAGCAGATGCTCATGATGGCGGGCTTCGACCGCTACTACCAGATCACCAAGTGCTTCCGCGACGAGGACCTGCGCGCCGACCGCCAGCCCGAGTTCACCCAGATCGACATTGAGACCTCCTTCCTGGGCGTGGCCGAGATCACCGGCCTCATGGAAGAGATGATCCGCACGGTGTTCCGCGAGGCCGCCGGCATCGAACTGCCCGCGCCCTTTCCGCGCATGAGCTTCGCCGAGGCCATGTCGAAGTACGGCTCCGACAAGCCCGACCTGCGCGTGCCGCTGGTGCTCACCGAGATCACCGACCTGATGCGCGAGGTGGACTTCAAGGTGTTCCGCGACGCCGCGCTCATGCCCGGCGGGCGCGTGGCGGCCCTGCGCGTGCCCGGCGGCGGCAAGCTCACGCGCAAGGAGATCGACGACTACACCCAGTTCGTGGCCATCTATGGCGCCAAGGGGCTGGCCTACGTGAAGGTCAACGACTGGGCCAAGGGCATGGAAGGCTTGCAGTCGCCCATCCTCAAGTTCCTGCCCGAGCCCGTGGTGCTCAACGTCATGGAGCGCACCGGTGCCGAGGATGGCGATGTCATCTTCTTCGGCGCCGACAAGGCCAAGGTGGTGAACGACGCCATGGGCGCGCTGCGCGCGAAGATCGGCCACGATCACGGCCTCGCCTCCAGGGAGTGGAAGCCGCTGTGGGTGATGGACTTCCCCATGTTCGACTGGAACGAGGAAGACAAGCGCTGGGACGCGCTGCACCACCCCTTCACCAGCCCCCAGGACGGCCACGAGGGCTTCCTGGACACCGACCCGGGCAAGGCCCAGGCCAAGGCCTACGACATGGTGCTCAACGGCTGGGAGATCGGCGGCGGCTCGGTG
>DAIPHN010000256.1:0-3634 GCA_036771335.1 Burkholderiales bacterium
CGCAGCACCCCGGAGACGATGGCCACGGCCCGCTCGCGCACGGCGCGGAAGGTCTCGGGGCGGCGGGTCTTGAACTCGCCCGCCACCACCACGCACTGGTCGGCGAGCAGGGTTTCGCAGGCCACCCGCGCCGAGGGCTCGTGGCGCAGGAACTCGTCGAGCACCGCATCGGAGATACGGTCGGCCAGCTTGTCGGGGTGGCCCTCGGAGACAGACTCCGAGGAGAACAGGCCGTTTCGGATGGACATTTCTCACTCCTCTTTAGCCGCTTCGACCATGTGTCGGGGGCGGCAAGCTGGATCAAATCCCCCCGGTCCGTTTGCCTTGCGGCGGGCAGACCAGCCCGTGAACACTCAGCGCAGCAAGATCAGTTGGGGCACCCCGTCAGCGCCGCTCCAGATGAACCCGTTCTGCCGCAACTGCGCGCCGAGCGCCTTCGCAGCCTCAAGGGAAACATGGAACACGAGAAAGCTCTCCTCGCCGGGCCATCCGTTGGCCGGGTGCTGGCCAATGCCGGGCACGAAGGCAAGGCCACGGCGCGAGAGCTCGGCGGCCAGGGCGGCCTGCCGCGCGGCGTTGGCGGCGGCATCGAGCGGCTCGCTGAAGGGGTTGCAGGCGGTGATAAAGGCGCTGCAGCCGGCACCGTGCCGCTCGTGGGCATCGAGCAGGCCTGCGCTGGCCTGACCCACCCGAAGGGTGAACCCTGGCTCCCCCTGCACGCGGTATTCCGTTTCCATGTAAGCCTGGATGATGCACGGATCGATGGCGGACGCTGACAACAAAAAAACCCTCCGTTTCACGGGAGGGCCGACGTTGTTCCCGCTCAGGCCGAACTTCTCTTCGGCGCCGGTTACCGTCGCGTCGCCCACCAGCGCTTCAGCACGTCCAGGTTGACGTGCCGGGCCGTGCGGCCCCGCGGTCACCAGTTCCGGGAACAGCGCCTTCCGCTGGGCCACGTTGCCGGCCACCAGGTTAGCGGATTGGGCCTCCGGGCTGGCTGCTTCGATCTTCTGCATGGTCAAGGGTCTTCTCCCTGGAAGCGCAGGCAATCAGTCTTTCAGGTGCACGAGCCGCGACACGAGTTTGTGCATCGCCGTGTATGGCTGGGTTCCGTCGTGAGCGGTGGTGGCCTGAGCCAGGCGCACGGCGCGCTCGGTGGCTGCGTCCAAGCGGCCTTGCGTGGCGGCCCAGAGGCCACCGGCGCCCTTCTCGTAACCGGGCAGATGCGCCTTCAGGCGCGCTAGCGCCTCGTGCCGGTGCAGCGGGGCGTGCACGTTTTCAAAGTGCAGCAGCAGCCAAAGCTCGAAGCACGGCACAGAGGCGACAGCTTCCACCGGCACGGCGGCCCCATCGTCATTGCGAAGCTTGCCGTTCTGCGCTGCAGCCTGGGCCACTGCGGCGTGGTAGGTCTCGTGCTGGTCGCGATCGAACACCGCGATGACCCGGTCAAACGCCCGGGGATGGAGGCCGCGCTCGCGGTCCCCGTCCTTGAACGCGGTAAGGGCGTACGCCAGCACCCGTTGCGGCTCGGTACCAAAAGGGCTGTGCAGCACCTGAACGTGGGCCGTCCTCAGCCGAAAGGCTTGCTGGATCTCGCGCAGGTACTGCGGTTCGGTCTTCTCGCCCTCGCAGACGATCAGCAGCCGCTCATAGGGCTGCCGCACGGCCGCGCGCCGCTTCAGGTCTCGCGCAGCCTGCCGGTGTTTGGGCTGGTTGTCCTTCCCCATTGCGTCAATGCAGCCCGGCCTTCGCTAGCGGAGGCCAATCGCTGAAGAAAGGCACGGCGCCGTAGCGGCCGGCCAGGTAGCCGCGCTCCCAGGCCTCTTGCTTGCGGGGGCTGAAGTCGGTCAACGGGTACAGGCGAGTGGCCTGGTCGGCGTCCTTTTCGGTGAACCAGATCTGGTCGCGCCGGAAGAGGGTGTGGTCCAGCAGCGAGGTGTCGTGGGTGCTGAAGATCAGCTGCGCGCCGTTGGGATTGAGCTCGGGCGTCTGGAATAGGGTGACCAGGCGCCGCACCAGCAGGGTGTGCAGGCTGCTGTCCAGTTCGTCCACCACCAGCACGCGCCCGTCACGCAGGCAATCCAGCACCGGCGCGATCAAGCCGTACAGGCGCTGGGTGCCTTCGGACTCATCATGCAACTCGAACTTGGCAGACCCCTTGGGCGTGCTGTGTTCGAACACGGGCATCAGCAAATCACGCTCCTCCTGGCTGGCTTGCAGGCCGCTGGCGCTCATCACAAATTGGGCGTGCATGCCCTTGCTGCGGACTGCCTGAACGTTGGCGATGGAGATGTCCGCGGCGGACAGGAACTCGCGGATCGAGGCCCGCCCTTGCTCCGTCGCCAGCAGCGCCGTGGTGAAGTCAGGCAACACGGTGGCACCGGCCGGCAGGAACGTGATGTTGCGGACGATCCAGTTGAACACCGGGCTGAGCGGTTCGCTGTTGAGCTGGGCGGCCATGGACAAGAACAGGGCGTTGGGGCGCGTGCTCTCCTGCCACAGCTTGCGAGGGCCGGTCAGGTAGGTGCTGAACTCGTAGTCGTACGCGTCGCCGTCGGTGTGTTGCCGGCTGAAGAGCTGGGTGGGCTTGCTGCTTCGATAGACCAGCAACGACTCGCTGACGATGCGCTGTGGCGTCATCGCGAACGCGTACTGGTGCCTCACGCCCGACAGCAGGAAGGTGATCTCGAACCCGGTGGGCTGGTGGGCCGTGGCCGGGTCCAGCTTGAAAGGCTGCACGTGGTAGGTCTGGCCCGGCTGGATGACAGTGGCTGACTCGGCCACCACGGCGCGCATATAGGCCAATGCGCGCAGCAGGCTGGATTTGCCACTGGCGTTGGGCCCGTAGACCACCACAGTGCGCAAGGCATGGGGCGCTGACTTGAGCCCGGTGGATGCCAGGTGCGTCGCTGCCAGTTCCTTGTCGCCAGACGCGATCAGTTTGAGGGCCTGCTCGTCGCGGATTGAGCGGTAGTTCTGAACCCGAAATTCGAGCAACATGCCTCATCTCCACATCAATTAGAACTGCATTATTGCAGAAAATATTCAAGAAGCGCCGCGATTTATGATTAATGTCTTCCGGCGTTCCCACTGGCAACGCTACAGATCAACCCTGAGTCCGCGAAACTGCGCAGAGCTCGCGGCCGCGCACGAGCCGCCTTCAGACAGGGCTTCAGCCGCTGCTGCTGGCCCATGGGGGGAGAGCTGCCGTCCACCGCCCCCCGCACACCCCCGCCGCAATCCGCACACCCCCATCACCCCGCCGCAACGAAGTGCCGCGCGTCCAGCGCCGTTTCGCCGTCCCACCGGTAGGCCACCAACGGGCCGTCCTTTGCCGCCGAGTAATCCACGCAGGCCACTTTCGGGGACTGAAGCCCCGGGTGGCCCGTCATCCAGTAGTGGCCGACGAATACCGGGGCGCCCTCCACCGGCGCGCCGGCGTAGTCGTGGGGCAGGGCGTGGTCGGGCACCAGGTGGTCTTGCCCGGGGCCCACGATGGCCACGTCGCGGAAGCTGCGCGGCGCCTCGTGCCACCACCGGGTGCGCACCTGGCGGCGCTCCACGCCGCTGTGATCCACGAAGGCGTGCCCGGCGGGCAGGCGCAGCTCCAGCCCCTTGGTGAGGCCTTCCATGG
>DAIPHN010000257.1:0-3619 GCA_036771335.1 Burkholderiales bacterium
TGATGGTCTCGATCATGTGCACCGGGATGCGGATGGTGCGCGCCTGGTCGGCGATGGACCGCGTGATGGCCTGCCGGATCCACCAGGTGGCATAGGTGGAAAACTTGTAGCCGCGGCGATATTCGAACTTGTCCACGGCCTTCATCAGGCCGATATTGCCCTCCTGGATCAGGTCCAGGAACTGCAGCCCACGGTTGGTGTACTTCTTGGCGATGGAGATCACGAGGCGCAGGTTGGCCTCGGTCATCTCGCGCTTGGCGCGCCGGGCCTTGGCCTCGCCGGTGGACATCTGCTTGGCGATGTCCTTGAGATCCTTGATGGAGATGCCGCCGCGCTTCTGCAGGTCGATGAGCTTGCGCTGCTGCTCGAGAATGGCGGGCGCGTGACGCGAAAGCGCCTCGCTGTAGGCCTTGCGTGCGGTGGACTCGCGACCCACCCACTCCAGATCTTCCTCGTTGCCGGGGAAGTTCTTGATGAAGTGCTGGCGCGGCATGCCTGCCTTTTCCACGCACAGCTCCATCACCGCGCGCTCGTAGGAGCGCACGTCGTCCACCATCCTGCGCACCGAGTCGCACAGAGCCTCGATCTGCTTGGCGGAGAAGCGGATGTTCATCAGCTCTGCGGAGATGTCGGACTGTGACTTGAGATAGGGCTTGCTCTTCGAACCCTGGCGCTGAAGGGCCCGCATCATCTTGACGTAGTGACCGCGGATGGTCTCGAACCGAGCCATGGCGTCGGCGCGCAGCTGTAGGAGGCTCGCGCGCTGCGCGGCGCTGCCGTCCTCGCCCTCTTCCTCGTCGCTACCGAGGTCTTCCTCCATATTTTCCTCGGCGAGGGCCTCCTCGGTGATTTCCTCGGCGCTGGGATCGTGAAGGCCGTCAACCACCTCGTCGATGCGCAGCTCGTCGCGCTGCACACGGTCCGCGAGGGTAAGGATGTCGGAAATGGTGGTTGGGCAGGCGGAAATCGCGAGCACCATGTGCTTGAGCCCGTCTTCGATGCGCTTGGCGATCTCGATCTCGCCCTCGCGGGTGAGCAGTTCCACCGAGCCCATCTCGCGCATGTACATTCGCACCGGGTCAGTGGTGCGCCCGAACTCCGCATCCAGGGTGGAAACGGCCGCCTCGGCTTCCTCCGCCGCGTCCTCGTCCGGCGCCGCGGGGGCGCTGTCGGACATGAGCAGAGTCTCGGCGTCGGGCGCTTCGTCGTAGACCTGGATTCCCATGTCGTTGATCATGCTGATGACGCCCTCGATCTGCTCGGCGTCCAGCATGTCGTCGGGAAGGTGGTCGTTGACCTCGGCGTAGGTGAGGAAGCCGCGTTCCTTGCCGAGCACAATGAGATTCTTCAGGCGCGTGCGGCGTGCCTCGGCATCGGTGCCGCTGAGAGCGAGCTGGGCCTCGGCAAGCTCCGCGGCGGCACGTGCGGCAGCCTTCCGGGAGGCTTTGGTCTCCTTGCCGGAGGAAGCCTCTTTCACGGCTGCGGCGATAACATCGCGTCGGGCGTCCTTACCCTTTCGGGCCTCGTCCTTGCGCTCTTTGTTTGCCATGGGTCGCTGTCCTCGGGAAGGTATCCGTGCCGAAAAAAAAGTCGCAGATGATACCTTAAATGGGGCTTCGAATGCGAATTACGAAGGGGTTCCCCGCTCCGCGCCGAGCACGGCCCGCGCCGCATCGGTGAGTTCGCTAGGACTGGACACGCCCGCCAGCGCGGAGCGGCTGCGGGCGTGCGCATCCTCGAGATGCAGGCGGGCGAGGAGATTGTCCAGATCGGCCGCAAAGTCGTAGTCGTCGCCGCGCTCGAGCAGCTCGGCCTGGAGACTGCGTGCAAGCTCACCCTGGCCGCCGTCTTCGAGGTGTTGCAGCAGGGCGGCCGTGGCGCACCCCAGGCTGCCATCGCAAAGGCCGCGCACCAGGTCCGACACAGCGGCCCAGGAGTCGGGGTTGCCCAAGATGTCCAGGGCTGCGGCGCAACGATCGGCCAGGTCAGGCCGCGCCACGAGGGCGCGCAACGCGATGCGGCTGCGCAACTGCTGGGTGGGCGCCCGGCCTGAAGAGGCTGGCGCCGGAGGACGCCACACGCCCCCTGCCCTGGCCGCGGGCGCTATCCCGGGAATCTCCGCAAGCGGCAGGCCCGCAGCCCTCGCCACGGCATCACGCAGCGCCAGGGCCAGGTTGGGTGCCACGATCCGGGCCACCCGCTCACCAGCCTGCTTGAGGAAACTGGCACGGCCCTCGGCGGTGTTCATGTCCACTGCCGATCGGATCTCACGCAGCAGAAACGCCGAGAGCGGTTCGGCCCGGACCACCAGCGCCTCGAAGGCGGGTGCCCCATGGGCGCGGACGTAGCTGTCGGGATCGTGCTCCTCGGGCAGGAACAGGAAACCCACCTGCTTGCCGTCATCCAGGAGCGGCAGGCAGGTCTCCAGGGCACGCCACGCGGCCTTGCGGCCGGCACTGTCGCCATCGAACGCGAACACCACCTGATCGGCCACGCGCAGCAGGCGTTGCACGTGGGCGGGGGTGGTGGCGGTACCCAGCGTGGCCACGGCATAACCCACGCCGTGTTGCGCCAGAGCCACCACATCCATGTAGCCCTCCACCACCAGCACGCGGCCAGCGGTGCGAACGGCCTGGCGCGCCTGAAACAGCCCGTAAAGCTCCCGCCCCTTTTCGAAAACCGGCGTTTCCGGGGAATTCAGGTACTTCGGCTCGCCCTGCCCCAGCACCCGCCCGCCGCAACCCACAATGTGGCCACGGGCATTGGCGATGGGAAACATGACCCGGTCGCGAAAGCGGTCGTAGCGGCGGCCTTCTTCACTGCAAACCACCAGTCCGCACTCCACCAGAGCCTCGTTGTTGTAATCGGGAAAGGCGCCAGCGAGACCCTGCCAGCCATCGGGGGCGTACCCAAGGCCGAAGCGGGCAGCGATCTCGCCGCTCAGCCCTCGACCCTTGAGGTAGGCGATGGCGCGTTCGGAACTTCGCAGCTGGTCCTTGTACCAGCGCGCCGCTTGGGCAAGGTGGTCGGTGAGTCCGGAATGGCCTGCTTCCGGATGACTCTGCCTGGCGGCCCGTTCAGGTTCCGGAACGGTCATGCCTGCCCGCTGGGCAAGTTCCTTGACGGCTTCCACGAAACCCAGGCCGTGGTACTCCATCACGAAACCGATGGCTGTTCCGTGCGCACCGCAGCCAAAGCAGTGATAGAACTGCTTGGTGGGACTCACGGTGAAGGAGGGCGTCTTCTCGGAATGGAACGGGCAGCAAGCCGAGTAGTTGGTGCCCGCTTTTCGCAGCTTCACGGCTGCGTCCACCACGTCGACGATGTCGACCCTCGACAACAGGTCCTGAATGAAGGATTGCGGGATCATGGCGCGCCGGAAGGGGGCACTTAGCCTAACCGCGGTGGCGCGGGCAGGAAAGCCCGACCCGTCCAGCGACCCCCGCTCACGCGCCTGAAAGGACCTTTTTCACCTGAACCGACACGGCAGCCATGTCGGCGCGCCCGGCTACCCTTGTCTTGAGGAGGGACATCACCCTGCCCATGTCCTGCGGCCCCGCAGCCCCCGCCTCGCGCACCGCCGCGCCCCCTGCCTGGCGGCCTTCGTCCTCGGAGAGGG
>DAIPHN010000258.1:0-3587 GCA_036771335.1 Burkholderiales bacterium
GCTTTTCGTGTACGGAAGTTAGTGCGTGTGGGTAAACGACCTGTATATCCCAGGCAATCGCTCAAAAGGAATTCATCTACAAGACGTTCCTGCATGGATCATGTACGGCGCCATTATCTGCGCGTGCTTGGTGATGCTATCTGTTGTGGTAGATCACTACGATCAGAGGAACAACGAAACGACCTACAAGCTGTTCGCTACAACATTTAAGTATTTGGGTTGGGGGTTCTTCGGGCTATCGCTTGTAATGGCGGTGATTCGCTAATGCATAGCAAGGCATTCAAGCGGACGGGCTTCACCCGCCGCTTAATTTGAGCGGTAGTCGCGTCGCGATCTACCTCTTCCAGGAGGTACGGGTGTTTCATCGGCCCCACCCTTCGCCACAAACGGACAAGGGAGCCGTGGTTTCTGTCAGGAAGTGGCTTGAACAACACGGAGTGAAGCCATGAACGTCACGACCGTTGACGGCTACAACGCACGCATCGAGTACGACCCCAAGACCGACATGTTCCGGGGTGTGATTCTTGGTCTCAAAGGTGGTGCGGATTTTTACGGGAAGAACCCCAAGGAGCTTCGCCAGGAGTTCAAGAGGTCGCTTGCAGTCTTCCTGGAAGTCTGCGCCGAGAAGGGGATTGCGCCTCGTCGCAACGACTCAGGCAAGTTCAACCTGCGCATCCCGCCGGAACTGCACGAACGATTGGCCATTGCTGCGCAGGCTGAGGGGAAGAGCATTAACACGCTGGCAGCGGAAGCGCTGGCAATGCGCGTCGCGAGCTGAGGCCAACCCGGCCCTCGGGCGGACCGCCGATACGCGCCGCTTCGCGGTACGCCGGCGGCTGCGCCGACGGGCGGCCTCCGGCAATGGCGGGCGACGCCCATCGTTGCGCTGGTCAGACGCCAGAATGGCCCGGCATGACAGCCAGAGAATGGAAAAAATTACCGAACGCAGGGCAACGCAAACATCGAGGGGTAACAAAAAAGCCAGGGGATGATCGCCCCTTTTCGGGATGCCAAGCCCGGCACCCGAACCATCACCGAACTCCGCACAAAGGGTGCCGGGCTCCAGCCCCCGGCATAGCACACGAACTAAATCTGCCCAGGCATGTTCCTGGAGGGGGCTGGAGGTAGTACTGCGTAGAGAAAAACTACTTGAGCGACAGAATCCAGTCCACCATGACCCTGACGTCTTCATCCTTCAAGTTGGGATGGGGCGTCATGGGTACGGCGCCCCAGTTGCCGGAACCGCCCTTCTTGATCTTTTCCACCAGCATGGCGGGTGCCTTGGCGTCGCCAGCGTACTTTTTCGCCACGTCCTTGTAGGAAGGGCCCACAAGCTTGGTGGCTTCGGCGTGGCAGGCCATGCAATCGCTGCCCTTCATGACGGCCTGAGCCTTGGCGGCATCGGCTTGGGCTGCCGCAGAGGCCAGCAGACCGGCAGCGGCGAAGACGACAGACAAGAGAGACGACTTCATTGTGGAATTCTCCTCGAAAGAACGGATGTTTCAGACGGCTGCCGGATTCTAGGGATTTTCCGCAGCCGGGGGAACTGCGAGAGGCGACAGCGCCCAGCGCGATCTCGCCGGGCATCGGCCATGCCAGACAACGTGTCCCAGCAACGCCGCACCGGGCCACGGGGTTGCCCCGGCATGGGGGCGACGAGCCCGCCAGGTGGCCCGGCAGCCGTGCCGGGCCGCGCTACAGGCCCAACTCCGCCCACAGAGCATCCACTCTGCGCCGCACCGCCTCGTCCATGGCGATGGGCCGTCCCCACTCCCGGCTGGTCTCGCCCGGCCACTTGTTGGTGGCGTCGATCCCCATCTTCGATCCCAGCCCCGATACGGGGCTGGCGAAGTCCAGGTAGTCGATGGGGGTGTTGTCCACCAGCAGCGTGTCGCGCGACGGATCAACCCGGGTGGTGAGCGCCCAGATCACCTCCTTCCAGTCGCGCACGTCCACGTCGTCGTCCACCACCACGATGAACTTGGTGTACATGAACTGCCGCAGGAACGACCAGACCCCGAACATCACGCGCTTGGCGTGCCCGGGGTACTGCTTGCGCAGGGACACCACGGCCAGCCGGTAGGAGCACCCCTCGGGCGGCAGGTAGAAATCGGCAATCTCGGGGAACTGCTTCACCAGCAGCGGCACGAACACCTCGTTCAGCGCCACGCCCAGGATGGCCGGCTCGTCGGGCGGCTTGCCGGTATAGGTGGAGTGGTAGATGGGATCGCGGCGCAGGGTGATGCGCTGCACGGTGAACACGGGAAAGCGGTCCTGCTCGTTGTAGTAGCCGGTGTGGTCGCCGAAGGGGCCCTCGAGCGCTGTGTCACCGGGCGCGATCACGCCCTCGAGCACGATTTCCGCCGATGCGGGCACCTGCAGGTCGCTGCCCAGGCACTTCACCACCTCGGTCTTGGCGCCGCGCAGCAGGCCGGCGAACTGGTACTCGGACAGCGAATCTGGCACCGGGGTCACCGCGCCCAGGATGGTGGCGGGGTCCGCGCCCAGGGCCACCGCCACGGGGAAGGGCTCGCCAGGCTTCTCGAGGGTGTGGTCGCGGAAATCCAGCGCCCCGCCGCGATGAGCGAGCCAGCGCATGATCAGGCGGTCGCGCCCGATCACCTGCTGGCGGTAGATGCCCAGGTTCTGGCGCGCGCGACGCGGGCCGCGCGTGACGGTGAGGCCCCAGGTGATCAGCGGACCGGCATCCCCGGGCCAGCAGGTCTGCACCGGCAGGCGCCCGAGGTCCACATCCCCCCCCTCCCAGACCACCTCCTGGCAGGGCGCGCCGGAGAGCACCTTCGGCGCCATGTTGAGCACCTGCTTCAGGATGGGCAACTTGTCCCAGGCATCCTTGAGCCCCTTGGGCGGCTCGGGCTCCTTGAGGTAGGCGAGCAGCTTGCCCACCTCGCGCAGCGCCTCCACCGAGTCCTCGCCCATGCCCATGGCCACGCGCTTCGGCGTGCCGAACAGGTTGCCCAGCACCGGCATGGAAAACCCCTCGGGCTTCTCGAACAGCAGGGCCGGGCCGCCGGCGCGCAGCACCCGGTCGCAGATCTCGGTCATTTCGAGGCGCGGCGACACGGGCACGCGGATGCGCCTGAGTTCGCCGAGGGATTCCAGTTGCGCCAGGAAGTCGCGCAGGTCGCGGTAGCGCATGGCGTCACACCACCGGGCAGAGGCCACCGTCCATGGGGACGATGGCACCGGTGAGGTAGGCGGCGCGCGCCGAGGCGAGGAACAGCGCCACCTGAGCGATGTCCTCGTTGGTGGCGTAGCGCCCGAGCGGCACCCTCGCCTGCCCCGCCGCCAGCACCTGCTCGCGGGTGAGCCCGCTGCGCTTCACCTCGAGCGCCAGCGCCTCCTCGAGGCGCTCGCCCATTACCGGGCCCGGGTTGATGGCGTTGATCCGCACGCCCTTAGGACCGTACACGCCGGCCAGGCCAACGCTGGCGAGCATCAGCGCGGCATTGGCCGCGCCGCCCGGCAGGTGGATGGGCGTGGCCATGCGCCCGCCCATGCAGGTCACGTTCGCCGCCGCCCCGCCGGCGTCGGCGGCGCGCGCCGGCAGGCGCGCGGACAGGGGG
>DAIPHN010000259.1:0-3560 GCA_036771335.1 Burkholderiales bacterium
CTGGCCATCGCGCCGGCCTTGGAAGCGGCCGGCGCGGCGCCGATGAGCGAGGACGCGATCGCCGCCGAGATCGACGCGGCACGGGCAGAGCGTCGGGCACGGCAAGCCGCCTCCGCCAGCGTCTCTACCAGCAAGGATTCGGGTGCGGATCGTTCTTGACACCAACGCGGTGTTATCGGCGCTTTCGGACCAGGCGGCCATCCGCGTGCTGCTGGATGCCGTGATCGTGAAGAACCAGGTCGCCGGCGCCATCGAGCGCGTGGCCAAGCAGCCAGCCGTGGCCGCGCCGCCGGTCAAGGCCGAGGCCAAGGCTCGGCGCGTACAGGCCGGCGGTGCGCGCGGATGAGCACACAGCTGCTCGCGCCCGACGCCATCACCCTGCGCATCGCCACCGTGCGCGGCCAGCGCGTACTGCTGGACTCGGACCTGGCCGCACTCTACGAGGTCGAGACCAAGCGTTTCAACGAAGCAGTTCGGCGCAACCTGGCCAAGTTTCCGGCGGACTTCATGTTCCAGCTCACCGCCGAGGAGTGGGCGGCTTTAAGGTCGCAGATTGCGACCTTAAACGCGGCAGGCACCGGGCGCGGCCAGCACCGCAAGTACCTGCCCTATGCCTTCACCGAGCACGGCGCCATCATGGCCGCCAATCTGCTGAGCAGCCCGCGCGCCGTCGAGGTGTCGGTCTACGTCGTGCGTGCCTTCGTGCGGCTGCGCGAGCTGGCCACCACACATGGCGACCTGGCCAAGCGGCTGGCCGAGTTGGAAGACAAAACCGAAGCACTGTCCATGAGCCACGACACCTTCAGCCGCAACACGCGCAATCAGCTCAAGCAGGTATTCGACGCCTTGCGCGAACTGATGACGCCACCCGATCCGCCCAAGCGGCCTATCGGGTTCGTCACGCACGAGGACAAGGACAAGAAGGCGAAGGACTGATGCCGGCCGACCCCGTTCAGCTCAGCAAGTTCTTGAGCTTCGTCCTGCGCCACAAGCCCGATGCCATCGGCTTGACCTTGGACCCGCAAGGCTGGGCCAGCATTGACGAGCTGATCGAGAGGGGCAATGCCGCTGGTACGCAGTTCGATCACGACGAACTGCAGCAGGTTGTCGAGACCAGCGACAAGAAGCGGTTCTCCATCTCGGCCGACGGCCGGGGCATCCGCGCCGCCCAAGGCCACTCGGTTACCGTCGAACTTGGTCTATCGCCTCAAGAACCACCGCCCGTGCTGTACCACGGGACAGCAACGCGATTCGTCGAATCGATCCTGTCTGCCGGGTTAAAGCCGCAGGCTCGCCAGCAGGTTCACTTGTCCGCAGACGAAGCAACCGCGCACCGCGTGGGCCAGCGTCATGGCAAGCCTGTCATCTTCAAGATCGAAGCCTTTCGCATGCACGCGAAGGGCTTCAAGTTCTACATCGCAGACAACGGTGTGTGGCTGACCGATCAGGTTCCGCCGGAGTTCTTGGCGCCGTTGTCATCGAGTACAACAGACTCGGCGACGACCTCAAGGCAGCCAAAGCTATCGACGTAGATCATGAAGTGACGCATGACCCATTGATCGCGCCACTCCGGCACTGAGGCAGAACGCAACTCCTGTACCCAGTCGGACCCCTGCACTTCGCAGACTGTGTCGAAGGTGTCAGTGACATGCCAAGCGGTGCAGTAGGTCTCCGAGCGCTTTCGGAAGGCGCGCTGCTTCACAAACCGAAGGCAGGCTGATCGCGTCTTCCCCTCGTCATCGAAGTCCATCGACAGCAGCAAGTCCCCGCCATCAGTCGACAGCACCGGACCACGAATAACCGCCGTAGACGCGAACGGCAGTTCAAGCACCTTGCGCTTCTGCATCATGGCGTGCCTGCCCGGCGAACAGTGTCGAAGGGGCCGCCAGGATTGCGGCTCAACTGACCATTGAGCAAGTTCTCGAAGAACTGATTGCCTGTCTGATTGACCCCGTTCCACTGTGATCGAGGAATACCAGCGGCTTCAAGTGCTTGAGCCGACCGCGTGTTCAACATGATCGTCTGGCCATCGCGAACGATGTAGATGACCGGAACATCCCCCGGCTGCATCGCGCCAGACCGCAGTGCAGCAGCCACGTCGTCAACGCTCCTGCCGGCAAGCTTGCCTTCGGCGCTGAACATCGCACCGTAGGTCTTCTGCGCAAACTTGGCGTCGGCCGCTACCCCCTTTGCGGCAACTGTACTTCCAACACCCAACTGCGGCTCAGGCGCCGTGAGTTTCAACGGTATCGGGTTTGAGTGCAACGTGCCAGCCGAACTCAGGTTCAGCTCGATGTTGTACTTGCCGTACTTCGCGAGCCCCGTACCTACCGCCAATTGCGCCAACACGGCGCCACCGGCTTGCGCTTGGTTTTCGTAGCCAAACAGCGGATTGAGGTTGTACGCTTTGCTCGCCCTGAAACCCTCCAAAGCCCCTTCGCCTGCGCCAAGCTCTGCGAGCAAACTAAGGCCGTCGAGACTAGTCTTCAGCCCATTAGCCGCTAAGTTGAATAGGTCGGGGCCAAAGTTGCCAATTGACTTGAAGCCTCCCACGGTCGCTTGCATCGGGCTGTTTGAGGCCGCCACAGCCACCTCGGCCAAGCCATAGGCGGGGGTTCCAAGGGCTTGCATCCCGCGACCCGTCGCGTGCTTTAAGAAGTTGCGTTCGCGTTGTCCTTCGTCTGCGAAACTGCTCCAGTAGTTGCTCATTGAATCGCGGGCAGCGGTGAGCAACCCGGTTCCCGTCACATCGGGATTGGCACCCGTCCGTTCCCGCGCTCGATTCCAATCTGACGACGCCTGCGCGTCCGCACGACTCCTCGCCCCTGCTCGTACCTCGTTCTGCCGTGCCTGCGACACAGGAACTTCGTTGAACGCGACCCCCCGCGTTGCGGCCATTGAATCCATCCCGAGGAATGGATCGTCGTCAGCCACCGCGGGGTACAGCCTTGCCGCGATGTCATCGGCCTCACGTACCCTTCGCTGGACATAGATTTCTTGCGCCACGCCCTCGTCAAAGGCGCGGCGCGCGGCATCGGTCGCCCGCAGCCCCACACCGGGCTCCACATCCGGCCACAGCCCTGTGGCCCCCTCCACCTCCTCCTGCGCCCTGCTCAACGCACCCAACTGCTGCGACTTCCCCCGGCCCGAGTGCGTGTCCACGATCGCATCGCCCAGCGCGTTGCCAAAGGCATCCGCCGCGATGCTCGTGAAATCGGCCTTGCCGCCGTACACGAGCTGGCGTACCGCGCCCGCGCCAAAGGTCCCCGCCACCGAACCGCCAACCTCGGCGAATCTCTCGCCAGCGGGGAGCAGCGCCTGCTTGACGCGGCCGCCCGCGGCGCGCGCGATGGGCGCGGCGATGGCGGACACCGCCACGCTCTTCCAGTCGAAGCTGTCCTGGGCGCCGGCGAGCACGCCAAGGCCCTGGGTGGCGAGGTTGCCCAGGGCGCCGGCGGCCATGCTCTGGGGAATGCCCCCGCTCGCAAACCTTCCCAGGACCGCGCCAGGGCCTGTCAAACCGGCGGCGACCCCGGAGCCGATCGCCCCCATGGCCACGG
>DAIPHN010000260.1:0-3558 GCA_036771335.1 Burkholderiales bacterium
ACGCCACCTCCGACTGGATGGAGATCGAGAAGCAGCGCGGCATCTCGGTGGCCAGTTCCGTGATGCAGATGGACTACCGCGATCGGGTTATCAACCTGCTGGACACGCCCGGCCACCAGGATTTTTCCGAAGATACCTACCGCGTGCTCACGGCCGTGGACGCCGCGCTCATGGTGATCGACGCCGCCAACGGCGTGGAGGCGCAGACGCTGCGGCTGCTGGAGGTGTGCCGCACGCGCAACACCCCCATCATCACCTTCATCAACAAGATGGACCGCGAGGTGCGCCCGCCGCTCGACCTGATCGACGAGATCGAGCGCACCCTGGACATGACCGCCGTGCCATTTTCCTGGCCCATCGGCATGGGCAAGGGCTTTCGCGGCGTGTACGACCTGGCCGCCGATCGCATCCGCGTGTTCCAGGCTGGAGAAGACCGGGTGGGCGAACTGGAGGTCATCGAGGGGCTCGACGACCCGGCGCTGCCGCAGCGCTTCGGCGCCGACTTCGAACAGGCCCGCAACGACATCGAACTGCTGCGAGCCGCCACTCCCGCGTTTTCCCGGGAGGCATTCCTCGCGGGCCGCCAGACCCCGGTGTTCTTCGGTTCGGCCATTAACAACTTCGGAGTGCGGGAGGTACTCGATGCGCTGGTGGACATTGCGCCCCCTCCCCAGCCACGGGTCGCCCTTCAGGGTCCGGTCTCTCCCGACGACCCGAAGTTCTCGGGCGTGGTCTTCAAGATCCAGGCCAACATGGACCCGTCCCACCGCGACCGCGTGGTATTTGTGCGGGTATGCTCCGGGCGCTTCCAGCGCGGCATGCGCATGAAGCTCCAGCGCACGGGCAAGGAGCTTCGGCCCAGCACCGTGGTGTCCTTCCTTTCCCAGCGCCGCGAACTGCTGGACGAAGCCTACGGCGGCGACATCATCGGCATTCCCACCCACGGGGGCATCCAGCTGGGCGACACGCTCACCGAGACGGCCGAACCGCTGCAGTTCACCGGACTGCCGTTCTTCGCGCCCGAGATCTTCCGCAGTGTGGAAGCGGTGAATCCGCTGAAAACCAAGCAGCTTCGCACCGGCCTCGCCCAGTTAGGCGAGGAAGGCGCCATCCAGGTGTTCCGCCCGCTGCGGGGCACGGTGCTGCTGCTGGGCGCCGTGGGCGTGCTTCAGTTCGAGGTGGCCGCCCACCGGCTTCAGACCGAGTACGGCGCCGAGGTGCGCATCGTACAGTCGGCCTTCGCCTGCGCACGCTGGGTCACGTCCGATGACCCGGCCGAACTGTCGCGCTTCATGGACGCCAACGCCGGGCGCATCGCCCTCGACGCGGCTGACGCGCCAGCGGTGCTCACCGCCAGCCGCTACGAGATGCAGGTGGTGCAGGACATGTGGCCGAAGGTACGATTCCACGCCCAGCGCGAGCATGCCGGCCTGGTGCTGGAAGCCCTGGCGAACTGACGCACCATGTGGTTTCGCAACCTCCAGATCCTGCGCAGCGACCCGGACACTTCCCTGACCGCCGACGAGCTGGACCAGCAGTTGCGCCAGGCCGCCTTCCAGCCCGCGGGGGCCTACGCCATGGAATCCCTTGGCTGGATCCCGCCCCGGGGCGATGACCGCTTCGTGCACGCCGCGCAAGGGCACTGGCTGATCGCGCTTGGCACGGAGCAGAAGCTTCTGCCCGCCTCTGTAATCCGCCAGGAGGTGAACAACCGCGCCGCGGAAATCGAGCAACGCATGGGCGTGAAGCCGGGCCGCCGGCGCCTGAAGGAATTAAAGGAAGAGGTCATCGGCGAGCTCGTCCCGCGCGCCTTCAGCCGCTACCGCACCACCTTTGCCTGGATCGACCGCGCCAGCGGCTGGCTCGTGCTGGATGCCGCCAGCCCGAAAACGGGCGAGGAGTTCCTCACCGCCCTGCGGCGCTGCATGGACGAGTTCCCCTTCGCCCCGCTGGAGTGCAATCGCTCACCCGCCTCCGCCATGGCAGAGTGGCTCGCGGCGGGAGACGCGCCTGGGGGCTTCAGCATCGAGGGAGACTGCGAACTACGCGCCGCCACCCAGGAAAAGCAGGTGGTGCGCTACGCCAACCACCCGCTGGACACGCCCGAGGTACGCAAGCACCTTGCGGACGGCAAGCAAGTTGCAAAACTGGCCCTCACCTGGCGCGACCGTGTCTCCTTCGTGCTCACCGACACGCTGGCAGTCAAGCGCCTGGCCTTCCTCGACCTGGCCCGCGCGGACGCAGACAGCGAGTCAGAGAGCGACGACGACCGCTTTGACGCCGACTTCGCGCTCATAACTGGAGACGTGAGCCGATTGCTCGGGGACCTGTCGGAGGCTCTGGGCGGGAAGAAGGCGGCCTGAAGCAGGTGGGCCGCTGTCTGCCCCGCCCCGTGCAGCCACGCCTCTCCCTGCGCAGCCTCTGGCGTCACCGCCAGATCAAGCCAGACTGCCGCGGCGCCCCCGGGGACTACCCTCCACCCGTACCCCCGGTGCCCGGGTGCCCATGTCTCCGGCGTGGGCTGGGTGTACACCCGAGTCCCCCACCGCCCGGCTAAGCACTGGCAGGTGGAAGACAGGTACCATGCAGCTTAGTCCGGGTACCCGCCGCACCGCATGCTGGTACGCATCGAAGCCCGGCAATGCACGCCCGTCCGGGCGTGACCAGATAAAGCGCATTGTCGACCAGTTCGCTCGCCACGACGGGCGACGGCCGCCCTCGGTAGTCGTGCACTTCGATCTGCCGCAGCCCGTCGAATGCGAGAAAGGCCGCCATGGAACGTACGCAGAAGGCGCATTGCCCGTCGTGGATCATCTCTGTCACACCCAGGCGCGACCTGCACCACCAGACCCAGGACGCCAGCCAATCTTCACGCACGAACGCCAGGTGGCCCGGGGTCATGACAAAACGAGAACGCGTACAGGCCCATCATCGCGGCGATTCCCGCGTGCAGCAGGATGGCGGCGCTCAGCAGGCAGGGGCGCATGCGTTGTCCCCAGATGAGGACCCGGTAGCCCAACTCCAGCAAGATGGCGCTGTATGTGAGCATATTCCCGGTCCAGAACTGGTGCGCCAGCCAGCCGAGCGGAATGTTGCTGTACTCGTAGCTGGTCAGCGCAATCCAGAGCGCGTAACCATTCCACCAGCTCTAGCCCTGCAGCTTGGTAGCGCCGGCGAAGAAGAAAAAAGACGTGGTAGCGCACCACCCGGCGGTAGGTGGCGTCAGGCGAAAAGAACCCCCAGGGATTGTCCAGGTGCGGCGGCCTCAGGCAGGGCCGGGAAAGCGGATCGATGCGGCCAGCAAGGTAGGAGCCCGGCGCCGGGCCTAGCAGCATCGCACCCAGATGCCAGAGCACCAGCAGCGAGGCGCCCGGTTCGATCAGAACGCGGCGCCCCGGTCGGTCGTGTCGCTTGGCTGTGCGAATCGGCGCTGGACCTGCGCTACCGTGGCTATGTCACTTGCGCATCTGCTCCATCTGGCGCATTTCCTCGGACATTCTCTTCTATTGATCCTTGCGTAATTGATGACAACCGTTGTTTTGCTCACGCGTTATGTGC
>DAIPHN010000261.1:0-3523 GCA_036771335.1 Burkholderiales bacterium
CCGTCGACCAGGTCCTTGGCTTCCTTGAGGCCCAGGCCGGTGATTTCGCGCACGGCCTTGATGACGTTGACCTTGTTGTCGCCGGTCTTGGCAAGCACCACGGTGAACTCGGTCTTCTCTTCGGCTGCCGGGGCGGCACCGCCGCCGCCCGCGGGGGCCGCGACTGCCACAGCAGCCGCTGCGGCGGAGACGCCAAATTTTTCCTCCATCTCCTTGATGAGCTCGGAGAGCTCGAGGACGGTCATGCTGGCGATGGCGTCGAGGATTTCAGCTTTGGTTGCCATTTATGAATTGCTCCTGTTCGATTTCGGTGGCCGGGGCGAGAGCGCCGGCGATGCAGTTGGTTGGATTTAAACTCGGCCCTCAGGCCGCCTGCGTTTCCTTCTGGTCGCGCACAGCCGCGAGCGTCCGGACGAAGCGCGACGGCACCTCGTTGAGAGTGCGCACAAACGTGGCGACCGGCGCCTGCATGGTGCCAAGCAGCTTGGCGAGAAGCTCCTCGCGGCTGGGCATGGTGGCGAGCGCGGCCACGTCCTTGGCGGACATCACCACGTTGGCCATCGCGCCGCCGCGGATCACGAACTTGTCGTTGCCCTTGGCGAACTCGTACAGCACCTTCGCGGCCGCCACGGGATCGCGGCTGATGCCATATGCAAGCGGGCCGACCATCTGATCGGCAAGCTTCGCGAATGGCGTTCCTGCCACTGCACGCCTGGCCAACGTGTTGCGCAGCACGCGGAAGTACACACCCGAGGAGCGCGCCTTGGCGCGCAACACGGTCATGTGCCCCACTTCGAGTCCGCGGTACTCGGCCAGCACGATGACCTGGGCGTGCGCCACCTGAGCACCCACCTCGGCCACCACGACCTTCTTTTGCTCCAGATTCAGACTCAAGTCCTGCCTCCTTTCGCATGAAGTCTGGAAGCCCCCGGCGAACCGGCCCGGCTTCCCCCTCACGGCGACCTTCGAACAGGTTCCCAACCGCCGGAGCGGCAACTGCCGCGCCAGCACCGAAATCCTGATTCGGGCACGCCGTCTGCGCTGGACCCCGGAAATTCTCGCCGTCTTTCCTGGCGAAGACTCCAGACGGAATCAAGTCCCGAAGGACTCCAGCGGTCTTTGACGGTCCGCTGAGCCGGCATCGCTGCCGGCTCAGCGGCCCCAAAGTTCGTGGGCGGCGCAAGAACTTCGCGCCGCCAGATCTGTGCTGCAAGTCACCTCGCCTGCTGAACCTGCAGGGAAGAGGTGTCGATTCGTACGCCGGGGCCCATGGTGCTGGACAGGGAGACCTTGCGGAGGTAGACGCCCTTCGCGGCAGCAGGACGCGCCTTGTTGAGGGCCTCGATGAGTGCGTGCAGGTTAGCGTTCAGCGCGTCGGGCTCGAATGACGCGCGGCCTATGGTGCACTGGACAATACCCGCCTTGTCGGTGCGGTACTGCACCTGGCCGGCCTTGGCGTTCTTAACGGCCTCGGCCACATTCGGCGTCACGGTACCCACCTTGGGGTTTGGCATCAGGCCGCGCGGGCCGAGAATCTGGCCGAGAGTGCCAACCACGCGCATGGCATCCGGCGCGGCGATGGCCACGTCGAAATCGATGTTTCCGCCCTTCACGCGTTCCGCGAGATCCTCCATTCCCACCACATCTGCGCCAGCGGCCTGGGCTGCCTGCGCCGCCGCGCCCTGGGCAAACACCGCGACGCGAACGGACTTGCCCGTCCCCTTGGGCAACACCACCGACCCACGCACCACCTGGTCGGACTTCTTCGCGTCGACGCCCAGGTTGATTGCCACGTCGATGGATTCGTTGAACTTGGCGGTGGCGTTTCTCTTCACCAGGTCAATCGCCTCCGCGACAGCATAGGACTTGTCGCGATTAACCGCAGCCTTGATCGAGGCTACACGCTTCGAAATCTTCGCCATTTTCAGAAACCCTCCACTTCGACGCCCATGCTGCGGGCGCTACCAGCGACCGTGCGGACCGCCGCATCCAGGTCCGAAGCCGTCAGGTCGGGCATCTTTGCCTTCGCGATCTGCTCGGCCTGGGCGCGGCTCATCTTTCCGACCTTGTCGGTGTGGGGCTTGGCCGACCCCTTCTGGACTCCGGCAGCTTTCTTGATGAGGTAGGTGGCGGGAGGCGTCTTCAGGGTGAAAGTGAAGCTTTTGTCGGCGAACGCGGTGATTTCCACGGGAATAGGCATCCCGGGCTCCATCCCCTGCGTCTGGGCGTTGAAGGCCTTGCAGAACTCCATGATGTTGAGACCCCGCTGGCCAAGCGCTGGCCCGATGGGCGGCGAGGGGTTCGCCTTACCTGCGGGAACCTGCAGCTTGATATATCCAACGATCTTCTTCGCCATATTGGCTCCTGTGCGGGTGCAGACGTCGGGCCCTCAGGCGCCGACTCCCCGGTTGATGGATACGCGACCCTTCGCACTTCGGCAAGAGCCCTCGCAGCGGGCCACTCCCGCGGGGCTTGCAAGCGGGACGGCCTTCAGGCCTTCTCCACCTGGCTGAATTCCAGTTCCACCGGCGTGGCGCGGCCGAAAATGGACACCGAAACCCTCAATTTGCTTTTGTCGTAATTCACTTCCTCCACGTTTCCGTGAAAATCCGTGAATGGTCCTTCTTTGACCCGCACCCCTTCCCCGACTTCGAACAGCACCTTGGGCTTGGGCTTCTCAACGCCCTCCTGGATCTGGTGCATGATCGCCTGCACCTCCTTTTCCGAGATAGGCGTGGGCTTGTGGGCGGTGCCGCCGCCGAAACCAGTGAACTTCGGCGTGTTCTTCACGAGGTGCCAGGAGTCGTCGGTCGTGTCCAATTCCACAAGCACGTAGCCGGGGAAGAACTTGCGCTCGGAAATGCTCTTCTGCCCGCCCTTCATCTCCACCACCTCCTCGACGGGCACGAGGATCTGGCCGAATTTGTCCTGCATCCCGGCACGCGCGATTCGCTCCACCAGGGCCTTGTGAACCTGCTTCTCGAAGCCGGAATAGGCATGCACGACGTACCAGCGCTTGGTCATGGTTTTAATCTCCAGGCGACTTCATGAGCAACCGGACCAGCAGTACCAGCACGCTGTCCACCACCCACAGGAAGAACGCCATCACGAAGACGAAGACGATCACCACGGCGGTGGTCTGCAAAGTTTCCTTGCGCGTGGGCCAGACCACTTTGCGCGTCTCGACCACAGACTCCTGAGCGAATGCATAGAAGGCCTTGCCTGGCTGGCTTGTCCAGGCAACCGCCGCTGCCGCTGCGAGACCTGCCACAACCACCAGCACCCGTAGGATCAGCGCCTTGTCGCCAAAAGAGTAGAAGCCGGCGACCCCCGCGGCCACCAGCGCCAGGGCAACTGCCAGCTTGAGCTTGTCGATCATGTCTTCCAGTGCCGCTGTTAATGCGGCCGGCCTTTCCGCCAATGGGCGGGTTCAGTGGATCGGGGAGCTGGCAGGCCAGGAGGGTCTCGAACCCCCAACCTTCGGTTTTGGAGACCGACGCTCTGCCAATTGAGCTACTGGCCT
>DAIPHN010000262.1:0-3521 GCA_036771335.1 Burkholderiales bacterium
GGGGTGGACTTGGCGCTGCTGCTGCTTCACCGCGCCGCGCCCGACACTCACACGCCGGGGGCCCTCGGTGCGCTGGGACGCAACCAGCCCGGTGTGCGTTTGCTGATGGCGGGCTACGGCAAGACGGGCCGCCCGGACGATGGCACCCAGGGCCGGCTGCGCTTTGCACAAGTGCCCGATTGGCGGCTGGACGACCGCGCGAACTCCACGGCCATCTGGCTGGACGCCGGCATTTCCGGCGGGCAGCGCGTGAACGCCTGCCCAGGCGATTCGGGCTGCGCCGTGTTCGTGGCCAGCGGCACAGTCCTGCGGCAGGTGGGCGTGGTGGCGGCAGGAGAAGGTGCCTGCCGCGAAAAGTCGCTATTCGCCTCCATCAGCGCCCAGCGGCGGACGCTGCACGAACTGTTCGACCAGCTTACCGCCGGCATGGCGGCACAACGGGAAAACCCGTTCTAGGGTGGCGTCCGTCGCCGAGCGGAGGCTGGCCGCCTCCGCGCCCGCGGGGGTAGCGACTCAGGCGACTCGCTTCTTCTGCTGCGCGGCGTGGGCGTGCATGGCGGCATAGGCGCCGTGGGCGGCACCCTCCGCCTCGCCCACATGCACCGGGTAGCCCATGTCCTGCAGCACCGAACCCAGCGCCGACAGGCACAGCATGACGTTGTCGGGCCGGCACGAGTAACCCATGATGCCGAAGCGCCAGATCTTGCCGGCCAGGGGGCCGAGGCCGGCGCCGATCTCGAGGTTGAACTCGTTGAGCAGACGCTTGCGCACCTCGGCTTCGTCCACGCCCTCGGGCACGCGCACGGCGTTCATCTGCGGAATCTGGCATTCCTCGGCCACGAGGAACTTAAGGCCCATGGCTTCCAGGCCCGCCTTGAGCGCCACGTGGTGGCGGCGGTGCCGCGCCCAGCAGTCCTGCAGCGTCTCCTCGCGGATCAGCAGCAGCGCCTCGTGCAGCGCGAACAGCGAGTTGGTGGGCGCCGTGTGGTGATAGGTGCGGTTGGTGTTGCCCCAGTAGCTGGAGAGCAGGTTCATGTCCATGAACCAGGAGTGCACCTTGTCCTTGCGTTGCCTGACCCGTTCCACCACGCGATCGGAAAACGAGACAGGCGAAAGCCCAGGCGTGCACGACAGGCACTTCTGGCTCGCGGAGTAGATGGCATCCACGCCCCATTCGTCCACCAGCACCGGGCAGCCGCCCAGGGAAGTGACTGCGTCCACGATGGTCAGGGCGCCGTACTTGTGGGCCACTTCCACCAGTGCCTTCGCGTCGGACAGGCAGCCCGTGGAGGTCTCGGCGTGCACGAAGGACACAATCTTGGTGTCGGGATTGGCCTTGAGGGCGTCTTCCAGGCGCTGGGGATCGCACGGCATGCCCCACTCGTGGTCGATCACCACCGCCACGCCGCCGCAGCGCTCGACGTTCTCGAGCTGCCGGCCGCCAAACACGCCGTTGCGCATGACGATCACCTTGTCGCCCGGCGCCACCATGTTCACAAAGCAGTACTCCATGCCTACGGAGCCGGGACCCGACACCGGGAAAGTGAGCGGGTTCTTGGTCTGATAGACGTAGCGCAGCAGCGACTTGAGCTCCTCCATCATGTCCACGAAGACGGGATCGAGGTAGCCGATGGCCGGCTGGCTCATGGTGGTGAGCACGCGAGGATGGATCTCGGTGGGGCCGGGGCCCATGAGGGTGCGCTGCGGCGGGTGGAAAGACTGGATGCGCTTGGTGGGCAGGAAGGCATTCATGGCATCACTCCCGGGTGTGGCAAAGGCCAGTTTGTTGTCGTCCTCCCCGCGCGACTTCACGCGCACGGGGCGGCGCAGGGTGGCTTCGTTGAGAACCTCGAGGGCGGTGATCGCCCCCTCCGTGACCGCCTCCACCTCCACCGCCCAGCGCGCTGGAATGTAGCCGGACTTCACCCAGTTGCTCACCACCGCCCGGTCGAGCTTCAGGGCACGGGCGACTTCGGCCTGGGATCCGAAATGACTAACAAGACGTTCGGCGCAGTTCATGGGGTCAGGTGCTGAGACAGAGGGCGGACTTTGCCTTATCAAAATTATTTTGACAAGCTGGCTTTCGGGTTGTCGGCTCGTCCTGGGCCATTCGGAGCACGCAAGTTCGACACAAGGCTCCGCAAGTGCCCGTCGTGTAATGATCACAGTCTGAAGTTTCCAGCGCGGCGCGCGCGGTCGAGCGTGCGGGCCGCGGTTCTTGCCCGCCGGGTCGGCCAGCATCGCGGCGTTGAGGTGGCTACCGGTCCAGATTCAGGCTCTGGGCATGCAACGCGATTGGCTGGTGGCCCGCTCCAGGTGCCGTCGAAAATCTAGGATCGAAGGTTTCGCGATGATCAATTTCGCCCTGGAGACCCTTCGACCATCACTGCCTTGAGCAACGGGGGACGAGGGCGGCGGGTGCCGGATGAGTCCGAAACGGCTTCACCACTGAGACGCTGAAATGCAGGAACTGCTGGTTGCGCTGGGGGGGTTCTCGGTTGGCATCGCCGCGCTGCTCGCGCTCGGCCTGGCAACCGCCTGGCGAGGCCTCGACCTGTCCCCGATCTCCAAGCTCGCCGGGTTCGTGATGCTGGCGGGCCTTGCCTGCACCGCCTGGCAGAACGCGCACATAGCCCAGCTGGATCCCGGCGCATACCCGCCCCGCCTTTACGGCGCCGTACTCTTCATCCAGAGCTTCGCCTTTTACGTGCTGCTGCGCGGCCTCCTGCGGCCGGATCCCGACGTCACGCGGTCGGTCGTCCTCATGTTTGCCGCCGTGCTCGTGGCTGGCTCGCTCACCCCGCCAAATCTGGCGATTCCGGTGTCTCTCGCGATGGGCACGGGACTCGCGGTGCATCTGGCCGCCCTGCTCTATCGCATGCGTGCGATTCGGCGATGGTTTCGCATCGAGCTGCCCGTGCTGGCGCTTTTTGCACTGATGGGTGTGATCGGGGCGGGCACCGGTTTGTCGGTGCCCACAGGCATCGGGTGGGAGCAATACGCGCTCATCTACTCGACCCAGATTGCGCTGGGGTTTGCATTGGTGACCTGGCTCCTATGGGCGGTGCCCGATATCGTTACCAAGACCCGTGAGGCTGTCGAGGCCAGTTACGCCCGGTCATCCCTCGACAGGGTTGATGTCCCCAGTGTGACCGGACGGTTGCGGGCGCTTTTCGAGGAGGAGCATGTGTACCGCGACGAATCCTTGAACCTGGCCCGGACCGCGGAACTCGTCGGGCTCAGTCCGCACCAGCTCTCCGAACTGATCAACACACACTTCGGTGTGGGTTTTTCGAGGTTCGTGCGCCAGCACAGGGTTTGCGCGGCACGCCGGATGCTGGTCGAGGAACCCAGGGCATCCGTGTTGTCTGTTGGCTTGTCAGTGGGTTTCGGTTCCCAATCAACCTTTTACGTGGCCTTCCGCGACGCGGTGGGCGTCGGCCCCGGAGAGTACCGGCGACGCGAGATCGAGCGCTTGGCGGTCATCAAGGAGGGCTGAGCCCTGTCCGGCAGGGACTTTC
>DAIPHN010000263.1:0-3481 GCA_036771335.1 Burkholderiales bacterium
CCGCGGGCATGAGGGGCAGCTGCGGCGAGGGCTCGCGGATGGGCGCCGCGCGCAGCAGCGGCGCGGGCGCCTCCATGCCCGCCACGGCCCACTGCGCCGCGCGCCGGTGCCCCGCCAGCGATTCCAGTGCGTCCGCGGCGGCCAGGCAGTCCAGGTCGCGGCGCGTAAGCCCCGCGCGGCGCGCGAGCGCTTCGAGGCCCTCGAAGGGCGCGCGGCGGGCCTCCACCAGCCGCCGGCCTGCTGCCTCGGACAGGCCGGCCACCATGCGCAGGCCCCGCCGCAGGGCCGGCGGGCGGACATCGCGCGGTGCCCGCGTCGCATCCCCGGGGTCCACGGCGTGAGCGGCCCCGGGTTCGAGCGTGCAGTCCCAGTGGCTGGCGAGCGCGTCCACCGGCAGCACCGTCACGCCGTGGCGGCGCGCGTCCTGCACCAGTTGCGCGGGGGCGTAGAAGCCCATGGGCTGGCTGTTGAGCAGCGCGGCGCAGAAGGCGGCCGGCTCGTGGCACTTGAGCCACGCCGACACGTACACCAGCAGCGCGAAGCTGGCGGCGTGGGACTCGGGGAAGCCGTACTCGCCGAAGCCCAGGATCTGGCGGAAGATGGCCTCGGCGAACTCGGCCCGGTAGCCGCGCGCCATCATGCCGTCGATGATGGGCTTGGAGTAGTGCTCCAGGCCGCCCTTGCGCCGCCACGCCGCCATGGAGCGGCGCAGCCGGTCGGCCTCGCCGGGCGAAAAGCCCGCCGCCACGATGGCCAGTTGCATCACCTGCTCCTGGAAGATGGGCACGCCCAGGGTGCGCTCCAGCACCCCGCGCACTTCGTCGCTGGGATAGCTCACCGGCTCCAGGCCCTGCCGGCGGCGCAGGTAGGGGTGCACCATGCCGCCCTGGATGGGCCCGGGGCGCACGATGGCCACCTCGATCACCAGGTCGTAGAAGGTGCGCGGCTTCAGGCGCGGCAGCATGCTCATCTGGGCGCGCGACTCGATCTGGAACACGCCCACCGAATCGGCCCTGCACAGCATGGCGTAGGTGGCCGCATCCTCGGGCGGGATGTCCTGCATGCGCACCTCGCGGCCGCGGCGTGCCGATACCAGCTCGAGCGCGCGGCGGATGGCCGAGAGCATGCCCAGCGCCAGCACGTCCACCTTGAGCAGTCCCAGGGCGTCGAGGTCGTCCTTGTCCCACTGGATGACGGTGCGCTCGGCCATGGCGGCGTTCTCCACCGGCACCAGCCGCGCGAGCGGCCCGCGCGAAATCACAAAGCCGCCGGTGTGCTGCGAGAGGTGGCGCGGGAAGCCCGTCAGCGCGCGGGTCAGCGCCAGCAGCTTGCGCATGCGCGGCGAGTCGGGGTCGAAGCCGGACTCGCGCAGCCGACCGGGCACCGCCTCGCCGCGGTCCCACCAGGCCAGGTTCTTCGCGATGCGCTCCACCTGCGCCAGGTCCAGACCCAGCGCCTTGCCCACATCGCGCAGGGCGCTGCGGGTGCGGTAGGTGATCACCGTGGCTGCCAGCGCCGCCCGGTCGCGGCCGTAGCGGGCGTAGAGATACTGGATGACCTCCTCGCGGCGCTGGTGCTCGAAGTCGACGTCGATGTCGGGCGGCTCGTTGCGCTCCTTCGAGATGAAGCGCTCGAACAGCATGGACAGGCGCGCCGGGTCCACCTCGGTGATGCCCAGGGCGTAGCACACCGCCGAGTTGGCCGCCGAGCCGCGCCCCTGGCAGAGGATGGCGCGGCTGCGGGCGAAGCGCACGATGTCGTACACCGTAAGGAAATAGGGCTCGTAGCCCAGCTCGCCGATGAGGGCGAGCTCGTGCTCCACCTGGGCGCGCACGCGGGGCGCAATCCGGGCGCACGGGGGCGGGGACGGCCCGGCGCCGGGGGCGGCCGCGGACTGGGGCGGGCTCCCGGCCACGCCCGGGATTTCTCCGGCGCGCAGACTCGTGCATGTCGCGTCTTCGCCCCAGAGGAGCGCCTGGCCGGCGGGATACCCGTCGTCGCAGGGCAGCGCCCGCCAGGGCGGCGGGCCGCCCGCGTAGCGCCACGCCAACCCCGTCTCGGTAAGCCGCCGCAGCCACGAGGCTGGCGTCTCCCCCGCCGGCACCACCTCGTCGGGATACTCGTAGCGCAACTCATCCAGAGAAAACGTGCAGCGTTCCGCGATGGCCACCGACGCCGCCAGCCACGCCGGCGGATACAGCTTTGCCAGCACCTCGCGCGAGCGCAGGTGGCGCTCGCCGTTGGGGAACAGCGCATGCCCCGCCTGCGCCACCGGCATGCCCGCGCGGATGGCCGTGAGCACGTCCTGCAGCGCGCGCCGGCCGCGCACATGCATGTGCACGTCGTTGGCGGCCACCACCGGCAGGCCGCTGGCGGCGGCCAGCATGTGCAGGCATTCCAGGTGGTGCGCATCCCCGGGGCCGCGGTGCAGCGCGGCGGCGATCCAGGCGGCATCGGGAAAGCGCTCGCCCAGCCAGCGGGCGTGGGCGAGGGCGGGATCGAGCCGGTCTTCACCCGTGGTGCGGGATGCTGGAGAGGCGACCGCGGCCGCGCCCGGTGACGCGAAGCGGGGCACCAGCAGCGCGAGACAGCCGGGCAGCCCGTCGCCCAGGTCGGCCATGCCGAGCCGGTAACCGCCCTTGGGTGCGCGCCGGCGCCCGAGGGTGATCAGCGCGCAGAGGTGGCCGTAGCCCTCGCGGTGGCATGCCAGCAGCACCAGCTTCGGGCCGCGCGGCGCCTCATGGGCAGCCTCCGTGCCCTCGCAAAGCCGCAGTTCGGCGCCGATGACGAGGTGCAGCCCGTGCTCCTTCGCCGCCTCGTGGGCGCGCACCACCCCGGCGAGCGAGCACTCGTCGGTGACGGCCAGCGCCCGGTAGCCCAGGCCCGCCGCCCGCGCCACCAGCTCGTGCGCATGCGAGGCCCCGCGCAGGAAGCTGAAGTTGGTGAGGCAGTGGAGTTCGGCGAAGGCGGGGGTGGGCAACTGCAGATCCCGACAGGGGCGTGACGTTCCGGATGCAGGCGGCGACAGGTACTCGCCAGGTCATCGAGACCAGCAACGACAGGGGCTGGGGAACGGGCAGGATGCAGTCTGGCGGGCAGCCGGGTTCAGGCCGGCACCTGCTCGAAGGAGAACTCCGGCGCCCCGGCACGCTTCGAGGCGTGCTCCATGGTGCTGGCGCAGACGTTGCCCTCGGCCCCCCGGTCGAGCAGGGTGTCCTCGTCGAGACCCCATGTCTCGACGATCTCGCCGGAACGGAACTCGATGTAGAGCGTGTCGGTGTCCGGGAAGTAACGGACTTTCATGGCTTGAACCTGCGATCGAAGAATGCATGCATGGCCGTACTCCTTGTGTTCTCTGGTGTCACCTTCAGGCTTGCCCCGCCCCCGCATAGCAGGCACCGCCTTCCCGCGCACGCAGCAACCCTGGCCGGGGTGGCGTCCGATCGAGTCCATCCAGCGGACTCACCACCCCCCCCCCCCC
>DAIPHN010000264.1:0-3474 GCA_036771335.1 Burkholderiales bacterium
CGTTGCGGCGCATCGCCGGCGGCTTCGTGGTGGCGCGGACGAGCCTGAAGGGCATGGGGAGCGGTGCCGGTGGCGAACGTCTCAAGCAGATTGGCACAGCTGCCCGGCAGGACATGGAGCAGCTCTTTGGCGGCCCCGTCTGGCTCGACCTGCACGTGCGCGTGGAAAAGGACTGGATGACCGACCCCGGGGCGCTACGCCGGCATGGGTATCTCTGAACCGCGGGAGAGCGGGGCTGTTTCGGCGGCGGGAAGCCGGGGGCGCGAACTCCACCAGCCCTGCTATCTGCTGCACGCCTACCCATGGAAGGAAACCAGCCTGGTGGCGGACCTGCTGACCCGCGCTCATGGCAGGGTGGCGGTGGTGGCCAAGGGGGCGCGCCGCGCCGGCTCGGCCATGCGGGGGACGCTCCTGGGCTTCCAGCCGCTGCTTGCCACGTGGTCGGGAAAGGGGGAACTGCGGCTGCTGCATTCGGTGGAGTGGCAAGGCGGTGTGCCCCTGCTTCAGGGCGTGGCCCTGTTGTGCGGCTTCTACCTGAACGAGTTGCTCGTCAAGGCGCTCGCGCGCGATGATCCCCACGAGGCCCTGTTCGACGGCTACGACGCCACGGTACGCCAACTCGCCGCGGGTGCGCCGCCAGCGGCGCGTCTGCGCGCCTTCGAGCGGCTGTTGCTCGCGCAGCTCGGTTACGCTTTGCAACTCGAGCGCGATGCTGGCGGCGCCGCCGTGGTGGCGGAGCGGCTTTACCGCTACCTGCCCGAACAGGGCCCGGTCCCGTCCCCGGACGAGCTCACGGACGACCCCTGGACCGTGCACGGTCACACACTTGCGCGCATGAGCGACGACGACTACGCCGATCCGCGCGTGGCCTCCGAGGCCAAGCGGCTGCTGCGCATGCTGATTCAGCACCACCTCGGCCAGCCGCAGCTTCACACCCGTCAGCTTGTACAGGACCTGCTTCATCTCTGATGACATCCGTGACCCCATGACCCGGCTCAGCGTCAACTTGAACAAGGTTGCCCTTGTTCGCAACCAGCGGGCGCTTGGCATCCCAGATGTGGCCCGGCTGGGAAGTATCGCCCTGAACGCGGGGGCCCACGGCCTGACGCTGCATCCGCGGCCGGATGGTCGGCATGCGCGCGCCTCGGACGTGGCCGATCTCGCCGCGCTGGTGGCGCGCCATGCGGGCGCCGAACTCAATGTGGAGGGCAACCCTTTTCACAATCTTCTGCTCTTCGTCCTCGAACACCGGCCACACCAGGCAACGCTCGTGCCCGATGCCGAGGCTGCGGTGACCTCGGACCATGGCTGGAACCTAGGGCGTGACGGCGCGCGCTTGGAAGCCCTGGTGCGCCAGTTGCGCGACGGCGGTACCCGCGTCAGCCTGTTTCTTGATCCCGATCCTGCCGCCATGGCGCTGGCCGCGCGACTGGGTGCTCACCGGGTGGAGCTGTATACAGAGCCCTGGGCCCGCGCCTGCGGAACGCCGGGCGAGCGCGACATCCTGGCGCGTTACTCGGAAGCCGCGCAGGCCGCCCTGGAAGCCGGGCTGGGCGTGAATGCCGGGCACGATCTCAGCCTTCGCAACCTGGCGCCCTTCGTGGCGGCGGTACCCGGCGTGCTGGAGGTCTCCATTGGCCACGCTCTGATCGCCGATGCGCTGGAATTCGGCATGGCAGGCGCGGTGCAGCGCTACCGCGCAGCGCTCGCCGGGAGCCGGACGCGGTGATCCACGGCATCGGCGTCGATGTGGTGCTCACGCGGCGCATCTCGCGCGTCCTGCAACGACACGGCGACCGCTTCGCCCGGCGCGTGCTGTGCGAGGCGGAGTGGACGGACTTCGAAGGCGCGCCTGACCGTGGTGCCTTCCTGGCCAAGCGCTTCGCGGCCAAGGAAGCTTTCGGCAAGGCGCTGGGCACGGGAGTGCGCGTGCCGGCAACCCTGCACGCGGTCTGGGTGGTTCGCAACGCCCTGGGAAAGCCCGCCCTGCGGTTCGACGATGCCCTGGCTGGCTGGATGGCCGCCCGCGGCATCCATCGCCATCACCTGAGTCTGAGCGACGAGCGCGGGGTAGCCGTGGCCATGGTGGTTCTGGAAACGGCGGAGGTACAACCATGAATCCGCTGGCGCGTCCCATGCAGCTCGGGCCGGTGATGATCGACGTGGCGGGTCTGGAACTCACGAAGGAGGAACGTGACCTGCTCCTGCACCCTGCCGTGGGCGGCGTCATCCTGTTCGCCCGCAACTATGCCGACCCGGCGCAGCTTTGCGCGCTCACGGCATCCATCCACGGGCTGCGCAGCCCGCCCCTGCCCATCGCCGTGGATCACGAGGGCGGTCGCGTGCAGCGTTTCCGGGAGGGCTTCATGCGACTGCCTCCCATGGCCAGCCTGGGCCGCCTGTGGGACCGGGACACGGTTTCCGCCCTTGAGACGGCGCGGGCCGTCGGTTTCGTGCTCGCAGCCGAGCTGCGCGCCCACGGCGTCGATTTCAGCTTCGCGCCTGTGCTCGATCTGGACCATGGCCGCAGCGGCGTGATCGGCGACCGTTCCCTGCACGCGCAGCCTGCGGCGGTTTGCGCGCTCGCAGGCGCGTTCGTCGAGGGATTGGGGCAGGGGGGATGCGCTGCCGTGGGCAAGCATTTCCCCGGACATGGCTGGGCGGAAGCCGATTCGCACACCGCACTTCCGGTGGACCCGCGGCCGTTTGAGCAGATCGAAGCGCACGATCTGTTGGCCTTCGAGTGCCTGACCCGGCACGCCCTCGCGGGCATCATGCCCGCCCACGTCCTGTATCCGGCCGTGGACTCGGTCACCGCGGGCTACTCGAAGGTCTGGCTGCGGGATATCCTGCGCGGCCGGCTGGGCTTCAACGGCATCGTCTTCAGCGACGATCTGTGCATGGTGGGCGCGCACACCGCAGGCAATATCGTGGAGCGCGGAAGGCGCGCCCTGGACGCGGGCTGCGACGTGGTCCTGGTGTGCAACGATCCACGCTCGACGGTTGAACTGGTGGATGGATTGAATCGCCTGTGTCCACCAGCCACCCTGGCGGCCTTCGGTCGTCTGCACGGCCGTCCCTTCGCACCGCCCATGGAAGCGCTGCGGCGCCAGGCGCGCTATCGTGAGGCCGGCCTGAAGGCGGCTGCCCTGCTTCTTTCGCCCCCCGCTTGAGGCGCTTCCGCGCCTATACTTTCTGCCTTCGTGAGCACCAATCCCCGGACCCAGGGATCTATGGAGTACAACTTCGAGCGCTGGAGCCGCATGGCTGGGGACGATCCCGCCGCCTTCGAGCGCGCCCGCCTCGAAGCCATCGAGGCGGTCATTGCTGCGGCACCCGAAGACACGCGGCAGCGGCTCAGGGCCCTGCAATCCCGCATCGACCTGGCACGCCGGCGCGCCGGCCGCCCGCTCGGTTAGTGCGTGCGCATCAGCGGGTTGATGTGGGGCCGTTTCCCCGACCTGCGCGGAGCCC
>DAIPHN010000265.1:0-3451 GCA_036771335.1 Burkholderiales bacterium
CCCGACGTGCTGACCTGCATTGCCACCCTGTCGAACGACGAGGTGTTCACGCCGCCCGAGTTCGCCAATCGCATGCTCGACACGCTGGCCGAGGCCTGGGCGGCCGACCATGGCGGCGCCAGCCTGTGGGCCGACAGCGCGGTGCGGTTCCTGGACCCGTGCACCAAATCGGGCGTCTTCCTGCGCGAGATCACGCGCCGGCTGGTCAGCGGGCTGGCCTACCAGATGCCCGACCTGGAACAGCGCGTCACGCACATCCTGACGCGGCAGGTCTACGGCATCGGCATCACGCACCTGACCAGCCTGCTCGCGCGGCGCAGCTTGTATTGCTACACGCACGCGCAGGGGCGGCACTCCATCGCGCGTGCCTTCGAGCGCGACGCCGGCAACAACTGGTTCGAGCGCATGCCGGCCTTCGTGCGGGTGGTGGCTGTGGATTTGATCCCGCGCTTCTGCGCGGCTGTGAGTGCCCGGTTCGGCCATCGCTTCGAAAGCCTGGAGGTGATCGCGGGCGACATCCAGACCGGCGAGGTGCGCTTCGCGCCCGTGGACCTGCTGTTCCTGGGGCTCGTGCTGGAGTACGTGGACGTGGAAGCGGCCATGGCGAACACCATTGCGCTGTTACGGCCCGGCGGCACGCTGATGACGGTGCTGCAACTGCCCAGCCATGCCCACGGGCGGTTGTCGCCCTCGCCCTATGCCAGCCTCCAGCCGGTGGCGGGCGTGATGCGCCTGGTGCCGCCGGATGATTTGCTGCGGGTTGCGCGGGCGCGGGGTTACCGTCAGATCGAGTCGCGCACCGTGGCATCGGTGAGCGCCAAGCCTTTCCAGGTGCAGATGTTCACCCTGTCTCCGCCCCCGTGCCAGAGGCAGGGCGGTTCCTGAGGAGCCTTGTCATGGCACCAGACGCGCGCGAGCCAACGGCTTCAGAGCCCAGGCTGGGCGTGACGAGCCTGCCCGTGCGGCTGCGCCCCGGTGAGGATCTCAGGCGAGGCCTGGAGGAGGCCGTGCGCGCCGCGCGGTGGCCCGGCGCCTTCGTGCTCTGCGGCATCGGCAGCCTGACCGACCCGCGGCTGCGGTTCGCTGACGCGCGGGGCGATGCGATGCTGGGCGGGCCCTTCGAGATCATGAGCCTGTCGGGCACCATCACCGCGCAGGGCAGCCATCTGCACATGGTGGTTGCCGGCGCGGACGGCCGCGTGTGGGGCGGCCATGCGAGCCCCGGCAACATGATTCGGACCACCGCCGAAGTGCTGCTGGCGGCGCTGCCGGACTGGGCGCTGTCGCGGCAGTTCGATGCGGACACGGGTTTCAGCGAGCTGGTGGTGCGCCGCCTGGGCAGCGGCGAAGACCCGCCCGAGGCGCCCGCGGTCCCCAGGCCGTGAACCGCGTGGGCGCGGATCGCCGCGGCTAGAGGTCCCGCGCCACGCGCAGCCCCACGTTGTTGCTGCCCTTCACCGGCTCGATGCCGTAGCGGTAGGCAAAGCGCAGCCACTGGGGAAAGATGTTCCAGCTCCCGCCGCGGGCCATGCGCTTGAAGCACGGCCCGGCGGTGTTGGGTGTGCCGTCGGCCGGCGTTGCGGCGTAGGAGGGCAGGTAGCAGTCGGCCGTCCATTCGAACACGTTGCCGATCATGTCGTGCAGGCCGAAGGCGTTGGCGGCGTAGGCGCCCACCGGGCCGGTCTCCACCTGGCCGTCGGCGCAGGGCAGGGGCTTCCACTGGAACATGTACTTCGCCTCGGAGTCGCGGTCGTAGATGTTGGCGTGGCGGCAGGCGTCGGCCGCGCTGGCGCCCCAGGGCGTGGCGCCGGTGTTGCCGGCGCGGGCGGCGTACTCCCACTCGGATTCGCTGGGCAGGCGGTAGGGCTTGCCGGTGGCCTTGGCGAGCCACTTCACGTAGGCCTCGGCCTGGTGGTGGCTCATGTTGATGGCCGGGCGGCGGCCGCGGCCCCAGCCTTCGTCGGGGGCGTCCTCGCAACCGCGCTCCTTCACACACGCCGCCCACTCGTCCCAGGTCACCTCGAAGCGCCCCAGGGCAAAGGGCTTGGCGATGGTGACCTCGTGCACCGGCCCCTCGTCATCGTCGCGCCCCTTTTCATCCTCGGGCGAGCCCATGGCAAAGCGCCCGGCGGGGATCACCACCATCTCGGGGCAGGCAGGGCAGTCGCGGAACACCGAACCGGGTGTCCCCTCGGCCGCCGCGGAGGGCGCAAAGGCGGGGGCGAGGCCCGCGAGCAGAATGGGCAAGGCAAAGCGGCGAAGGGGCATGGGATCTCCTGTGTGGGTTCTGGTGTGTTCGGCGGTTCGGCCAGCCTGGCTGGAAGATGCCCGAAAAGGATAGGACTGTCGCGCTGCACCGCGCCATGGTCCGCGTCCGCCGTGCCTCGCCCGGCCCGCGACCTGTGCTGCCGGGCGGGAGGCCTGGATTCCATATTCCCGCCGTGCTGCGGCGATGCCAGGGCCTCCGTCAGCGCCTCGCGCCGCCGCTGGCAGGCGGTGCTTTCGGTGGCCGCGATGATGGGGATCGGAAGCGCGAAGGCGGACACCAGGACAGCACGCGTGGTTTCGGAAACCACATCCGCGCCCTCGCCGTCGAACACGTCCCGCAGCAGATTGACGCGGAATGCGCTGCTTGGCTCACCCCAGGCAAAGCCCGGGCAACCGGCGCCGCGTCAGGCCCCGGCGGCGATCTCCACGATCTCGGTCACGGGCAGCGCGGCCATGTCGTGGAGCTTTTCGTAACGGCTGTCCGAGATGTCCACTACCCCCGAAAGAAGCGTGAAGCTGGAGCCGACGAAAACCTCGCGTCCGTCGTCGGCCTTTCGCGTGATGCCGTAGCGCACCCGCGCCCGCTCCTGGGCGCTCAATTTGCCGATCAGGCGCTTCGTGGCCCAGATCCTGCCTCCGCGGGCGAAGTCGCTGAGGCGACCCGCGTGATTGATCGTGTCGCCGAGCACCGCGAATTCCACCGAGGTTGCCGACTGGTACGTGCCCAGCCATTCCTCGCCTTCATTGATGCCGATGTTGAGGCAGAGCTCCGTGAGCCAGTTCTTGCGCAGTTGCCACGCCTTGCAGATGCGCTGCATTTCTTCGCGTACCTCCTGCGCGCAGAGCAAGGCGTTGAAGGCATAGTTGCAATCGGGCTGGGGAAAGAAGTAATAGACCATGCCGTCGCCCGCGTGCTTGCCGTGGGTTCCGTAGTACTTCCTGAAGATCGGGCCCATGGCGGTCCAGATCGCATTGACGAGCTCGAAATACTCCTCTGGGGGAAGTTCGGCGCAGATTCTGACGGAGTTTTGCAGGTCGGCCACCAGCACCGCGAGCGGTGTAAGCACCGGCAGCTGCTTGCGCAGCAGGCCGCGAATGACCTCGTCCCGACGGGCAAGGAACCTGGACAGGCTGTCCGCATCACTTTCCGCGGGCACATAGACGACCAGCATGCCCTCGCGGT
>DAIPHN010000266.1:0-3408 GCA_036771335.1 Burkholderiales bacterium
GCCAGCATTGAAGAAAACAGCCAAAACGCAGGTTCAACTGCGATTCTTAGGATCAATCGAGAAAGCGGCCTTGAACCAGCCGCTTCACCGCATGCATGCCAAGGCAATGACCGCAAACAGCGCTGCGCAGCCGGCTGTTGTGGCTGCAGCGATCAGCCACTCGGACTTGCTCGTGTAGAGCAGGCACTCGGCGGTCAGATCGAGAAGGCGCTCCTTGGATGCGGGCGGTGAGCGCAGTCGCAGAGACCACCACAGCAAGCCCGCGACCACGCACCCGCTCCACCCAGCCAGAATGTCGTACCAACTGAATGTGCGGCCAAACCACTCGATCAATTGCAAAGCCTCATCGACGTACACCCAGCCGAGTGTCAGCGCGAGGTTGTGGATCGGGCGACGAAACGGCGAGGCGTTGAGAACGCACCAACCCAGCAGACCAAAGCAAATGAAGTGGAGGGATTTGTCGACATGCGACGATCCCACAGGACCGAAGCCCGGCCAGTGGGTGGAAAATGCAAGGAGCAGCAGATAGAAGGCAAGCGCGTATCGCCATGCGCGGCGGGCACTGCGCGCGAGCGCGGCATCGTGCCATCCGCTCTCGGCGAGCACCGCGACACCCCGTTTGGTTCAGCGGGCACCTTCACCGAACAAAACAATGCGTATCGTTTGCAGCAGAATGACTGCGTCGAGAGCGACGGTGTGATTCTTGACGTAGTAGAGGTCGAATTGAAGCTTTCGCGCAGCGTCTTCGACCGATGCCCCGTATGCGTACTGAGTCTGCGCCCAACCGGTCACTCCCGGCTTCACGCTGTGACGTACGCTGTAAAAGGGAATTTCTTCCGTCAGCTGGTTGACAAAGTAGGGACGCTCGGGCCGTGGACCCACCAGGCTCATCTCACCCTTCAGCACATTGAAGAGTTGAGGTAACTCATCGATCCGGGTCTTGCGGATTAGTTTTCCAACGCGCGTGACGCGGGGATCGTTGGTGTTAGCCCAGCGTGGAATGTCATCCCTCTCCGCATCTGTTCTCATGCTGCGAAATTTCAAGATCTGAAACGTTCGCCCGGCAAGACCCACCCGCTCCTGTCTGAACAGCACGGGACCTCTCGACTCAAGAGCAATCGCCAGAGCAGCCAGCGCCATGATCGGCGCACTGATCACGAGCAAAAGGAGCGAGCTGGCAATGTCGAACAGACGCTTGACAACTCTGCGAGCCACGTTCTGACGAAAACCGTAGCCATAAATGATCCAGCTCGCCTTGAGGGAGTCCAGCGGAACTTCTCCCGTGACACGCTCGAAGAAATCTGAAAGCGCAGTCACCCGAACCCCGACGAGCCTGGCACTGACCAGCTCGGCGATGGGAAGCTGCCCACCACGTTGTTCACGCACCGCAACAACGATTTCATTGATCCCGAATTCCCGGACACATTGCTCCAGGGAGGTGAAGCCCTTGAGGACATGTTCCGAATCGACCGTTTGCGGCGTACCCTGTCCGGCAGGAAAGAAACCTGCAAACACGACGCCCGAAGGTCCGTGATGTCGGAGGCACCGCTCGACGGAGTACGCCTCGGGCCCGGTGCCAAGGACCAGGATGCGGTGGTTCCCGAGACCGAAGCGGACTCCGGCCATCATCGTCCCGCGGACCGCGACCAACCCCGCTGCACTCAGCAGCAAAGCCGTCGGCAGAAAGGCGCCGTAGGCATGTGCCTTGCCCCATACGGTAAGGGCCAGGAAGCTGAGGCCTCCCCCTGCCGCAAGACTGCCTGCCAGGCAAACCAGGAACTCCGTCCACGAGCGGGCGCGATCCAGCCGATACAAGCCGAACACACCAATGCAGACTAATTGAACGCCGGTGTATGCCGCAGCGACGACAGCCGCCGGTGCCTGCAGAACTGCATTAAGGCTGGCGCTCAACTCGAAATATGCAAGCGAGGCCGCGCCAGCCAAGACCAGAGCCGCAAATGCGTACTCCAATGCGGCGACGACCGGCACACGACGGCTGCCGAGTAGGATCATCAATCCTTCTCTTGCATGGCGTTACCAAGACCCGCCGAATCCGGCCGCACCCGCAAGTGCGCCTGTCCGAACGAGCGTCTCTCAGACCCGCGACCGAGCTAGACCCGCGACCGAGCTCAGCGAAGCAGTTTAGCCTTGGTTACGCGATCCCGCTAGACTAAACGGGTTATCCGGGTCGCTGCGGTCACGAAGGTCGATTCTTCTTGTTGAATACTCGGCAATGACAGTCAGGAGATCGGGGTCGGCGATCCGGGCAGCCGAGGGCGCGAAAGTCTCGCGTTTCGAGAAGAGTCGCTCGATGCTCCCAGCGGCCGCGTGGCCCGGGGTGCCTTGGCGCGACCCCGATGGGCGTTCTGCCCGTGCTCGCGCAGCGCGCGGGCCATGCGGGACTCGCTGCCCGGGTAGACGCCCTCGTCGGCCAGCATCGGCACGATGCGTGCCGTCGGTACGTCGGCAAAGTGCGGCCCGTTGGCCACCGCCAGCAGCGCAGCGCGCTCGGTCGGGCTCAGGGCATGGCTTGGAGGGGCGGGCGCACGGCCTGCGGACGGCCATCGCCGGCCATGAGGCCTTGCTGGGCCTCCCAGCGCTGCAGGGTGCGCACGTCGATGCCGGCGATCTCACAGGCTGGCTGCAGCCTTGCGCCCGCCGCATGCGAGGCGTCGATGTCTCGGGCCAGGGCTTGGCGATCTTCGAGGCCGATCATTTGTCCTCGCCCTTGTGGAAGATCGCCGCGACTCTTTTTGACAGCACCAGCAGTGCCGCCATCTCGGCCAGCGCCCGGTCCTTGCGCTGCACCTCGCGCTCGAGCTGCCTGATGCGCTTGCGGTCGGCGTGCGTGGCATAGGGGCTGGCGCGCACGTCCTCGGGGTCGGCCAGTGCAGTGATGCAACTGGCCCGCCACCGCTCCAGCTCGGCCGGGTACGCCCCGTGCTCGCGACACCACGCACTCTTGGCCGCCTCGCTCATGGCCGCGGTGGTGATCACGGCCTCAAGCCGGTCGCCCCCAGTCCAGGCCCACCCGCGGGCGGGCCTGGACTGCACCTCATCGCGCCAGCGCTCCAGTGTCCCCACCCCAACGCCCGCCGCGCGCGCCACCACCTCCAGCGCCGTGCTCTCCGGCGGCAGCAACTGCGCCACTGCCTTGTCCTTGAATGCCTGTCCGTATCGAGCCACTATCGTCCTTCATTGCCACCCCCGGGTTCTTGGTTCTGGGGAGGCGACAACCATTCTGACGCGGGCGGGGGGGGCTGGTTGGGGTGCACATCAAACTGCTTGGCCAACTCGGCCAGCGTCTTGTCGCCGCGTACAGAGCTGGCCCCATTCGTCTGAACAGCGAACCCGGTGCGATAAGTGGATTGTCTGCGGTTAGGAAACGTCGAATTGGAGCACGGTGCA
>DAIPHN010000267.1:0-3387 GCA_036771335.1 Burkholderiales bacterium
GTGCACTGGCTACTCCGCGCCCACCGGCCAGCATGGCTCGCCCGACGACTTCCGTGCTTTCGTGGACCGCTGCCACCAGGCCGGCCGCGGGGTGATCCTCGACTGGGTGCCGGCCCACTTCCCCCAGGACGATTGGGCGCTGGCGCGCTTCGACGGCACGGCGCTCTACGAACACCAGGACCCGCGCCTCGGGCTGCACGCCGACTGGGGTACCCACGTGTTCAACTTCGGCCGCAACGAGGTGCGCAGCTTCCTGCTGTCCTCGGCGGCGTTCTGGCTGTCGGAGTTCCACGTGGACGGCCTGCGCGTGGACGCGGTGGCCTCCATGCTCTACCTCGACTATTCGCGGCGCGAGGGCGAGTGGCTGCCCAACCGCCACGGCGGGCGCGAGAACCTGGAAGCCATTGACTTCCTGCGCGAGCTCAACACCCTGGTGCACCGCGACTTCCCAGGCGCCCTGACGTTTGCCGAGGAGTCCACCGCCTGGCCCATGGTGTCGCGGCCTGTCTACCTGGGCGGCCTGGGCTTTTCCATGAAGTGGAACATGGGCTGGATGAACGACACGCTCGCCTACATGGGCCACGACCCGGTGCACCGGCGCTATCACCACGACCGCCTCACCTTCGGCCAGCTCTACGCCTACAGCGAGAACTTCCTCCTGCCCCTCTCCCACGATGAGGTGGTGCACGGCAAGCGCTCGCTGCTGGACAAGATGCCGGGCGATGCCTGGCAGAAGTTCGCCAACCTGCGCCTGCTGCTGGCGCTGCAGGCCGTGAGCCCGGGGCGCAAGCTGCTGTTCATGGGCGGCGAGTTCGGCCAGGGCCGGGAGTGGCGCGCCGGCGGCGAGCTGGACTGGGCGCTGCTGGGCGCCGACTGGCATGCCGGCGTGCAGCGCTGCGCCCGCGACTTGATGCGCCTGGTGCGCGATCACCCGGCGCTGCACGAGCTCGACTTCGAGCCCGCCGGGTTCGCCTGGATCGACTGCCACGACGCCGAGCAGTCGGTGATCGCGCTGCTGCGCCGGGCGCGCGATGGCCGCTTCGTGCTGGCGGTGCTCAACTTCACGCCCGTGCCCCGCCCGGGGTATCGCATCGGCGTGCCCCAGGGCGGCTTCTACCGCGAACTGTTCAATTCCGACTCGCGCCACTACCGCGGGGCCGACGTGGGCAACGCCGCCGGCGTGCACGCGGAGCGGCTTGCCTGGATGGGCCAGCCCTTCTCCGTGGTGCTCACGCTGCCGCCGCTTGGCGCCTTGATCCTGGAACCCTCGCGGTGAAGGTGCTGTTCGCCACCTCCGAGGCGACGCCGCTGGTGAAGACCGGCGGCCTGGCCGACGTGAGCGCGGCGCTGCCCGCTGCGCTGCGCCGCGCCGGTGTGGACGCGCGGGTGCTCATGCCCGGCTACGGCCCGGTGCTGGGCTGGGTGGAAGGCCGCGCGCGGTTGGCCGGGGTGCTGGAGCTGCCGCCCTTCCCGGTGGCGCGGCTGCTCGACTCGGCGCTGCCTGGCGGCACCCCGCTGCTGGTGCTGGACTGCCCGGCCCTCTACGCCCGCGAGGGCGGCCCGTACCACCAGCCCGGGGGCGCCGAGTGGCCCGACAACGACTTTCGCTTCGGCCTGCTGTCGCGCGCCGCGGCCGAGCTGGCGCGCCCGGGGCGCGACTGGGTGCCGCAGGTGCTCCACTGCAACGACTGGCAGACCGGGCTCGCGCCGAGCTGGCTGTCCATCCTGCCCGGCCCGCGGGCGGCCACGCTCATGACCATCCACAACCTCGCCTATCAGGGCCTGTTTCCGGCCACCGCCATGGAGCGCCTGGGCCTGCCCTGGTCGCTGTTCCAGCCCGACGGGGTCGAGTTCCACGGCAATCTCTCCTTCCTCAAGGCCGGCCTGTTCCACGCCGACCGGCTGAGCACCGTGAGCCCCACCTACGCGCGGGAGATTCAGCAGGCGCCCCTGGGCTTTGGCATGCAGGGGCTGCTGTCGTGGCGGTCCCGCTACCTGAGCGGCGTCCTGAACGGCATTGACACGGCAGCATGGAACCCGGGCACCGACCCGCTCATCGCCCGCCGCTATGGCCCCGGCACGCTGGCGCGCAAGGACGACAACCGCGCGGCGCTGCGCGAGCGCTTCGGCCTGTCGCCCGGGCCGGGACGGCCGTTGTTCGGGGTGGTCAGCCGCTTCGCCCACCAGAAAGGCCTGGACCTGCTGGCGGAGGTGACCAGCCAGCTGGTGGCGCTGCCGGCGCAGCTGGCGGTGCTGGGGTCGGGCGAGGCGCCCCTGGAGGCGGCGTTTCGTGAGCTCGCCACGCGCCACCCCGGCGAAGTGGGCGTGGTGGTGGGTTTCGACGAAGGCTTGTCGCACCTGTTGGAGGCTGGCGCCGACGTCTTCGTGATGCCGTCGCGCTACGAGCCCTCGGGCCTGAATCAGATGTACAGCCAGCGCTACGGCACGCCGGTGGTGGCCCGCGACACGGGCGGACTGGCCGACACCGTGACCGACTGTGCGCCGGCCACCCTCGCCGAGGGCACGGCCACGGGCTTCCTGTTCCGCGAGCCCACGCCTGAGGCGCTCCTGGAGGCGCTTACCCGCGCCGCGGCGGCCTTTGCCAACCGGCGCATGTGGCGCGCCCTGCAGCGCAACGGCATGGCCCGCGACTTCAGCTGGGACGCCTCGGCCGCCCGCTATGCCGCTTTGTACGCTGATATGACGGCCTCCCCCGGGGGGTGGCAGAATGCGGGCCCCGGCGCTTGAGCACGCTGGGCACGGGCGCAGGCATGCGCCCATGACAACCATCGGAGGGGTGAAGCCATGATCGGCGATCGCATCGAAACCAACATCGCGGGCGGACTCGACGTTGCCCTGCCGCGCATGGTCCACGTGCGCCAGAGGTTTCAGACCCCGCGCGTGAAGGACGTGGCTGCGGAAGTGGCGGCCCAGTTCCAGCGGCCCGAGGTGCGCGCCCAAGTGAAGCCTGGCATGAGCATCGCCGTGGGCTGTGGCAGCCGCGGCATTGCCAACGTGGCCGAGTGCGCGAAGCAGGTGGTGGCGGAGCTCAAGGCGCTGGGCGCGAAGCCCTTCATCTTTCCCGCCATGGGCAGCCACGGCGGCGCCACCGCCGAGGGCCAGCGCGAGGTGCTCGAGGGCTACGGCATCACCGAACAGAGCGTGGGCTGTCCCGTCCACTCGCAGATGGAGGTGGTGGAACTGGGGCGTCTGCCCTCCGGCATGCCGGTCTACATGGACAAGCTGGCGGCGGCCGCCGACGGCGTGGTGCTGGTGTGCCGAGTCAAGCCGCACACCAACTTCCGCGCCCCCATCGAGTCGGGCATTGTCAAGATGATGACCATCGGCATGGGCAAGATCATCGGCGCTACCGAACTGCACACCGGG
>DAIPHN010000268.1:0-3385 GCA_036771335.1 Burkholderiales bacterium
CCCGCTGGCCTGGTGGCTGGCCACGCTGCCGGCGCGCACCGCCAGCCGCGTGCTGATCCTCGGGCTGGTGCCCTTCTGGACGTCGATCCTGGTGCGGGTGGCGGGATGGATCGTGCTGCTGCAGTCGGGCGGCCTGGTGAACCAGGGCCTGCTGACCGCGGGGCTGGTGGAGGCGCCGCTGGCGCTGCTGTTCAACCGCACCGGCGTGATCGTGGCCATGGTGCACATCCTGCTGCCCTTCATGATCCTGCCTCTGTACAGCGTCATGCGGGCGGTGCCGCCCGACTACATGCGAGCCGCCGTGTCGCTGGGCAGCCATCCGCTGCAGGCCTTCCGGCGCGTGGTGCTGCCGCAGACCTGGCCCGGCATCGGCACGGGCTGCCTGCTGGTGTTCATCCTGGCGCTGGGCTATTACGTGACGCCCGCGCTGGTGGGCGGGCCGGGCGATCAGATGCTGAGCTACAGCGTGGCGCAGTACGCCAACGTGAATCTGAACTGGGGCATGGCCTGCGCCCTGGGCACGGTGCTGCTGGCGGTGACGCTGGTGCTCTACGGCCTGTACCGCCGTCTCGGGCGCGCGGAGCTGGCGCCGTGAGCCGCGCGCCGCACCTGGGCACGGCCGAGCGCGCCGGGCTGCTGGCTTGGAAGGCGCTGTGCCTGGCGGTGATTGCCTTCCTGCTGGCACCCGTGGTGGTGATCGTGCCGCTGTCGTTCTCGTCCAGCAGCTTTCTCGCCTATCCGGTGCCGGGTTGGTCGCTGCGCTGGTACAGCGAGGTGTTCGAGTCGGCCGAGTGGGCGCGGGCGTTTCGCAACAGCTTCATCGTGGCGCCCGCCGCCACCGTGCTCGCCACGGTGCTGGGCACGCTGGCAGCCACGGGCCTGGCGCGGGCGCGCTTCCCCGGCAAGGGGCTGCTCATGAGCCTGCTGATCGCGCCCATGGTGGTGCCCATCGTGGTGGTAGCCACGGGCACCTACCTGTTCTTCGCCCGCGCGGGGCTGGCGGACAGCTACGCCTCGCTCATCCTGTGGCACGCGGCGCTGGCCACGCCCTGCGTGCTCACCACGGTGTCGGCCACGCTGCTGGGCTTCGACACCAACCTGGTGCGCGCCAGCCTGGGGCGGGGCGCCCCGCCGCTCGCCACCTTCGCGCGCGTCACGCTGCCGCTGATCGCGCCGGGCGTGGCGGCTGGCGCGCTGCTGGCCTTCGCCACTTCCTTCGACGAGGTGGTGGTGACACTGTTCCTGGCGGGGCCCTCCCAGGCCACGCTGCCGCGCCAGATGTTCACCGGCATCCGCGAAAACATTACCCCGGCCATCGCCGCCGTGGCCACGCTGCTGATCGTGTTCACCACCGGGCTGATGCTGGCGCTGGAGTGGCTGCAGGGGCGGCGCGCGGGGTGATCCGCCTCAGGAGGCGGCCGCAAGAAAAGCCTCGTAGTCGCGCGCGAAGTCGGCCGGGCGCTGGAAGAAGGGCAGCGCGCCGCAGCCCTCGAAGACGCTGAAGCGCCAGTTGGGCCTTCCGGCGAGCTGGGACTTCCAGCCGTAGTCGGTGAAGTCGCCCACCGTGCCGTGGCTCATCCACACCGGCAGCCGGAGCGACTCGTACAAGGCGTTGGCATCGCGCGAGAACAGGAACCCGGACACGAAGAAGAACGGCGCGTGCTCCGCCCCTGGCTGGCGCGTGGCGAGACAGTCGTAGGCCCACAGGCCCTCGTCGATGGTGCTCGCGCCGAAGGTCTTGCGCAGGAAGAAGCGGATCGACTTCGGGTGGGTGAGCGCGCGAAACAGCGGACCCGACCACAGCGGCAGGGTGAACACCTTGTGCAGCCAGGGCATGCCCAGGTGAGAACCAGGCGGCCCGCGGCGCGGCGCGCGGCGGCCGAAGGACGTGGGCGAGGCCAGCGCCACGGTGCGGAAGCGCTCCGGGCGCTCCACCGCCGCGCGCGCCACGAACTCGCAGCCCAGCGACACGCCGAGCACATCCACCGGCACGGTTCCGTGGCGCGCCGCGATGGCATCCAGGGCGTCGTGAATGGCGTCGGTCATGAGCCGCGGCGTGTAGGGGCGGTCGGAGCGGTCGGACAGGCCGAAGCCGGGAAGGTCGGGCGCGTACACCGCCCGGCGCGCGGCGAAGTGCTCGAACACCGGGCGGACCTCGTAGGCCGAGCCGGCGGCGTTGACGCTGTGCACCAGCAGCATGGGCGGCGCGCCAGCCCCGGCGGGACCCCCGGCGTAGAGCGTGACGGCACCGGCGGTGCCTCTCAAGGCGATGCGTTCGCCGGGCACGGCGGGGGGCAGCGGGGCGTGGCGATCACGGCTGGATTGGTCTGCGGGCACGAGGGCAACCTTTCGGCTTCAGGAGCATATGAGCCGGCGTCAACTCCGGAGCGCTCCGCCGCCTATGGTATCCGGACGGCGGGCGCCGGGAGCATTCGCCTCTGTTAGGAAAAGCCCGCCCCGGGTGGAGAGGCTCACGACGGTGGCAGGCAGGCCGACGCGCCGGGACCGGCAGAACCCCCGGCGCCCTCGAAACTGTTCTCCCCATCCTGATGCACCACCGCGCCCTGTACCTTGAGGGCGCCGCTTTGGGGCGCCCCCTCGGGCAAACCAGACGACCCCTCGAACTGCGCGGATGGTTGATCAGGTGCAGCGTGCTGCTCGAGACAGAGGCGGCAAGAACCTTCCGCTTGACTGTCATTACTGCTGAACCCTAGCATCTTCGCCCGCTTTGGAGCAGTCGGTGCGCAGCAGTGTGTCCGACGGCGGCGTGGACCGAGTCCATTCCATACAGCGCCTGATGCGCGAAAGTAATTCCGTGGCTGACATCGTGAACCAGTTGAAGTCGCACAACCCGGGGCCTGCAACGCACCTCGACGCCGGGGTGCACCCGGTCACCCGGCTCGTGCCGCGGGCGGTGTCCGGTTCGTCCCTGAGTGTCACGGTGGATGACCTGCCGCATCCCGCCTACATGATCAATTACAACCTCGAGGTGGTGTGGTTCAACGAGGCGGCGCGGGCAACCCTGCTCGGGGGCTTTGTCGAACTACCGCCCAGCAGCAATGGTCGCAATGTGCTCCATTTCATCGTTCGTTCGCCGGGGTTCGCGGCGCGCAACGAGGAGATCATCCGGTTCCACGTGGAAATAGCGAAGGAGCGGCTCACCGACGCGGCCTTCGAGAAGGCGTGCCGCAGTCTCCCGGCCAGCAGCGTGACCCAGCTGAAGACTATCTATGCCGAGACCCCGCAGCCACAAAGGCGCTCGATGGCGGACGCCACCCTCACCATCAAGGGTGAAGACGGCACGCAGCGAAGCTATCAGACCCACGTTTCCTTCTACCGCGAGGGCATGCTGATCGTCTTAGTGCCCGCGGAAAGTGATGCAGAC
>DAIPHN010000269.1:0-3299 GCA_036771335.1 Burkholderiales bacterium
GTCGCTCCGCAGGGCGCGCGCCAGCCGCGGCAGGTCGGGCTGCACGGGCACGCATTCCACGGGGCGCGGCTTCAGGCGCGCGGCCACCAGCTCGAACACCCGGCCAATGCCCTCGGGCCACGCCAGCGCCACCGCCAGCAGCAGCAGCCCGTAGAAGAAGTTGCCCAGTTTGGCCAGCGGCGACACCAGCTCGGGCAGCGCCGTGAGCACCACCACGCCCAGGAAGGGCCCCAGGATGCCGCCGCGCCCGCCGATGATGATGCACACGAAGAAGAACAGGCTCAGCTCGAAGTGAAAGGTGTCGGGGGTGATGTAGCTCTGCAGCGCGGCAAACAGGCTGCCGCCCACGCCGGCGCACACGCCGCTGAACACGAAGGCGCGCAGCTTGGCGCCCAGCACCGGCACGCCCACCGCCTGGGCGGTGACCACGCTGTCGCGAATGGCGATGAGGCCGCGGCCCTGCATGCGCCGCGCCACGTTCCAGGTGAGCCAGGTCACCGCCGCGGCGGCCGCCGCCGTGAGCCAGTAGAACCCGGCCGGTGAGTCGAAGGGCGCCGGAAAGCCCGGCACCGGCAGGCCCACGCCGCCGCCGGTGAGATCGCCCTGGGCCAGCACCACCTCGCCCACGATCAGGGCCACGGCCATGGTGGCCATGGCGAAGTAGAAGCCCGGCAGGCGCAGCGAGGGCAGCCCCAGCAGCAGCCCGGCGCCGCCGCACAGCGCGCCCGAGGCGGCCACGGCCAGGGCGGGGTGCAGGCCCGCCTTGCCCGCCAGGATGGCAAAGCCATAGGCGCCGATGGACAGCAGCCCCACGTGCCCGATGGAGAGCTGCCCCGCGTAGCCCACCACCAGGTTGAGGCCGCCGATCAGCACCCAGTAGGCGGCGATCAGGGTGGCCAGGTGCAGCTGGTACTGGTCGGCCGCCCAGAAGGGCAGGGTGGCGGCGGCCAGGGCCAGCAGCGCGGCCAGGCCCAGGCGGCGGTGCTCCGCGCTCATACCGGCCGCACCTGCTTTGAGCCCAGCAGGCCCTCGGGCTTGACCAGCAGCACCACCATGAGCAGGCCCACGGCGATGGTCTGCTGGTATTCGCCGCCGAACCAGTAGCTCGCCAGGGCGTTGAGCAGGCCCAGGGCGAAGCCGCCGATGAGCGCGCCCACGTTGCTGCCCAGGCCGCCCACCGCCAGGGCGATGAAGCCGTTGAGCGTGAGGGTGAGGCCCAGGGCGAAGTAGGCGAAGGTGAGCTGGCCCGCGGCAAAGCCCGCCAGCCCCCCCAGCGCCCCGGCCAGCGCGTAGGAGGCCACGCGGATGCGGTCGGTGGGAATGCCCCGGGCGCGCGCCGCGAAGGCGTCTTCGGACATGGCCACGAACAGCTTGCCCGCCATGGTGCGCGAGTAGAACAGCTCCAGTCCGACGGCCATGGCCACCGCCAGCGCGATGGGCAGCCAGAACTTCTGGTCGGCCAGGCCGGCGGAGAAGTCTTGCGGAATCAGCCGCGGGAATGGGCGCGGCTCGGTGCCCCACCACAGGCCCACTGCCTGCTGCACCATGGTGGCCACGGCCAGGGTGGAGAGCAGCCAGAGGTGTTCGTCGCTGCGCGCCAGCACCCGGCGGATGGCCACCAGTTCGGTGAGCAGGCCGAACAGCGCGCCCGTGCCCATGGCGGCCAGCAGCCCCAGCCACCACGGCAGCCCCAGCCCGGCGATGACGTAGGCCCCGGCCACGCCGCCCAGCATGGGCAGGTGGCCGGTGGTGACCGACAGCACCTTGGAGGTGGAGAACATCACGTTGTAGGCCAGCGCCGTGGCGGCGAACACGGCCCCGGTGGCCAGCCCGGCGACGAGCGCGGACAGCATGGTGAAGCCCCGGTCCTACCTGGCGAGCTTGAAGGCGCCGTCGCGCAGGGTGTTGGCGATGTTGGGCACCATGTCGCCGTCGGGGAAGCCGTTGCGGTCGGTGGGGCTCCACGAGTAGGTGGCGAACACGCCGCGCAGCTCGCGGGTGTTCTCCAGGGCCTTCTGGATGGCGGCGGGGTCGGTGCCGCCGGCGGCCTTCACCGCGTGCTCGATCACCTTGACGCAGTCGTAGCCCATGGCCACCCACCAGAACAGCAGCTCGATCTCGCCGCCGCCGGGGGCGATGCGCGAGCGCACCTTTTCCATGAGGGCCGCGGTGGCCGGCGGCAGCTTGCCGTCGGCGCCGAAGGTGGTGCTGGCGTAGCCCGCGGCCACCACGTTCTCCCAGTACTCGGGCTTATTGAGCAGCTTGCGGATCTGGGGCGCCATGAGCGCCGTGTGGCCCACCACGGGCACGTTCCAGCCCATGTCGCCGCGGGCGTTGAGCAGCCGGCCCACCAGCCCGGTGGCGGCCGACCAGGGCATGATCACGTCGGCCCCGGCGGCGCGGGCCTTGGCGAGCTCGTCGGTGAGGGCGGTCTTGTTGGGGTCCACCAGCACGGTGTAGACGAGCTTCACGCCGGCGGCTGCGAGCATCTCGGTGGCCGTCTTGGCGCTGGCGGTGCCGTAGCCGGTGGTGTCGCCGATGAGGGCGATGCGGGAGCGCTTGAGGGTTTTCAGGGCGTAGTTGTTGGCCGTGGAGATCCACTGGCGGTTGGTGTTGATGAGCCGGAAGGCGCGCGGGTATTTCACCGGGTCGGTGAGCTCTTCGAGCGCGCCGATCACGAGGTTGGGCACGCCTGCGCGGGCGATCACGGGCGTGGCGCCCAGGCCCTCGCCCGAGTTTACCGGGCCGATGATGAAGTGCACCTTCTCGCTGAAGGCCAGTTGCTGGGCCAGGTTCACCGCCTTGGTGGGGTCGCCGGCGGTGTCGCGGGTGAGCAGCTCGAGCTTGCGGCCGTTGATGCCGCCCGCGGCGTTGATCTCTGCCACGGCCAGCTGCACGCCCTGGTTTTCAGCCTGGGCCGCCGAGGACAGCGGCCCGGTGAGGGAGGAGAGCCAGCCGATGCGGATGACGTCGTTGGCCTGGGCCAGGGTGGCGATGCAGGCCAGCGCAAGGCTGGCGGCCAGCTTCCGCGGAAGCCGCGATGAATGGAACATGCTCCTCCCCGAACAACGTTCGTTGGTATGTGGGCGCGCTGACGGGCGCGCCTCGTTGTGGGCCGCGATCGTGGTGGAGCGCCGGGGGTGTGTCAACGGGCGCGGCGCGGCGGGCTGCGCCGCTAGAATTCGCGGCCCGCTTCCCGATGCGGAAGTTTTGCGTTCCCCCCACCCGAGGAGTTCACCCTGAGCGCCCAGCTGTTCGATCCCCTGGCCATCGGCCCGGTCAGCGTGCCCAACCGCATC
>DAIPHN010000270.1:0-3227 GCA_036771335.1 Burkholderiales bacterium
TACCTCTGGCGCTACCGCTGGCGCGTGGGCATCGCGCTCACCTTCCTGATCGCGGCCAAGATGGCCAACGTGGGCGTTCCGCTGCTGCTGAAGGACCTGGTGGACAGCCTGACCCTGACGCCCGGCTCGGCCGCCGCGATGCTGGTGGTGCCGGTGGGCCTGCTGCTGGCCTACGGCGCGCTGCGGCTGTCCACCTCGCTGTTCACCGAGTTGCGCGAGTTGGTCTTCGCCAAGGCCACCGAGGGCACCACGCGCAGCATCGCGCTGGAGGTGTTCGGCCATCTTCACGCCCTGAGCCTGCGCTTTCACCTGGAGCGCCAGACCGGCGGCATGACGCGCGACATCGAGCGCGGCACGCGGGCCGTGCAGTCGTTGATCTCGTATTCGCTCTACAGCATCTTCCCCACCCTGGTGGAAGTGGTGATGGTGCTGGTGCTGCTGGGCTGGAAGTTCGATGCCGGCTTCGCGCTCATCACCGTGACCGCGCTGGTGGTCTACATCGCCTTCACCGTGACCGTGACCGAATGGCGTACCAAGTTCCGGCGCCGCATGAACGAGATGGACTCCACGGCGCACACCAAGGCCATCGATTCGCTGCTGAACTACGAGACGGTGAAGTACTTCGGCAACGAGGCCTTCGAGGCCAAGCGCTATGACGAGAGCCTGGAACAACTGCGCCGCGCGGCGCTGAAGAGCCAGACCACGCTGAGCGTGCTCAACACGGGGCAGCAGATGATCATCGCCACCGCCCTGGTGGCCATGCTGTGGCGCGCCACCCAGGGCGTGGTGGACGGCCGCATGACGCTGGGCGATCTGGTGATGATCAACGCCTTCATGATCCAGCTCTACATCCCGCTGAACTTCCTGGGCGTGATGTACCGCGAGATCAAGCAGGCCCTGACCGACCTGGACAAGATGTTCGGCCTGCTGGGCCGGCACCGCGAGGTGGACGACGCGCCCGGCGCCCCGGCGCTGGCCGTGCGCCAGGGCACGGTGCGCTTCGAGCAGGTGGACTTCGCCTACGACCCGGCGCGCCCCATCCTGCACGGCGTGAGCTTCGACATTCCCGCGGGCAAGACGGTGGCGGTGGTGGGCGCCTCGGGCGCGGGCAAGTCCACGCTGGCGCGGCTGATGTTCCGCTTCTACGACGTGACGGGCGGGCGCATCACCATCGACGGGCAGGACATCCGGCAGGTCACGCAGGCCAGCCTGCGCGCGGCCATCGGCATCGTGCCGCAGGACACGGTGCTGTTCAACGACACGGTGGAATACAACATCGCCTACGGCCGCCCCGGCGCCACGCGCGAGCAGGTGGAGGCCGCGGCCCGCGCGGCACACATCCACGATTTCATCGCCTCCACGCCTCAGGGCTACGGCACCATGGTGGGCGAGCGGGGCCTGAAGCTCTCGGGCGGCGAGAAGCAGCGCGTGGCCATCGCCCGCACGCTGCTGAAGAACCCGCCCATCGTCATCTTCGACGAGGCCACGTCAGCGCTGGATTCCGCCAACGAGCGCGCCATCCAGGCCGAGCTGAAGACCGCCGCGCAGGGCAAGACCGCCCTGGTCATCGCCCACCGCCTGAGCACCGTGGTGGACGCGCACGAGATCGTGGTGCTGGACGCCGGCCGCGTGGTGGAACGCGGCCCGCACGCCGAACTGCTGGCGCTGGACGGGCGCTATGCGCGGATGTGGCGGCTGCAGCAAAGCGGGGGGGAAGAGGTGTCGTCTGCCGCTGGGGTGGCGGTGTGAGGTTGGTGGAGGTCTGAGCGGCTGCACTTCGCGGCCAGGCGGCGGGCAGCGGGGCGCTGTGGCTCGGGCGGCTGGCCCCGGCCGATGGCCGGGGTGCCCTGCGATGCTCGCCGGCAGGGTCGCGCCGCGCCAGCTTGTGCGCGGCGGCAGTCACGGTCTTGGGCTTGTCCATGCGGGTGTACTGCCGCTTGAAGTACGTGCCCAGCGACGACTGGGCTGGTACGCAGCCCAGCGAAGCGACCGCCAAGCGCAGCACCCTCTCAGCTTTGCCGGCCGAGTTCACCCCATGAACGGCAAAAATGGTCTTGGCGAGATCGATGCCGACGAATACGATAGCCCTGGACTTCCCCTGCTCACCGAGCTGATGAGAGTTCACACTTGCCGTCGAGGCCTTTGATGCCGGCGGCCGCCATGCGGCGGGCTTGCGGCGGGTTTGCGGCGGGTTTGCGGCGGGGAAGTCCCTGTCATTCGTCAGACCTCACATGCACATCCGATCTGCATTGCCTAGCGACGTTCCGGCCCTGGATCGAATCGCCCTTGAAGCCAAGGCGCACTGGGGCTACTCGCAAGCCCAGATCGATGGCTGGAGGGCTGATCTGGCCACGAGGCCAGAGACCGTCGCCTCCTGGCCTACATTCGTTGCCGAAGTCGATGGGGATGTGGTCGGGTTCGCTCAGATTGATCCAACCACCACCCCGTGGGAGCTGATCTCGTTGTTCGTGGAACCGTGCCGAATGGGCCAAGGCATCGGAGCCGAGCTGATCAGGACGGCGATGCTCAATGCACATCAGTCTGGCATCGAGGTACTGCATATCGACGCGGATCCGAATGCGCTGGGGTTCTACAGGTCCTTCGGTGCTCAAGAGGTTGCCGCTGTGCCGGCACCGACCGAGAACGCACCCGACAGGGTGAGGCCGCAACTGCGTCTGCCAACACGTGGGGCCTGACGGGTCATTCAACCGCGGCGCGAACGGCTGGCCACCTTGCCCGCGAGGCGCACTGGAGAACCACATGAAGAAGGGCAGTGAGTTTGTCGAACACCTTGCTGAGGTCTTTCGCCATTTCGGACCTGTACGCTCCAGGCGCATGTTTGGCGGGTATGGAATCTACTTCCAGGACCTGATGATCGGACTCGTCGCCCATGACACGCTCTACCTCAAGGCGGACACCCAGTCTGTCCAACTCTTCTCTGAGGCGGGCTGTCGCCCGTTCGAGTACACCAAGAATGGCGTCACGATGAAGGTGTCGTACTTCGCTGCGCCCATCGAGGTGCTTGATGATCCGGACGCTGCAAGGACATGGGCAACGCGCGCCTATGAAGCAGCCCTCCGGTCACGAACCCGGGTCACGAAGCGTCAGAAGTGAAGGCATCGTCCGCCACTCCACTCCTTCGCCATTCATGGAAACCCGCTGGCTTGAAGATTTCGTGAGCCTGGCCGAGACGCGCAGCTTCTCGCGCTCGGCGCAGCTGCGGCATG
>DAIPHN010000271.1:0-1056 GCA_036771335.1 Burkholderiales bacterium
AGAAGTAGTCGGACAGGTCAGCGTAGGGGACGTTGTCGTAGTAGGGTGGGTCGGTTGAGACCGTTCGATTCATCGATGAGTTGCCGGTGGATGCATCTTGTTGCCTAGCCACGCCAAGGCCCACCTGCGGCAGCTTTGCGATGCACTCGCCAATGAAGTCGGCAGCAGGCACGAAGCCCCCAACGGTCGCGTGGAGAATTGCCGCCTCTGGAAAGTCCCAAGTCATAGCGATGGCTTGCTTCCCGAACTGGTTCATTACTTTCTGATTGCCTGGTACCCAGCGAGTACATGAGTTCGAGAAATCAGCGCAGCGGTCTACCGCAAACCCCAAATACACCCCCACCGCCTCGGCGTAGGCGGTGGCGCCAGTGCCTACGTCGCGCAGGGGCTTGGGGTCGTCGGGGAGACAGGCTTGGAGGGCGTCGCGGCGGACCTGCTGCATCGCCTCGCCCACGAGTTCGGAGAAGGTCGTCAGCGCCACCAACTGCCGCGGGGTGAAGAGGTCGCCGTAGGTCTTCAGGCCGTACAGCGGCGGCGAAAACCAGCGCGGATTCTCGGGCATGGCGACATCAGGCTTCCACTCCGGCGCCGCTTTGAGCGCCGCCCCCTCGTGCTCAGGCGTTGGAGCGAGATACACGCGACCGCGCGTACCCTCGGCGACGATCGCCATCAGCCGCGCTCCCATCCGCCCTGCGTTAGCCTCTCCGTAGATGTGCTCGCTCGCGATTGGGGTGCCCGACATCAAGCACTCGAAGTGCGCGCCGCGCGAGAGCTTTGTCCCGCTCTTCGCCTTCTCCGCATCCTTTGGCTTGCCCACCTTCACCGTGAATCGATAGCTGCCGCCCTCGATCACCGGCTCGACATACGTCTCCTTGCCCGCCTTGGTCGAGAGCATGAACGTGGAGGCGAGCGGCACGTCCACCGTGGCAAAGGCCGGGTTCGGGCTCTTCACCGTGCGTGCCCAGAGCCACGCGATCACGGTGAGCTGCTGGCCCACATGGGGCTCGAGGTCGGGCCGTTCCGTTGCCATCTCGGCCGTGACCGCAACCGTGGGAT
>DAIPHN010000271.1:1066-3178 GCA_036771335.1 Burkholderiales bacterium
CGCGCCGCGCCACTGGGTGGGCATCGCCTGCTCGTCGGCACTCTTGCCTCGCCACGCCGGGTTCACGGGCGGCCTGCCCGCGAACCTGGGCGGGATCTCGATCATGGCCTTGTTGATCAGCACGGCCACGGGGTTCAGATCGCTGGCGTACGACTCCAGTCCCAGGCGGTGCGGCTCCAGGGGCAGTGCGCCGCCGCCGGCGAAGGGGTCATGGAAAGCCGGCAGCACGTTGCGATTGAAGAGCTCCCGCGCTCTGGGGTGGTCGGCGTTCTCCGCGCAGGCCCGGCGCCAGCTCTGCCAGATCTCGTCGCGCGCCGCCTGCAGCACCGTCTCGTTGGTGGTGTTCTCCCACTTCACCAGTGCCTCGATGATGCGGAACAGGCGCTCGCGCTCCTGCTGCTGCCTCTTCTCCGTGGGGAACAGGTCCGGCCAGGACGACGGGTCGTCCACCATCTGCGCGAAGATCACCGCCCGCGCCGCCGCCAGCGGGCGACGCGCCCACCACAGGTGCAGCGTGCTGGGGTGCCCGTGGCGGATGGACTTCTCGCGTGCGCTCGCGGCGTTGATGGCCTCCAGGGGGAGGGCGACTTCGATGAGTTTCCTGCGCACGGGCATGGGGCTCGATTCAGTTCAGGGCCAGACCGGCCCGCGCCGCGATGCGCTGCGCGAGGGTCAGGAAGTCGGCGTGGGCACGGCGCACCGCCACGCCGTGCGCGCCGATGGCGCCGTGCGCGGGCTTGAGCGCGAACACCGGCGTGCGGGCCTGCATGGCCATCGGCATCAGGCTGCGGTAGTGCTTGAGCATGGCCAGGCAACAGGGGTCATCGGCCACCGGCACTGCGGCGGGCTCGGCCTCCCCCAGGACGGCCTGGCGGTATTCGCGCGGAAAGCGCTCGATCCAGCGCTGGTAGGCCTTCGGCGGCCGGTTGTCGCGCAGGCCGTGCTGCATGACCACATAGCCCAGCGGCTCGATGCGGCCCTGAGGCATTTCGAGGGTGCGGTCCGGCACCTTGGCGGCCAGTTCCCGCCAGCTCGCCCGCCAGCTGCGCAGCGCAGGCCCCAGGTTGCGCAGGCCCTGCAGCGAGAACAGATCCGGGCCGACCGGGATCACGACATGCTCGCTGGCGATCAGCGCCGCGCGGTTGGTCGCGCCCAGATTCGGCCCGACGTCCAGCAGCACCCAGTCGGCGCCGATGCTCCGGGCCGCCGACTGCACCGCCCGGTGGAAGGCCGTCATCGTCCTGAAGGCCGATTCATCGGCATTGTGGCAACGCAGCCAGGCATCCGAGAGCTTGTCCTCGAACGTGGACAGCGCCAGGTCGCCCACCACCAGCCCCAGGCGCGGATTCATCATCACCACTTCCGGCGTCAGCACGTCGCCCAGGCCGCGGATGATCGGGCGCAACGCGCCGAAGATGGTTCGCGGGTGCTCGCCTTCGGGCCAGTACGGCTCCAGATCCTCCTCGCTCAGGAACATGCTGGTCAGGTTGGCCTGAGGGTCGAGGTCGACGGCGAGCACGGTCTGACCGCGCTCGGCCATCATCGCGGCAAGGTGGTAGACCAGCGTGGTCTTGCCCACCCCGCCCTTGTTGTTGAAGAACGCGACGGTCTTCATGAGCGCCTGCGCAGGGTGACCAGCACGAAACCCGGATCGAACTGGAACTCGGCCGGCGGACTGCCGTTGTCGGCCAGCGCCTGCTGGGCGCGCAACACGCCACGGCCGTAGCGGTTGACGTAGCCCAGTGCCTTGAGCGATTCGGCCAGCACCGGGTTGCGGTAGGCCGTCTGCTGCGGAAAGTTCTGCGCCGATGCCTCGCCATACAGCCCGCCCGGGCTCTGGATCTCGACGCGATCGTTCATCCAGGTGATGCGCAGCGGTGAGGTGGCGCTCCAGTCGCGGTGCAGCACGGCGTTCATCAGCAGTTCCCGGACGGCAATGCGCGGATAGGCTGCTACCACGCGCTCGCGCAAGGCGCTGTCGCGCTCGGGCTCCGGGTACTGGTCGAGCTGCGCATCGGGCAGGGCATCGAGCTCCCGCAGCACCGGCAGCATGTCCCCCTGCAGTTCGCGCTCGGTGAGCACCGGCGCGGCCAGCGAATCGCCGTCCACCCG
>DAIPHN010000272.1:0-3149 GCA_036771335.1 Burkholderiales bacterium
TCAGCCCAGGGTCGATGATGCATGCGCCTCCCGGCGCCACTTGCCGGGCGAGGTGCCATGCCAGCGCGCGAAAGCCCGCGTGAAGGAGGCCTGCTCGGCATAGCCCAGCAGGCCGGCCACGCGCGCCAGCGCCAGCGCGGGGTTGGCCACGAGTCGCAAGGATTCCTCGCGCCGGAAATCGTCCACCACCGCGGCGTAACTGCGCCCCGCCTGCGCCAGGCGGCGCTGCAGCGTGCGCACCGACAGGCCCATCAGCCGCGCCATGCGCGCCACGTCGGCGTCGCTGTCCGCGAGGGCGTCGCGCAGCCGGGCGCGCAGCGCCGACTCGAGCGGCATGGCGTAGGCGGTGCGGGACAGTTCCCGGGCCGCGAGCGTGGCCAGCAACTGGTGCAGCAGCGGGTCGGCGCGCGTGATCGGCGCCTTCCAGCGCGCCGCGTCGATCTCCAGCGCCGAGACGGGCTGCCCGCACAGCACCGGGCAGCCCAGCAGGGCGGCGCGCGCCGCGATGTCGCCCACGTCGCCCCTGAACAGCACACGTGAGGGGACGAATGCGCCACCGGTGAGGCGGCGGAAACGCCCCGCCAGGACCGCAAGGGTGAACTCGTCCACATGGGGCTCCATGGGCACGAGCGGGTGTACTGCCACTTTGCAGCCGCCGGGAATGGACTCCACTTCCACCCGGTTGTCGGTGGCGGCCAGCCGGTAGTGCAGCACCAGCGACTCGAAGCCGCCGGCCACGGTGGCTGCGCTGCCGCACAGGTAGTCGATCATGCCGAACGCGCCGAAGGGAACCGCCAGGCCCGTTGCCGTGGCAAGAGCCGGTTTGCCGTAGGCGTGGCCCGCCTCCCACCAGGCTTTTTTGTACAGCGCGGCGGGCACGAGAGTGCCGGCCTCGGCGGGGGGAAGGTCCTCGAGGCTCGCGGCGATTCGCGCGGTGTCCAGACCCAGTTCGCGAAAGCCCGCCAGCAGTGCATGCAGCGAGGTGGCTGGCAGCAGCGGTGGTTCAGCGGTCATGGCGCGGGATCACAAGAACATGGCGCCGCATGGCAATAGAAATGTAAGCTCGGAGCCTAGCATGGCCGCATTCAGGCTTTGTGCTGGGCGCGGCGACCATGCACCGCGCTTTCGCGGGCAGCGGGCTGGGGGCCGGAGCCGACACACAAGGGAGATGACGATGGAACGCAGACGCTTCATCCGCCTGGCCGGCGGCGGGGTGGTGATGGCCGTGGCAGCGGGTTCGCTTGGCGGTTGCGCCGGTTTCGGTGTGCCCCCGTCGGCGGTTGCGGCCTGGCAGGGGCCGGGGCCTGATGCCGATCCACGGCGCTGGGTGCTTTCCTACGCGATCCTCGCGCCCAATCCCCACAACATGCAGCCGTGGGTGGCGGACCTGCGGGTTCCCGGGGAGATCGCCCTGCGCCTGGACACGCAGCGCCTGTTGCCGGCTACCGACCCCCATGGCCGGCAGACCCTGATGGGCGCCGGCGCCTTCCTGGAGTTGCTGGTGATGGCAGCCGCGGAGCGCGGGCACCGCGCGGAGGTGGCGCTGTTTCCGGAGGGTGAGCCCGGCGAAACCCTGGACGCAAGACCCTTTGCGCGGGTTCGGCTCGTAGCAGACGCCACTACCCCTCGCGATCCGCTGTTTGCCCGGGTGCTCACGCGCCGCACCGACCGGCGCGCCTACGATGCAACGCGCCCCATCGCCGCGGCCGACGAGGCGCCCCTGGGCGCTGCAGTGGCGGGGCTGCCCGTCACCTTCGGCCTCGCGGGCCGTGCCGGTGCGGGTGCGCCGGAGGTCGAGCGGGTGGAGGCCATTCGCACCATCGCGCGGGACGCCTGGCGCCAGGAAATGACGACCGAGGCGCCGTTGATGGAGACCTTGCAGGTGTTGAGAGTGGGCAGTGCCGAGATCGACCGGCATCGCGATGGCATCGCCATCACCCGGCCGCTGCCGGTGACGCTGGTCAGGCTCGGGATGTGGGACCGCACCCGGTTTCCGGCGCCCGACTCGACGGTCACGCAGACCCAGATCAAGGAGTTCAATGCCATCACCGCATCCACGCCTGCCTACCTGTGGATCGTCACCGAGGGCAACACCCGCCCTCAGCAACTCCTCGCGGGCCGTGCCTACGTGCGATTGAATCTGGCCGGCGCCGCGGCCGGTTTGGCCATGCATCCGAACGAGCAGGCCCTGCAGGAATACCCGCAGGTGGCAGCTCAGTATCGCGCCATCCATGCGCTGCTCGGCGCTCCGGCGCCGCGTCACACCGTCCAGATGCTGGCGCGGGTGGGTTATCTGCCGGCGAACGTGGCCGCACCGCCCCCGGCGCCACGGCGCGGGGTGGATGCCCTGATCCAAGCGTGAGCAGCACGCCCCGGCTCGGCACGGCCACGCCAGTTATCAGCCGCCAGCGTGCCGGAATGGCGTTACAGGATGACCTTCCCTTTCTTGGCAGAGCCCGACCCATGAACAATCGTCGTCGAATCGTGGCAGGTGCTGGCGTGGCCGCTGCCGCGGTTGTTGCCGCGGGCGCCTGGCGCGCTGCCCACCAGGGCGTGTTTGCCGCCGGCACCGGCCCCGCCTACGAGCCATAGTCCCGCTGGCCGCCGGCGGAGCGGGCCTCGCCCCTGGCGCTGGTGCACGCGGCCACCCTGGCCGCCAGCCCGCACAACACCCAGCCATGGCTGTTTCGCGTGGGCGACACGGGCATCGAGCTCGGCGTGGACGCGGGCCGCCACATCGGCACCATCGATCCGCTGCGCCGTGAGCAGTGGATGGGCGTGGGCTGCGCGCTGGAGAACCTGCTGGTGGCCGCGCCCGCGCTGGGCTGGAACGCCACGGCGGCCCTGGTGCCCGCCGCCGCCGCCCCCGCACTGGCCGCACGCATCACGCTGTCGCGTGCCGACGCCAGGCCCCACCCGCTGTACGAGGCCATCGCGCGCCGCCACACCCATCGGGGCACCTACGATCCGGGGCGCGTGCTCGAAGATTCGCTGTTCGCCGGCATGGATGCGCTGGCCGAGGGCCTGCCCGATGTGGCGCTGCGCTGGCTGCGCACCCCCGCGGAGCGGGCCCGCGCGGCCGAGGGCGTGGTGGCCGGCACCCAGGCCATCATCGCCGACCGCGAACAGTCCGCCGACAGCTGGCGCTG
>DAIPHN010000273.1:0-3112 GCA_036771335.1 Burkholderiales bacterium
TGGCTCCGCGCGCGCGGCGCGCTTCGGGTTGAGCGCTTGGGATCGGCCCGGCGCGGGAGAAGGTGGCTCCGCGCGCGCGGCGCGCTTCGGGTTGAGCGCTTGGGATCGGCCCGGCGCGGGAGAAGGTGGCTCCGCGCGCGCGGCGCGCTTCGGGTTGAGCGCTTGGGATCGGCCCGGCGCGCTCATCGCCTCGGCAGCTCCACGAGGCGGGTGGCGACGGCCTCCACGAAACGGCGGTCGTGGCTGACGATGACGAAGCCGCGGGAGGGGTCTCGCGCCTGGAGGGCGGCTTCCAGCAAGGCGACGCCGTCGGGGTCGACGTTGTTGGTGGGCTCGTCCAGAAGCACCAGCGCGGAGGGCGAGGCGAGGCTCGCCCAGACCTGCAGGAACTGCAGTTGCCCGCCCGACAGCTCGGAGAGTCGGCGCGCGAGCAACGAATGCACGGAGACCGGCAGGCTACGTGGATCGGCTTGGGTGAGGCCGAGCAGTTCCCTGCCCGACAGCGGGACCCTGTGCACGGGAAGGGGGTTCTGGTGCTGGTGCGCCACCCGCAGCCCGGGTCGGCGCCGCAGGCTTCCCGAGAACACCCGCGCCCCGCCGCCAACCGCATTGAGCAGAGTTGTCTTGCCGCAGCCGTTCGGGCCCCACAGGGCTACCACCTCCCCCGGTGCCACGTGCAGGCAGACCGGACCGACCACTGGACGGTCGTAGCCCGCCTGCACTTCTTCGAGGGCAATCAGCGATTGGGGGAACACAGGCGGCCCGCGAGGGCTCTCAGGACCCCAGCGCCGCCAGAAGCCGCTTCAGGGCGGCGTCGTACATGCCGAACAGATCGCGTGAATCCTCCGTGCCGCCTACGGTAGCCGGAAGCATGATGGCGGGCGCCTTGGTGCGCTCCGACAGCCACTCGGACGGCGCTGCAGCGTGGTAGGAGGAACGTACGATGATGCGGGCCGGGTCGGCTTGCTGCTGCAGCAGCAGCTCGTTCAGGTGGGACGAGGTGGGCTCCACGCCGGGTTTGGGTTCGAGCGAGGCCACCAGGCGCATGCCGAGAAACTCGAACAGGTACGAGAAATTCCTGTGATGCTGGATCACTGTCACACCCTTGAGGGGCGCCCCCTGCTCGGCCCAACGTGAGGTGGCCGCGCTCCAGCGGCTAGTGAAGTCGGCCAGGCGCTGCCTGTACTCTGCGGAACCCGCCGGGTCGATTTGCGACAGGCGCCTGGCGAGTTCGTTGGCGCCCAGCTGGATCTGGCGCGGCCCCCAGTGGATATGGGGATTGCCCACGGGGTGCACGTCGCCCAGGGCGCGGTCGATCACGGTGGGCACCTCGATGCGGGGCACATGGTTGGCCACTTCCAGGTAGCCAAGCATGCCGAGCTGGATCTTCTCGTTACCCGACTGGGTGCGCACCAGGGGCATCCAGCCCACCTCCTGCTCGGCGCCGGTGCACACGGCCAGGTCCGCCATGCGGGCGCGGGCGATCAGGCTGGGGCGGGCCTGGATGCGGTGGATGTCCTGGATGGCGGTGGTGGCCACGTATACGTTGGCGCGCTCACCGGCCAGTTCCTTCACCAGCGAGCCCCACTCGGGCGCGCAGGCGAAAACCTCCACGGCGGCGCTGGCCGGCAGGCCGGCCGCGAGCGACGCCGCGAGGGCGATGCGGATCAATGTCTTCATGGCTGGATTCCTTTCGCCGGCCGCTTCAAAAGCGGTGCGCGCCGTGCGCGCCGAGGCTGTAGATGTACTGGAGGAAGACGATGTTGTCGGAGATGGTCTCGCCGGTGGAAAAGTCCTGGCGCGAGCGATCGCGCGCGTACTGCAGGCGGATGCGGCTGAACTCGCTGGGGTTCCAGTCAACCATCGCCGTCCAGCGGGTGGGGTTGAAGCTGGGTGGTATGAGGTTGGCGGCGTTGGCGTTCAGGTTCACCGTGCCGGCGGAGAGCCGGTCGTAGCGCAGGCCCACACGCCAGAAGGGCATGAACTGGTAGGCGCCCTGGGCGAACCAGCCGGACTGCTTGGCGCTGGCCGGGTCGGTGAGCCCGAGCGTCTGGGTATCGAAGGTGAAGTCACCGTCGAGCTTGCGCTGGTAGTACTCGGCCACGAAGCGGAAATTGCGGTAGCGCGGATTGCCGTCAGGCGCCCAACGGTAAATGAAATCCGCACCGGTGATGCGCTGCCGGCCGGCGAACACGTTCACCATGCCGGTAAGATCGTCGTAGTCGAACATCGGCACGCCCGTGCCGGTCGTACGCTGGCGCAGGTGCGAGGCGCCCAGCTGCCAGCTGTTGGACACGCCGATATCGCTGCCCACCTTGGCGAAATAGGCTTCAGAACTCTTGCCGTTGGTGTTGCGCTCCACCTCGCCCATGCCGGCGAAGTCCTTGCCGCGTCCGAGTTCCGCGCCGAGCTGCACGAACACCGGCAGCGGTGCCACCCAGCGCAACTGGACACCGTCGTCGCCATAGTTCCTGCCGAGGAAAGCGCGCTGCACCAGGGAGGCGTCGGTGAAGTCCCAGGCGTGGGGGTGAACCGAGTTCCAGTAGCCGATGCCGCTGAAGAAGCGGCCGCCCTTGATGGTGGCGCCCTTGCCCAGCGATAGCGTCTCGAAGAAGGCTTCCTCGATTTCCACCTTGTTCTCGGGCGTAAGGGCGGCCATGAAGGCGCCGCGAAACCGGGGGTCGATGTTGGCGGAGATGAACAATTCGGATTCGCCCAGCGAAGGACCTCGCGGCAGCATCTCGCTAGCCCCGCTGCCATGAAAGCCTGTGATCTGCGCCGTGGGGGCGTTGCCATAGCGACCCCAGGTGCCGTTGAGGATCAGTGAAACAGCGGGGTTGAAAGCGTTCTGCGAGGCGGGCCGCTGGGCCGCCTGCACAGCCGAGCTTTCGGCCTGGCCGGCGCTCTGCTCGGCGCGGCCCGCGGTGGTCTCGGCCTTCTGCGCGGCGGCCTTCGCCTCGGCCGCCGATTCTTCGGCCTTGCGGGCGGAGCTCTCCGCCGACTTGAGCTGGTTCTCCAGCGCCTTGATGCGCGCTTCGTAGCTTTCCTTCAGCTCCTGGATCTGGCGCCGGATCTGTTCGAGCTCGGCGTTCTGCGCCGCGGCGACGGCGGG
>DAIPHN010000274.1:0-3046 GCA_036771335.1 Burkholderiales bacterium
GGTCTCGGCCAGCACCGGCTTCGGGTTCATGTCGAAGTCGTAGGCGAGCAGGCCCTCGAGGATCTTGGTGGACACCACGCCGATGGGCGCGGCGGAGTTGAAGGCCGACACCAGGGTGGGCGGCTCGGGCTGGACCACCATGGTAAGGGTGCCGCCGCGCACGGGGTCCTGGGCCAGCACGGCCACGGAGGCGCCCAGCAGGACGGCGCTGGCCAGCAGGCGGGCGGGCGCAGGGTAGCGGACAAGCATGGGAACTCCTCGTGCGGAGGGCAAGGGCTCTGTCGGAGGGCGATGGTACAAGACCCGGACGAGACGGGAACATGGACGCCCCGCGGCGGACCGGAACGCACTGGCGCGGTGCGGGTCCTAGCGCCGGAACGACCCCGCCATGACCACCGAGATCGTCTGGTTCAAGCGCGACCTGCGCGTGCACGACCACGCCCCGCTGGCGAGAGCCTCCGCGCGCGGGCCTGTGCTGCCCCTGTACGTATTCGAGCCGGAACTGCTCGCACAGCCGGACGCGTCGTTCCAGCACGCGGCCTTCGTGCGCGAGTGCCTGGTGGAACTCGACCAGGCGCTGCGGGCCCGCGGTTCGGCGCTACTGGTGCGCGAGGGTGCCATGCCGGCGGTGCTCCAGGCGCTGGCGGCCACCCTGGGGCCGGTGCGCCTGTGGAGCCACGAGGAGACGGGCAACGGGGCCAGCTTCGCGCGCGATCGTCGGGTCAGCGACTGGTGCCGCAGCCATGGGGTGGAGTGGATCGAGCTGCCCCAGCACGGCGTGGTGCGGGGTCTGCGCGACCGCGACGGCTGGAGTGCCGCTTGGGACCGGCAAATGAGCGCCCCGCCGATGTCGGCCCCCGATCGCATCCGGCCCGCGCCGGGCTGCGATCCCCACGGCGGGTCCGTCAGCGTGCCGGCGCTGCCCGCTTTGAAGGGCCCCGACAAGCCGGGCCGCCAACGCGGCGGCCGCTCGCTCGGGCTCTCCCTCTTCGATTCGTTCCTGGCCGGGCGCGGAAAGGACTACCGCGTCGCCATGTCAAGTCCGCTCACCGCCGAGGACGCATGTTCGCGCCTCAGCCCCCACTTCGCTTATGGCACGCTGTCCGTGCGGGAAGCCGCCCGGGCGCTCTGGACCCGCCGCGCCGCGCTCAAAGGACTCGATCCGCAACACCGACCCCGGGCAATGCTCGCCTCCCTCAAGTCGTTCGAGTCGCGACTGCACTGGCACTGCCATTTCATCCAGAAGCTCGAATCCGAGCCGCGCCTGGAGTTCGAGAACCTGCACCGCGGCTATGACGGCCTGCGAGAACCCGGTGCGTTCCCGGACCGGCTGGAAGCGTGGCGGCGAGGCGAGACGGGCTATCCGCTGGTGGACGCCTGCATGCGCAAGCTGGCAGCCACGGGCTGGATCAACTTCCGCATGCGCGCCATGCTGGTGAGCTTTGCCTCCTACCAGCTATGGCTGCACTGGCGCGATCCGGCCCTGCACCTGGCGCGCGAGTTCCTCGACTACGAGCCCGGCATCCACTACCCCCAGGTGCAGATGCAGTCCGGCACCACGGGCATCAACAAGGTACGCATCTACAACCCGGTGAAGCAGGCGCGCGACCAGGACCCGCACGGCGAGTTCGTGCGACGCTGGATCCCGCAGCTGGAGGCGGTTCCGGACCAATGGCTGTTCGAGCCCTGGACCATGCCGGCAGGCGTGCAGGCGCGCGCCGGCGTGCGCATCGGCACGACCTATCCGGCTCCAGTGGTGGATCTCGATTCCGCCACGCGCGCGGCCCGGGAGCGGGTTCGGGCGGTGCGGGCACGCGCGGAGGTGCGCGAGCAGGCGCGCGCGGTCCATGAACGTCACGGCAGCCGCAATCCGTCCCGCGAGGGTCCCGTGCGCCGCCGCCAACGGCCGGCGCCGCCGCAGCTCGACCTGTTCGGCGGCGACCCGGCGGACTGAGGGTTGTTGGCAGGCTCGGCGAGCCGCGTCAGCATGGGCCGATGCAGACTCCTGTCCGGTCGGCGCCGCCCGGCGAGCCCGATGCACACCTCGCCTCGCGCCGTGGCCTGAAGTGGCTCCTCGCCACCCCCCCCCGGCGTTCCTCGCCGTGACCGCGGGCGGCGTCTTGGTGGGCTGGGGCGCCGCGATCCACGAAGGGGTGGCGTTTCGACCGTGGGCGGCGCTGATGACCCTGCTGCTTGCCCTGCTCGCCCACGCCGCCGCCAGCGTGGTCAACGACTGGGCGGACGCCCTGAACGGTACCGACGCGCTCAACGTGGATCGCTTGTTTCCCTCCACGGGGGGCAGCCGCTTCATCCAGAACGGCGCGCTGTCGGCCGCGCAGACGCGCCGTTTCGCGCTGCTGCTCGCCACCGCCACCGTGGCGGGAGGCGTCGCGCTGGTGGCGGACACGGGACCGGTTCTGTTCTGGGTGGGTGCGGCGGGGATGGCCATCGGCTGGGGCTATTCGGCGCCGCCGCTGCGGCTCAACAGCCGTGGCCTGGGAGAGCTGTGAGCGGTGGCCGGATTTGCGCTGGTGGCGTTGGGCGCCGATTGCGTGCAGCGGCGAGGACTGTCGGCCACCGCCGCATGGGCAGGGGTCTCCCATGCGCTGCTGGTGGCGAACCTGCTGTACGTGAACCAGTTTCCGGATCGCGCCGCCGACCGCGCCGCCGGGAAGATGCACTGGGTGGCGCGCCTGCCGGTGCCGGTGGCGCGCTGGGGCTACGTGCTGCTGCTCGGGGCTTCGGTGTCGGTGCTCGTGGCCGGCGCGGCGCGCGGAGTGCTGCCACCCTCGGTGGTGTGGACGGCGCCCGCCTACCTGCTGGGCAGCGTGGCCGCGGCCCGGGTGCTGCGCGACGCGTCGGAGCCGGCGCGCCTGGCGCCGGCCATCGTGATGACCATCCTCACGGCATTGCTGCACGCCCTGCTGCTGGCGAGGGGGCTGGCCGTCCGGCGGATCTGACGCGCCCGTGGGCTGGCGTTGTGGAGCCCCCAAACACAAAAGCCCTCATGGTGAGGGCTTTTGTGAGTTGAGGGGAAGCCTTGCGG
>DAIPHN010000275.1:0-3020 GCA_036771335.1 Burkholderiales bacterium
CGCAACTTTGCCCGCGCGCTGTTTCACGGCATCACCGGCGCGCTCCTCGTCGCGGTGCATGGGCCGGCGGCGCTGCGGCGCTACTACCGGGAGATGTCGCGCCTCTGCGCGGCCTTCGCCTTCGCCGCTGACCTGTCCATGCTGACCCTGGGCGGCTCGCTCAAGCGCCGCGAGAAGCTCTCCGCGCGCCTGGGCGATGTGCTCTCGCAGATCTACCTCGCCTCGGCGGTGTTGAAGCGCTTCGCCGACGACGGCCATCCGCCGGCCGACCTGCCGCTGGTGCACTGGTGCCTGCGCGATGCCCTCCACCGTGCCGGGCAGGCCCTGGCGGGCGTGGTTTCGAATTTCCCCGCGCCCTCGGCGGCGTTGGCGTTGCGCCTGGCGGCGTTTCCCCTGGGTGCGCGACTGGCCCCGCCGTCCGACGCGTTGGGGGCCGCCGTGGCGCGCCTCATCACCGAGGCGGGCGAGACCCGCGAACGCCTGGCGCGCGACGTGTTCATGCCGCTCCGTGACGACGACCCCGTGGGCCGGCTGCGTGTGGCGCTTGACCTGCTGCCGGATGTTGAAGCCCTCGAGGCGCGGTTGCGCCTGGGGGTGGAGGAGGGCCGCCTGGAAGACCATGGCGGCGCCCCTGGGCGGCTGGCTGCCGCCCAGGCGGCGGGCCTGTTGTCGGCCGAGGAGGCGGCCCTGCTGGCGCGCTACGAGCTTATCCGCACCGCCGCCATCTACGTGGACGATTTCCCCCGCTTGTTGGCTCGGGCGCGGCGCGCGCCTTTGCCCGCGGCGCGGGTGGCCGCTTGAGGGCGCGGACCATGGTCTGCAGGCCATCAAGTTCCGACGCCACGGGGGCCGCGCGCGCGCCCCGGGCGGGCGAGGGCGCCCCATGAGCCTGGCGGGACGCACCGTGTTCATCACCGGCGCCTCGCGGGGAATCGGCCGGGCCATCGCCCTGCGCTGCGCACGCGACGGCGCGCGCGTGGTGATCACCGGCAAGACCGATGCGCCCCACCCCACTCTCTCCGGAACCATACACAGCGTGGCAGCCGAGGTACAGGCTGCCGGCGGCGAAGCGCTGGCGATCCAGCTGGACGTACGCGACCAGGATGCGGTGAGCGCGGCGGTGGAGCAGGCGGCGCGGCACTTCGGCGGCATCGACGTGCTGGTGAACAACGCCAGCGCCATCTCGCTCACGTCCACGGCGGCCACGCCGCTCAAGCGCTGGGACCTGATGCATCAGGTGAACGTGCGCGGCAGCTTCGCCTGCGCCCAGGCCTGCTTGCCCTGGCTGGAGCGCTCTCCCAACCCGCATATCCTCACGCTCTCGCCGCCGCTCAACCTGAAGCCGCGCTGGTTTCGGGATCACGTGGCCTACAGCGTTTCCAAGTACGGCATGAGCCTGTGCACGCTGGGTTTCGCGGCCGAGTTTGCCGCCCGGGGCATCGCCGCCAATTCGTTGTGGCCGCGCACCACCATTGCCACGGCGGCGGTGGAGGTGTATTTCCCGGAGGCCGTGAGCGGCAGCCGTACACCCCGGATCATGGCCGATGCGGCCTGGTGGGTGCTGACTCAGCCGGCCACGCAGTGCACTGGCAACTTCTTCGTGGATGAAGAGGTGCTGCGCGCAGCGGGGGTTACCGACTTCTCCGTCTATGCCGTGACGCCCGGCGCGCCCCTGGCGGCCGACCTGTTCCTGGATTGACAGCGGTGGTGATGCCATGAGTGAAGCACAAGGACTGCCCCCGGGCCGCATCCCTACCCTGCGGGTGGTGCCCATGCCTTCGGACGTGAATTCCGCAGGAGACATATTCGGCGGCTGGATCATGGCGCAGGTGGACATCGCCGGCGCCATTCCCGCGGTGCGCGAGGCCCAAGGCCGCGTGGCAACAGTGGCGGTGAACTCCTTCACCTTCAAGCAGCCGGTGCTGGTGGGCGACGTGGTGAGTTTCTATTCGGAGGTGGCGCGGGTGGGCCACACGTCCATCACGGTGAATGTGGAAGTGTTTGCCGAGCGCGGCCTCGCCCGCGAGGTGGTCAAGGTGACCGAGGCGACCCTCACCTACGTGGCGGTGGGCGAGGATCGCCGGCCCCGGCCGGTTCATCCCCAACGCCTCTGAAGGCACAGAAAGCCAGGCGTGACCTGGCCACGCAATCCCTGGCCGGCACGGGGCGGGCTGGCGGAGTTCAAGAAAATGGGAGATCGCACGTGAAACGCAAATCGCATCACCGCTGCTCCTTACTCGCAGTTGCCTTTGTCCTGCCCTTTGCCGCCGGTCCCGCCGCCGCCGCCGGTTTTTTCCTGCCCTACCAGGGCGCCGCCGCCATCGGCAACGCCCTGGCAGGGTCGGCTGCGCTCGGTGAGGATGCCAGCACGGTATTCTGGAATCCGGCCGGCATGTCGCGCCTGGAAAGCGCGCAGGTGGCCGTGGCGGGGCACTACGTATCGCCACAGCCGCAGTTCACCAATAACGGTTCAACGCTCGGGCTGTTGCCGCTGTCGGGCAACAGCGGCGCAGGTGTGGAGTCTTTCATTCCCAACGTGTTCGCGGTGCTGCCGCTGGGCGCGTGGCGCTTTGGCGTTGGCGTGTCGGCGCCCTGGGGCAGCATGACGGAGTACCAGGACACCTGGGCGGGCCGCTATGCCGCCATCAAATCGGAGATCAAGAGCACCGACATCAACCCGTCGGTTTCCTATCGCTTCAGCCCTGGTTTGTCGGCTGGCTTTGGCGTGAGCTACCAGATGTTCGAAGCGGAGTTCACTCGGGCTGTGCCCTTCGGTACACCCACGCCCGATGGCCGCGCCAGATTCGGCGGCGACAGCCGGGCGGTGGGCTTCAACGCCGGGTTGCTGTGGGAGATCTCGCCGGCTACCCGGCTTGGCCTCAGTTACCGCTCAGCCATCGCCCACAAGCTGGAAGGTGACCAGAAGGTGCCCACGCCCGCGGGCGCCACCGTGGCCTCCCAGAGCGGTCACATCACGGCCGATCTCACCCCGCCGGCACTGGCGCAACTCTCCGCCGTGC
>DAIPHN010000276.1:0-3013 GCA_036771335.1 Burkholderiales bacterium
GTGTGCCACAGCTGCCGCATGCCGGCGTCGACCAGCGGATAGCCCGTGCGCCCCTTCTGCCACGCACGCAGGTTGCGCGCGCTCTCCTGCCACGGGAAGCTGCGGAACTCGGGCCGCAGCGGATCCTCGGCCGTGCGCGGAAAGTTAGCGAGCACATGCCAGCCGAACTCGCGCCAACCCAGCTCGGCGCGGAACTTGTCGGCACTCGACCGGAACGACTTGTCCTTGCCCGCCAGCCGCGCCTCGCCGAGGTAGGCCGGCGCGAGTGCGGCGTGCCCGCTACGGCCCACCGGTGAAAGTTCGCTAGGCTCCGGGCCATGCCCCGTCCAGAACTGGAATTGCTGTCCCCCGCCCGCACAGCCGACATCGGCATAGAAGCGGTGAACCATGGCGCCGATGCGGTGTACATCGGCGGCCCGGCCTTCGGCGCCCGGGTGAACGCCGCCAACGAGCCCCGCGACATCGAGCGCCTGGCGCGCCACGCGCACCGCTTCGGCGCCCGGGTGTTCGTCACCCTCAACACCATCTTTCGCGATGACGAGCTCGAGCAAGCGCGGCGCGTGGTCTTCGACGTGCACCAGGCGGGCGCCGATGCGCTCATCGTGCAGGACATGGGCCTGCTCGAACTCGACCTGCCGCCCATCCAGTTGCACGCCAGCACCCAGTGCGACATCCGCACGCCCGCCAAGGCGCGCTTCCTCCAGGACGTGGGTTTCGCGCAGATGGTGCTGGCGCGTGAGCTCACGCTCGAGCAGATTCGCGCCATCGCCGCCGAGGCGCGGGAGGCCACGCTGGAATTCTTCATCCATGGCGCCCTGTGCGTGGCCTACAGCGGCCAATGCTTCATCAGCCACGCCCATACCGGCCGCAGCGCCAACCGGGGCAACTGCTCGCAGGAGTGCCGCCTGCCCTACACCGTCACCGACCCCCAGGGCCGCGTGCTCGCCCACGAGCGCCACGTGCTGTCGGTGAAGGACAACGACCAGAGTGCCAACCTGCGCGCGCTGGTGGAGGCGGGCATCCGCTCCTTCAAGATCGAGGGCCGCTACAAGGACCTGGGCTACGTGAAGAACACCACGGCCCGCTACCGCCAGTTGCTCGATGCCATCCTCGATGACAGCCCCGGCCTGGCGCGCGCCTCCGCGGGCCGCTGCACTTTTTTCTTCACCCCCGAGCCCTCGCGCGACTTCAACCGCGGCGCCACCGACTACTTCGTCAATGGCCGCCAGGATGACATCGGCGCCTTCGACTCGCCCAAGCACGTGGGCCTGCCCCTGGGCCACGTCACCCGAACCGGCTCCGACTGGTTCGAGGTGCACGCGCAGGCGCCGCTGCGCAACGGCGACGGCCTCACCTACTACGATCCCAAGCGCCAGTTGCGCGGCATCCGCGTCAACGTGGCCGAGCCGGCGGGGGAGGGCCTGTGGCGCGTGACGCCCAACGAGCCGCTTGCTGACCTGCCCGGCCTGCGCCGCGACACGGCTCTGCACCGTAACCGTGATGCCGCCTGGGACGAACGCCTGGCCCGCAAGAGCGCCGAGCGCCGCATGGGCCTGCGGCTGCGTCTGTTCGAAACGGACGACGGCTTCGGCCTGGAAGCCACCGACGAGCAGGGCCACCGCGCCGTGTCGCAGGCGGCACATGCCCGCGAGCCCGCGCGCGATACCGCAAGGGCCGCCGAAGCCCTGCGCGCCCAGCTCGACCGTCTTGGCAACACCCTGTTCACCCTCGAGGGCTTGACGCTGGAACTCTCCGGCCCTTGGTTTCTGCCCGCCTCGGTGCTCAACGCCCTGCGCCGCGAAGCCATTGAGCGCCTGGAGGCTGCCCGTGCCGCCGCCTGGCGCCCGCTGCCCCCGGGGCGGCGCGTGGAGCCGCCCGTGCCCTATCCCGAGGACACGCTCACCTACCTTGCCAATGTCTTCAACCACAAGGCGCGCGATTTCTATGCCCGCCACGGCGTGAAGGTGATCGCCGCGGCCTACGAGTCGCATGAGGAAACCGGCCAGGTGCCGCTCATGATCACCAAGCATTGCGTACGCTTTTCGCTGTCGCTGTGCCCCAAGCAGGCCAAGGGCGTCCCGGGCGTGCAGGGGCAGGTGAAGGCCGAGCCGCTCACCATCGTCCACGGCGACGAGCGGCTCACCCTCAAGTTCGACTGCAAGCCCTGCGAGATGCACGTGGTGGGCCGCATCCGCAAGGCGGTGCTCAAGGACGTGCCTGTCTCGCCAGTGCGGTTCTATCGCGCCGGGGCGGGGCGGCCGGCGAAGGGCGCGCTGCCAGCGGCCGAGGGCGCCGCAGCCCAGGCGGCGCAGGACCTGCCCGCCACCGGCCCATAGCGCCCATCCCGCGCCCACGGGAGCCAGCACGGCCATGGGTGATCCGCAGCCAACCGGCCGGGGCTCCACGGTGGCCACGGTGCTGCGCTGGGCCGCCCTGTACTTCGCCGCCGTGTTCGGCACGGGTTTCGTGCTCGGCCCCCTTCGCGTGCTGTGGCTGGAGCCGCGGCTGGGCGTGCGCGCGGCGGAACTCCTGGAAGCGCCCTTCATGCTGAGCGCCATCGTGCTGGCCGGCCGATGGGCGGGCGGGCGCCTGCGCCGCCAGACGGGCGCCGCCGCGGCCCTGGGGGTGGGCATCACGGCGGCGAGCCTGGTGCTCGCGGCCGACCTTGCCGTGGGGATCGGCCTGCGGGGCATGACGTGGATGGAGGTGTTCACCTCCCGCGACCCCGTATCCGGCCCGGTGTACTACGCGCTGGTGGCCTTCACCGCGGCGGCGCCGTGGATGTTCTGGCGGCGGGGGGCATAGACGGCTCTTCGGTTTCGGGCGCGTGTCTGGGCCGGTGATGCTTCCAACGGCATGGCGGCGCGGCAAAGGGTCGGGCGAGCACGGTGGTATCGCCAAGCAAGCAACACACGCACGCCGGCCGGGCGGCCCGCGCCACCTGCCCGGTGGGCAGTGACCCTAAGAATCGCAGTTGAACCTGCGTTTTGGCCGTTTTCTTCAACGCTGGCGA
>DAIPHN010000277.1:0-3006 GCA_036771335.1 Burkholderiales bacterium
CATCGAACAATCCTTCGTTCACGCATGTGGAGCACCTGAGCGGGTCTCGTCGCCGCATTCTCCAGGGTGGACTGGGCGTGCTGGCGGCCAATCTGGCCGGGTCAGGAATGGGGTTGCGTCTCGCCGAGGCTGCCGCGGCATCGCCTCTGCTGGGATTTCAGGGGGTCCCCGTCGCCACCGACGCTGCGGTGCACGTGCCGCCTGGCTATGTGGCCGAAGTCATCTACGCCTGGGGTGATCCGGTTTCCGACGGGCCGGCCTTCGCCCTCGACGCATCCAACAGCGCAGGCGACCAAGCGAGGCAGGCCGGCATGCACCACGACGGCATGCACTTCTTCGCCCTGCCCGCGCAACCTGGCGAGCGGCACCGCGGCCTGCTCGCCGTCAACCACGAGTATGCCGACGATGGGCTCTTGCATCCCGACGGAATGCGCACCTGGACCGCGGAGAAGGTACGCAAGAGCCAGGCGGCTCACGGCGTGTCCATCGTGGAGCTTCGCCAGCGTGCCGACGGCGGCTGGGCGGTGATGCGGCCCTCGGCGTACGGGCGCCGCATTACGGCTGCCACGCCCATACGCATCGCGGGTCCCGCGAGCGGACATCCGTGGATGCGCACTGCCGCCGACCCCGACGGAACGCTGGTGCTGGGGACGTTCAACAACTGTGCCAATGGGCACACGCCCTGGGGAACTTATCTCACCTGCGAGGAAAACTTCTACGCGTATTTCGTGCACGGCGGCGAGGTTCCTGTGGCGCAGCGGCGTTACGGCATCAGCGCCAAGGGCCACGGCTACCGCTGGAATGAGCATGACGAGCGCTTCGACGTGCAGCAGCATCCCCATGAGCCCAACCGCTTCGGCTGGGTAGTGGAAATCGACCCCTTCGACCCGGCCTCGGTACCGGTCAAACGAACCGCTCTGGGCCGCTTCTGCCACGAAGGCGCCGCTCATGCCCTGGCTCGCGATGGTCGGGTGGTGATCTACATGGGCGACGATGCCCGCGGCGAGTACATTCACAAGTTCGTGAGCGCGCCCGCCTTCTTTCTCTCCATCCCTGCGACCCACCGAGATCTGCTGGACCAGGGCACCCTGTACGCGGCGCGCTTCGAAGCGGGCGGCACGGGCCGATGGCTGGCCCTTCGCCACGGGGAGCTCGGGCTCACCGAGGATAACGGCTTCGCGAGCCAGGCCGAAGTGCTCATCCACGCACGCCAGGCGGGCGATCGCGTCGGCGCCACCATGATGGACAGGCCGGAGTGGGTTGCGGTCCACCCCCGCTCGGGAGAGGCGTACTGCGCACTCACCAACAACGCCAAGCGCGGCGGCGCCCGGGTGAATGCGGCCGATGGCAGCACGCCCGCTGGCGTCTCCAGTCCCCCCGTGGACGCGGCCAACCCGCGCCCGGACAATACCTTCGGCCACATCGTCCGCTGGCGCGAAACGGGCGGTGACGCCGCCGCCGAAGATTTCGAGTGGGACGTGTTCATCCTGTGCGGCGATCCTGGCCACCCCGACCCGGCGAAGCGCGGTAACGTGAAGGGCGACGCCTTCGGCTGCCCTGACGGGCTCTGGGTGGATGCCGACGGACGGTTGTGGATCGAGACCGATATCGCGCCTGGCGCGCTCCACAAGGGCGACCATGCCCCGCTGGGCAACAACGCGATGTTGTGCGCCGACACTGTCACCGGCGAGGTGCGCCGCTTCCTCACGGGCCCGCGCGGGTGCGAGATCACCGGTGTCATCCAGGCGCCCGACCGGCGTACCCTGTTCGTGAACATCCAGCACCCCGGCGAGAGTCCCGGCGAGCGCAGCAATCCCGACGCGCCCGCCGCCAACAGCAGCTGGCCAGGGGGCGGGCGTCCGCGCTCGGCCACGCTCGCCATACGGCGGCTCGACGGCGGGGTGATCGGGGCCTGAGCGTAATTCCTTGCGTGCCCTGCCTGCTGTGTGCCGCACGACCGCGGCTGTTGAAGGGGCATGGGCTATACTTTCAGCGCTTTTCCTCATCGCGTCTCGACCAGACACTCCATGAAAATCCACGAATACCAGGCCAAGGAAATCCTGCGCCGCTTCGGTGTCCCGACCCCGCGCAGCATGCCCTGTTTCAGCGTGGAAGAAGCCGTGGCCGCGGCGCAACAGCTGGGCGGCCCTGTGTGGGTGGTGAAGGCACAGATCCCCGCTGGTGGCCGCGGCAAGGGCGGCGGCGTCAAGGTGGCGCGTTCCATCGACGAAGTGCGTGACTGGGCCAGCAGGATCCTCGGCATGCAGCTCAAGACCCACCAGACCAGCCCGGAAGGGCAGACGGTGCGCAGGCTGCTCATCGAGGAAGGGGCGGACATCCGCAAGGAGCTCTATCTCGGACTGGTGGTGGATCGCGTGAGCCAGAAATACGTCCTCATGGCCAGCGCGGAGGGTGGCATGGACATCGAGGAAGTGGCGGCGCATACGCCGGAGAAGATCCACAAAGTGATCGTCGATCCCGTTGCGGGCCTGGATGCTGCCGAGGCGGATGATCTGGCGCGCTGCATCGGCATCCCCGCGGCCTCGCATCTAGAGGCGCGAGCCGTGCTGCAGGGTCTCTACAAGGCCTGCTGGGAAAGCGATGCCGCGCTGGCCGAGATCAACCCGCTCATCCTCACCGGTCAGGGCCGCGTCGTTGCGCTGGATGCGAAGATGAATTTCGACGCCAACGCCCTGTTCCGCCACCCTGACATCGTGGCCATGCGCGACCTGGATGAGGAGGACCCCGCCGAGATCGAGGCCTCGAAGTTCGATCTCTCCTACATCTCCCTTGACGGCGTCATCGGCTGCCTGGTCAATGGCGCCGGGCTCGCCATGGCCACCATGGATACCATCAAGCTCTACGGCGGCAGCCCCGCCAATTTCCTCGACGTGGGCGGCGGCGCCACAGCCGAGAAAGTCACCGAGGCCTTCAAGATCATGATGCGCAACCCTGGCCTCAAGCCGATCCTCGTGCACCTCTTCGGCGGCATCAAGCAGTGCGCCC
>DAIPHN010000278.1:0-2988 GCA_036771335.1 Burkholderiales bacterium
CCACCTTTCGGGGCACCACCATGACGGCGGCCAGCATGCCGAACAGCAGCAGCGATCCCAGTACCAGGGCGTTATCCTCGGAGCGCAGCAGGCCGTAGAGCGCGACGTACAGCGCCGCCAGTTGCGCGCCGAAGAACAGCGCGCGGTTCCAGCCGCGCAGCACGTGGGCCACGTAGTAGGTGATGAGCGCCACGCAGGCGGTGGCCGAGGCGGCATAGGCGGCCGCGAAGGCGATGTGCTCCGACAGGCTCACCAGCAGCAGGAAGAACAGCGTGAGCGCTAGCCCCACGAAGCCGTACTGCAGGGGATGGATGCGAAGCGACTTCAGCATCTCGAACAGCAGGAAGGCGGCGAAGGTCAGGCCGATGAACAGCACGCCGTATTTCACCGCGCGCTCCGACTGGGTGTAGATGTTCACCGGTTCCATGAAGGTCACGCCGAAGGTGTCGGCGGGCGCGGCCTGGGCGCCAGGACCGGCGAGCAGCGCGGCGGCGGCGTTGGTGGACAGGTGAGCCACCGACCACGTGGCCGGGAAGTAGCCCTCCGAGGAAGCCTTGGCCCGCGGCAGGAAGCGTCCGATGGAGGACGGGTGGGGCCAACTGGACGCCAGCTGCACGGTGGTGGACTGGGCCACTGGCGTGAAGGACAGGCTGTTCATCCCCACCAGGTCGAGCGCCACGCTCAGGTCGTACTGCCGGGCCTGGTCCAGCGCCAGGACACCAACCTCGGCGCGCACGCCCGAGGCCAGGGTGTCGAGCCCGCTGCCCTGCCGAACGGCGAGCACCCGGTCATCCCAGCGCAGCACCGGCGGGGTCTGCAGGCCGCGCACATCGGTGAGCCCGAGGGCGAGATACGCGCGGCCCGGGGTGACGTCACGCGCAGTCGGGTCGATACCCAGGTTGGCGGGAACCTGGAAGCGGGCCGTGGCGCGGCCGTTGAACTGGTAGCGCAGCGCCTGGTAGCGCCCGCGCCGGCGCGGCGGCACCTGGGCATCGCCGGTGAATTCGAGCGTCTCGGGCGGGAACACCGCCTGCCGCTGCGCCACGCGCGTGACGGTGCGCGGCTTGCCCTCCTGGTCGGTTTCGACACTCGTGATCCGTTCACTGTAGGGCACCACCAGCACGGGGCCCGTCACGGTTTGCACGCCAGCCGCCGTGGCAGCGATGTTGGACTCCACCGCCGTGTGGCGGTCCTGCCGCTCGTCGATCACACCCCGTATCTGTCCCAGGGCGATGAGCAGCAGTACGCCCAGCACGGCGATGGCGGCGTTTTTCTGAAGGAATGCTCGCATGGCACGGTCTCCTTTGAGTCGGAGCGCCATGTTTCGCCTGCCGCGCGAAGCGACGACGCGGCTGAAGTGAAATCCGTGTGAAGCGCGCCGCAGTGCTCAGGACCGCAAGGCGAGGGTGAGCCGTGCCTCGCAGCCGCCTCCGGCGTGGTTGCCCAAGGTGAGCTGGCCGCCGTGCAGCCGGGCGATCTCCTGCGCGAAGGGCAGCCCGAGCCCCGTGCCGCGCGTGCCATCGGGGCGCGGCAGGCAGTAGAAGCGCTCGAACACGCGGCTGCCGGCGTAGTCCGGCAGGCCCGTGCCGTGATCGCGGATCGTCACGGTGACCGACTGGCTGTGGCGGGTAACGCCCACCTCGATGGTGGTCCCGGCCGGGGAGAAGGCCAGGGCGTTGTCGAGCAGATTGGAGAGCGCCCGCCCCACCAGGAACCCGTCGCCCAGCAGCGTGCCAGCGCACTCGGCGCACACTTCGAAGCGCACCCCGGCTGCGCGCGCCCGTGGATCGAGACTGGCCACCTCGCGGCCGATGGCCGCAGCCAGGTCCACGGGGGCGGTGCTCGCCAGATGCGGCCGCGACTCCACGTGGGCCAGCTCCAGCATGCGATCCACCACACCGGACAGGCGCTCGGTCTGGGTGGCGATGTGGTCCAGGAAGCGCTGCTGCTCTTCCGGCGTGGCGCGTGCGTCGGACAGCACTTCGGCGGCGGCCCGCAAGCCGGCGATGGGGCTTTTCAGCTCGTGGGTGAGGCTCTGGACGTAGGCCTCGACGTAGGCGCGCCCATCCAGCTTCTCCCGCATGGCGTGCACCGCAGCCTCCAGTTCGCCCAGCTCGTTGCGGCCCAGCCGCGGCGGCGGCGGGCGGCGGCCCAGGGCCACATCGCGCGCGAAGTCGCGCAGCACTCGGATGGAATGGTTGAGCCAGAGCGTGGAGAAGGTGCCGATTAGCAGCGCGGCCCCCAGCAGCAGCAGCCCAGCGTTGACGACCCTGCGCTCGGCGCGTTCGGCGAAGGGCAGCACCGCGCGCGTGGGCTTGCTCACCGCAAGCACGCCGAGCAGGCGCCGCGTGCCGGCGGCATCGGGCGCGTCGAGCACCGGCGCGGCCACGTGCAGCACCAGGGAGCGGTCGTCCTCGGGATTCAGGCGCGTGGCGCGGGCGCCATACTCGCCGCGCAGGGTGCGGGAGATGTCGCGCCAGCGAGAAAAGTCGCGGCCCTGGTCCTCGCCCTGCGAATCGAACACCACCATGCCGCGCCCGTCGGTAACCAGCACGCGCAGGTCCGAAGAACGCTTGGAAAGGCTGTAGATGCGCGCGTCGGGGTCGCGCTGACGATAGGCTGCCAGCGCCGCGGAGAAGCGGCCCGAGCCCATCCGTCCCGCGCGCAGATCCTCCGCCGCCAGCTCCGCAAGCACATTGGCGGCGTCCACCATGGTCTCCTCCATGGACTGCTTGACGCCCGGCTTCACCTCTTCCACGAAGATGGTGAACACCAGGTAGGCCGCAACCCCGACGATCAGAAAATAGCCCAGGGCGATGCGCAGGGAGATCCGCATGGCGCTTGCCGCCGCTCACCCGGAGGGGTCGATGGAATAGCCCAGGCCGCGATGGGTGAGAATCGGCTCGTGTTCCAGGGTGACGGCACGCATTTTGGCGCGCAGCATCTTCACGTGGGCGTCCACGGTGCGCTCGCCGGTGTCGAGGGCGT
>DAIPHN010000279.1:0-2938 GCA_036771335.1 Burkholderiales bacterium
GCAGCGGGTGCAGCACCTTGATCGGCGCCTTGAACATCTCCACGAACTCCAGCAGGCCCTGGTTCGCGAGGCACAGGCCGCCGGAGTAACTGTAGGCATCCGGGTCGTCCTGCGCGAAGGTCTCGAGCTTGCGGATGTCGACCTTGCCGACGAGGCTGGAGATGTCCTGGTTGTTCTCGTCGCCGGGCTCGGTCTTGCAGACCGCCACCTGCTTGAGCACGCTGGGGTAGCGCTTGACGACGCGGAAGCGGCGGATGTCGCCGCCGAACTCCTCGAGCCGCTTCACGGCCCAGGGGCTCATGATGCGGTTCAGGTAGCGCCGCGGAATGCCGTACTCGCCTTCCAGCAGCGCACCGTCCTCGGCCGGGTCGAACAGGCCCAGCGGACTTTCGTTCACCGGCGAGCCCTTGATGGCGTAGAACGGCACGTGCTCCATGAGCTGCTTCAGCCGCTCGGCGATCGAGCTCTTGCCGCCCCCCACCGGGCCGAGCAGGTAGAGCACCTGCTTCTTCTCCTCCAGCCCCTGTGCCGCGTGGCGGAAGTACGAGACGACCTGCTCGATCGCGTCCTCCATGCCGTAGAACTCGGCGAAGGCCGGGTAGACCTTGATGACCTTGTTCTGGAAGATGCGCGACAGCCGCGGATCGTGCCGGGTGTCGATGGTGGTGGGTTCGCCGATGGCCTTGAGCATGCGCTCGGCGGCGGTCGCATAGGCCAGGGGGTTGCGCTTGCACTCGGCGAGGTAGTCCTCCAGGGACATTTCCTCTTCACGGGTGCGCTCGTAACGGGCGGCGAAGTGCGAGATCAGGTCCATGCGGTGGCGGCCTTTCGACGTTCAGCGGGCGTTGCCTCGGGCCCGGGGAGAACGTGCGCGCCGTCGTGGACACCGAACCTCGTGGATCGCACGAGGCCTGGACGAGCACCACCCCGAGCCCGGGGAGTTTTGGTGGAGTCCCGGCTGGACGGACCCGGGCGCCACCAAAGCTCACCGAACCGCGGCGCCGTCTCCAAGGGGGCGCCGCCGGCGCTGGCTGGGAGCGGGCTGCATCCGCCGCTCGTGCCGCGTCTCGTTCGTCTGTCGCTGACCTGATCGTGAACTCTCGCCTCCGTCAACGAACGGCCCGGTGCTTCGGTGGACCGGGCATGCCCGCTTGGCGGAAGGCGTGTGGTGGAGCGTAGCGCAGTGCCGGAGGTTCCGCGCGCCGGGGGCATTGGCGCGCGCAGGGCCGCTTCGTGCACTCGGCCACGGTGCGATCATCCGGCGCATGAACCGCGACCTCGGACTGCTGGCGCTGTGCCAGGGGCTGTTCCTCACCAACAACGTCACCTTCATCGCCATCAACGGCCTCGTGGGCCTGGCGCTCGCGCCCTACGGCTGGATGGCCACGCTGCCGGTGATGGGCTACGTGGTCGGGGGCGCGCTCAGCGCGCCGCTCGTGGGCGCCCTGCAGCGGCGCTGGGGGCGGCAGCGCTGCTTCCAGCTCGGGCTGCTGGTCGCGATGGGCAGTTGCGCGGTCTGCGCGTGGGCCGTGAGCCACAAGCAGTTCTGGCCCCTGGTGGCGGCGACTGTCGTGGCGGGCTTCTACAGCGCCAACGCCGGGCTGTACCGCTTCGCCGGGCCGGAGCTGGTGCCCGCGGCGATGAAGGAACGCGCGATCTCCCTCGTGCTGGCCGGCGGCATCGTCGGCGCGTTCGCGGGGCCGAACCTCGCCAGCGCGACGCGGGAATGGCTGTCGGTGCCCTTCGCCGGGGCCTACCTGGCCCTGATCGGCGTCGCGGCGCTGGCCCAGGTGGCGGTGTCGGGCATACGCATACCGCCCCCCCAGGCGCCGGCGCCGGGGGCGTCCAGCGGCCGGCCGATGCGGGAGATCGCACGCCAGCCGGCCTTCGTCGTCGCGGTGATGGCCGGCGCGCTGGGCTACGGCGTGATGAACCTGCTCATGGCCGCCACGCCGCTGGCGATGGCGCAGTGCCAGCACCCGTTCTCGGCCGCGGCGCTGGTGCTGGAGTGGCACGTGCTGGCGATGTTCGTGCCCGCCTTCTTCACCGGGCACCTGATCCAGCGCTTCGGCGCGCTGCCGGTCATGGCCGCCGGGCTGCTGCTGAACCTGGCGTGCGTGGCGATCGCGCTGTCAGGCGTGGAGGTGATGCGCTTCCTGCTGGCGCTGGCGGCACTCGGCGTGGGCTGGAACTTCCTCTACACCGCCGGTTCGACCCTGCTCACCCAGACCTACCGCCCGGAGGAGAAGAACAAGGCCCAGGGCGCGATGGACACCTGCGTGTTCGCGACCATGGCCGTGACCTCGTTCGCCAGCGGCGCCCTCGTCACGACCCAGGGCTGGACCTGGCTCAACCTGGGCTCGCTGCTGCCGCTGGCGCTGGTGGGCGCCGGGCTGCTGTGGCTGGCGCGTGTGCAGCGCAGGCCCGAAGCCGCGCTCGGTTGATCACGCCTCGGCGATGCCCAGCCGCTGGAGCACGCCGTTCAGTTCGTCGAGCGAGTGGAATCGCACGACGATCTCGCCCGGCTGCGCCCCCTTGCGGGCGCGTGGCGCGAGGCGGATCTCCACCGCGGCCGAGAGCTTGTCGGCAAGGCTCTCTTCGAGCCGCAGGAGATCGCGTGACTTCGCCGGCGCGGCCTTGCGCGCCGCGGGGGCGGCCGAGGCGCCGCGGGCCTGCCGCGCGACCAGCGCCTCGGTCTCGCGCACGCTGAGCTTCTTCGCGACCACCGTCTGCGCCGCCATCACCTGTTCGGCGGCGGCCAGCGGCAGCAGGGCCCGCGCGTGGCCCATGTCCAGATCGCCCGCCAGCAGCCACTGCTGCACCGGCTCGGCCAGCTGCAGCAGGCGCAGCAGGTTGGTGGCCGCGCTGCGCGATCGGCCCACGGCCTGCGCCGCCTGCTCATGCGTGAGCTTGAACTCGCTGACCAGGCGCTGCAGGC
>DAIPHN010000280.1:0-2919 GCA_036771335.1 Burkholderiales bacterium
GTCATGTGCAGCGAGCCGGTGATGCGCGCGCCGCGCAGCGGCTGCTGGCTGGCGAACTCCTCGCGGATCGCCATCAGCCCGGGCATTTCGGTTTCGGCGATGCGGATTTCCTTACGGCCCCAGTCGGCGAGGGAAAGGTCGGCCACCACGTGGTCGGCCACGGGCTTCAGTTGGGTAACGGCGGACATGGTCACTCCTGGTCGAAGGACCGGCCGGGAAACGCATCGCGGGATTACACCGCGCTCGCCACCCGTGAGCCGGTCACGAGTCAACGAGCGCCGTTCGAGAAAGGTGCCTGAGCCTGGCGGACGGGAAGTCCGTTGCAGCGCTCCTCAGGACTCTCCGGACTATAACGAAACCCGTGCCCGAAGTCACCGGGGAAGCGAAAAATTTGTGGCGGCGCACAAACCCGCGTATTCTCCACAGCTCGCGCCACGGTACCGCCGGGGCGCATCGCCCATCTCCCCTGACCTTTCTGCCCGGCTACGGCTCTGGGTTTCCTCTGGTTGGCGGCGATGCCGTCGCCTTAATGAGCGACCCACCCTGCGTTTCCCGTCCGGGTCACGCTGACGTACCGGAGTTCCATTGAACGAGCACTCTCCTGCCGCCGCGAGCGGCAACCCTACTGGATTGCCTTCTGACTCCAGCGAACCCGGCTTCGAAGCCCTCGGTTTGCACCACACCCTGCCACGCGCCGTGACCGCTTCCGGCTACACGAAGCCCACACCGGTCCAGGCGGCCACTATTCCGGCGGCCATTGCCGGTGGCGACCTGATGGTGGCCTCGGCCACCGGCAGCGGCAAGACCGCCGCCTTCGTGTTGCCAGCCCTGCACCGCCTGCTCACCCGCCCTGTCAGGCCCATGCCCGGAGGCGGACCGCGCATCCTGGTGCTCTGCCCCACGCGGGAACTGGCCCTGCAAGTGGCTCGCGCCACGGAAAACTACGGGCGTCCTTGCGGCAACGTGCAACTCGCCACCGTAGTGGGCGGCGTGCCCTACCCGGCCCAATTGCGCGCCGTGCGCGCTCCGCTGGACGTACTGGTAGCCACTCCGGGCCGGCTGCTCGACCTGCTGCGCGGCGGGCGTATCTCGCTCAATCGCGTGGAGATGTTGGTGCTCGACGAAGCCGACCGCATGCTCGACATGGGCTTCATCGACGACATCGCGGAGATCGCCAAGGCCACGCCCTTCGCACGCCAGACCCTGCTGTTCTCGGCAACCCTCGGCGGGGACGTGGCGCGCCTGGCGGGCAACCTGCTGCGCGAGCCGCAGCGCCTGGAAATCGCCACGCACCAGCAGCGCCACGCCGGCATCGAGCAGCGCCTGCACTGGGCCGACAACCGCGGCCACAAGGACAAGATGCTCTACTTCCTGCTGCGCGATGCGGCCATCGACCAGGCCATCGTGTTCACCTCCACGCAACTCGATGCCGAGCGGCTGGCGCTCAGGCTGGCCGAAGAAGGCCACGCCGTGGCGGCCCTGCACGGCGGCATGCCCCAGCCGCAGCGCACCCGCACCCTCAATGCCCTGCGGCGCGGCCAGTTGCGCCTGCTGGTGGCCACCGATGTGGCGGCCCGGGGCATTGACGTGCCCACCATCACCCACGTGTTCAACTATGGCCTGCCGCTCACGGCCGAGGAATACGTGCACCGCATCGGCCGCACGGGGCGGGCCGGGCGCAACGGCCTGGCAGTGACTTTCGCGGAGCCCGACGACGTGCGGAAGATCCGTGCCATCGAGCGCTTCACGACCCAGCGCCTGCCGGTGGCGGTGATCGAGGGCATAGAAGGGCGCTTCAAGCCCGAAATCCAGGTGCCGCGGGCCGTACGTCCCGCCGGCGCGCGCCGTGGTGGCCGTCCTGGCGGTGCGCGCGTCCACCAGAGCGAGCAGCCTCGCCGGGCTCGCCAGGCCTGAAGAGGCCGGATGAAGACGCCTTCCCCTGCGGGGGGAGGTGGTTTTTCCCCGCCCGGTCGAGGTGGGCGGACGCAGCGGGCCTAGACGCCCGCGGCGGCGCGCAAGGCCTCTACCTTGTCCAGCGCTTCCCAGGTGAACTCGGGCTCGTCCCGGCCGAAGTGACCATAGGCGGCGGTTTTCAGGTAGATGGGCCGCAGCAGGTCGAGCATCTGCACGATGCCCTTCGGGCGCAGATCGAACTCACGCTGCACGATCTCGGCCAGGCGCTCGTCGCTGATCTTGCCGGTACCCGACGTGGTGACCATCACCGAGGTGGGCCTGGCAACGCCGATGGCATAGGAAACCTGCACCAGGCACTTGCTGGCAAGGCCGGCGCCGACGATGTTCTTGGCCACGTAGCGCGCCGCATAGGCCGCCGAGCGGTCCACCTTGGAGGGGTCCTTGCCGGAGAACGCACCTCCGCCGTGGGGCGCCGCGCCACCATAGGTGTCCACGATGATCTTGCGCCCCGTGAGCCCGCAATCGCCCTGGGGGCCGCCGATCACGAAACGTCCGGTGGGATTGATGAAGTAGTTAGGTTCGCCCTTCACCAGGTTCTTCGGCAGCACCGGCTTTACGATCTCCTCGATCACCGCCTCGCGAATCTGGGCATGCTGCATCTCGGGCGCGTGCTGGGTGGAAAGCACGACGGTATCGATGCTGTGCGGCCTGCCGTCCACGTAGCGCACCGTCACCTGGGACTTGGCGTCCGGGCGCAGCCAGGGCAGGCGGCCGTCGCGGCGCAACTCGCTCTGCCGCTCCACCAGCCGATGGGCGAGGTAGATGGCCAGGGGCATCAGTTGGGGCGTCTCGTCGCAGGCGTAACCGAACATCAGGCCTTGGTCACCCGCGCCCTGGTCCAGGTCCAGCCCCTTGCCCTCATCCACGCCCTGGGCGATGTCCTGGCTCTGCTTGTCGTAGGCCACCAGCACCGCGCAGCCCCGGTAGTCGATGCCGTAGTCGGTG
>DAIPHN010000281.1:0-2895 GCA_036771335.1 Burkholderiales bacterium
AAGGGGTACTCGGCTCGCGACACCCTGGCGCGCATCAACCCCGGCGTGCGGGTGGAGGCGCTGCCGGAGCGGCGCGCTGGCGACCGGCTCGAGGCACTGGTGGCAGAAGCCCAGGTGGTGGTGGACGCGAGCGACAACTTCGCCACCCGCCACGCCGTGAATCGCGCCTGCGTGAAGTTCGGTGTTCCTCTGGTGTCAGGCGCCGCCGTGCGCTTCGACGGGCAGCTGGCCACGTTCGATCCGCGTCGCCCGGACAGCCCCTGCTACCACTGCCTGTTTCCTGAAGATGCGGAACACGAAGAAGTGCTGTGCAGCGTCATGGGTGTGTTCGCGCCGCTGGTGGGCATCATCGGCGCGGCGCAGGCTGCCGAGGCGCTCAGGGTGCTGGCCGGCATCGGCGAGCCGCTGGTGGGCCGGTTGCAGTTGCTCGACGCGCGGACCATGCAGTGGCGCTCCATCCGCATGCCGCGCGACCCGGGCTGCGCCGTATGCAGTGCAGATCGCGCATTGATTGCCGCCAGCACTGCCCGGACGGCGTGCACCGCCCGCTGACAGCCGGGCTACGCCAGCATCGCCGCCTGCGCCTCAGCCATCTCGACGGGCGAGCGCTTGAATCCGCTCTTCGCATACTGGTGCCAGCGCCCCACCACGCAGGCCACGATCAGGTTGGCCCGGACTGCCACGTCGGTGCTCTCGGGCAACTCGCCTGCGGTGACGGCAAAGCGCAGCGACTGGCGCAATTGCGCCTCGATGCGGTCCTGAAGCTGGTTCATGCGCGCCTGCAGACGCGGATTCTCGTTCACCAGCGCGTCGCCGATGAGCACCCGGGTCATGCCCGGATTCTTGCCGGCGAAGCCCAGCAGCAGCGAGACGATGGAGCGCACCTGGCGCACGCCGCTGGTTTCCTCAGCGGTCACCTTGTTCACCAGCCCGAACAGGGTCTGCTCGATGAACTCGATGAGGCCCTCGTACATCTGCGCCTTGCTGGCGAAGTGTCGGTAGAGAGCCGCTTCGGAGACCTCCAGCTTTGCCGCCAGGGCGGCGGTGGTGATCTTCTCGCCGGCCGGGTCCTCGAGCATGCCGGCGAGCACCTGGAGGATCTGGTGGCGGCGTTCTCCGGACTTGCGGGGCATGGCCAAGCTCCAGCTGGGATTTTTTAAGGATTCCAGTTTACACGAGCCTTCCGCCTTGAGTTAGCGCCCGCTCCGGGCGCAGCTACAGGACGTCGAGCCAGCGCGGCAGCTCGGTCACGGAGCGCACCGCCACATCCACCACCGCGGAGCGCGCCGCGCCCGGCCCCACCAGTACCGTGCGCATGCCCAGCCGCCGGGCGGTTACCAGATTTGGCAGGTTGTCCTCCACCATGACGCAGGACCGCGCGTGCAGCCCGTGGCGATGCAGCAGGCGGCGGAATCCGGCCGCCTGGGGTTTGGGCCGGAAACCGGTGTGCTCGATGCTGAACACCGCCTCGAAGTGGCGCTCCAGCCCAAGGGCGCGCAACACCGCGCCGGCGTAGTGCCGGGGCGCGTTGGTGAACACGAACTTGCGCCCCGGCAGACGGCGCAGGGCGCGGCCCAGCGCCGGGTGCGCCAGCACCATGCCGGGCAGGTCGTCGAACTGGTGGGTGTGCCAGAGGAAATGATGGGGATCGATGCCGTGGTTGCGCATCAGGCCCAGCAGCGTGGCGCCGTAGCGGCGCCAGTACTGCACTCGCAGCTCGTTGGCACGCTGCTCGTCCACGTCCAGGTGGCGGATCACGTAGTCCGTCATGGCCCGGTTGATGTGGGGCAGGATGCGGCGCCCGGCGTCGTGCAGCGTGTCGTCGAGGTCGAAGATCCAGGCGCGGCGCACGGCCCTCACTTGGCCTTGATGAGGGTGCCCACGCCCTGGTCGGTGAGCACCTCCAGCAACAGCGCGTGCTCCACCCGCCCGTCGATGATGTGCACCGAGCGCACGCCGCTGCGGGCCGCGTCCAGCGCGGAGGAGATCTTGGGCAGCATGCCGCCGGAGAGCGTGCCGTCGGCGAACAGATCGTCGATCTGCTTGGGCGTGAGCCCGGTAAGCAGGTTGCCGTCCTTGTCCAGCACCCCGGGCGTGTTGGTGAGCAGGATCAGCTTCTCGGCCTTGAGAATCTCGGCCAGCTTGCCCGCCACCACGTCGGCATTGATGTTGTAGGTCTCGCCCTGCTCGCCCACGCCGATGGGCGCCACCACCGGGATGAAGTCACCCTTGTCGAGAAACTCGATGATGCTCGGATCGATGGAGGTGATCTCGCCCACCTGGCCGATGTCGAGAAATTCCTCGGGATTGTCGTGGCTGGGCATGAGCAGCTTGGTAGCGCGGATGAAGCCGCCGTCCTGACCGGTGATGCCCACCGCCTTGCCGCCGTGTCGGTTGATGAGGTTGACGATGTCCTTGTTCACCTGCCCGCCGAGCACCATCTCCACCACGTCCATGGTCTCCTCGTCGGTGACCCGCATGCCCTGCACGAAGGTGCCCTGCTTGCCGATGCGCTTGAGCAGCGCGTCGATCTGCGGGCCGCCGCCATGCACCACCACCGGGTTCATGCCCACCAGCTTGAGCAGCACCACATCGCGCGCGAAGCTCTCCTGCAGCATGGGATCGGTCATGGCGTTGCCGCCGTACTTAACCACGATGGTGCGGTCGTGGAAGCGGCGGATGTAGGGCAGGGCCTCGGCGAGGACCTGAGCCTTCTGGGCGGGGGCGATGGGAGAGGCGGACATGCTCGACGCGAGAGGGTTGGCGGGAACGGGGTTGGATGCAACGGATTGTATCGATCCAGCGCGTGAGCGTGGACGCTGATGGCAGGACCGGCGCGACGGTGCTCTCGAAAGCACCTAACACGGGGGGCCCCCCCCCACGACACCCGGGAGC
>DAIPHN010000282.1:0-2894 GCA_036771335.1 Burkholderiales bacterium
GGCGGGCGCTGTAGACGAAGCTGAAGCTCGCGTCGAAGCCCACCGTCTCCACCAGCGCCAGAGTCTGCTCGAACTCGGCTTCGGTCTCGCCGGGGAAGCCAACGATGAAATCGGAGGAAATGCACACCTCCGGACGCGCCGCCCGCAGGCGCCGCACGATGTCCAGGTAGTCAGAAACGGTGTAGCCGCGCTTCATGGCCGCCAGCACGCGGTCGCAACCCGACTGCACGGGCAGGTGCACGTGGGGCACCAGCTTGGCGATGCTGCCGTGGGCGTCGATGAGGCGCTGGGAGAATTCCTTCGGGTGCGACGTGGTGTAGCGGATACGCTCGATGCCAGGCACCTCGGCCACGTACTCGAGCAGCAGCGCGAAGTCGCCCGCCTCGCCGGCGGGCAGGCGGCCGCACCAGGCGTTGACGTTCTGGCCCAGCAGCGTCACCTCGCGCACGCCCTGGTCGGCCAGGTCGGCCACCTCGGTGAGCACGTCGTCGAAGGGGCGCGAGACCTCCTCGCCGCGGGTGTAGGGCACCACGCAGAAGCTGCAGTACTTGCTGCAGCCCTCCATGATGGAGACGAAGGCCTGGGCGCCCTCCACGCGGGGCGGGGGCAGGCTGTCGAACTTCTCGATCTCGGGGAAACTCACGTCCACCTGGGCGCGGCCGCGGGCGGCGCGCGCGGCCATGAGGCCTGGCAGGCGGTGCAGCGTCTGCGGACCGAACACCAGATCGACGAACGGGGCACGTTCCACGATGGCCCGGCCCTCCTGGCTGGCCACGCAGCCGCCCACGCCGATGATCACATCGGGCCGGTGGCGCTTGATGTGGCGCACCCGTCCCAGGTCGGTGAAAACCTTCTCCTGGGCCTTCTCGCGCACCGAGCAGGTATTGAAGAGGATCACGTCCGCCTGCTCTGGATCGTCGGTGGGCTCGAGACCGTGGGCCTCGCGCAGCACGTCGGCCATGCGCGCAGAGTCGTACTCGTTCATCTGGCAGCCGAAGGTGCGGACGTAGAGCTTTCCTGGCATGGCGGTACGGACGATCAGTTCGTGCGGAACCTGTAACCGCGCGACTTCAGCAGGGCGATTTCCTTCTCCGTGAGCATCCACACGCCCCAGACCTGCCGGAACTGGTCGAAGTTGAAAGCCACCCAGCTGCGGTCGCGCACGCTGTTGGGTGTCAGGATGCGGTTGTCGAAGGTGCGGATCTTCGAGCCTGGCGCCAGCCGGTACCAGCGATCGCTGATGAGGATTTCCGGGTAGCGCACCTCCTCCAGAAGCCCCACCTGGATGTCGTCGGGAAACAGGCGTTGGGCGGCGGCCGGCATGGTTGCCGTCAGCAGGGCAAGCACAAGAGCAAGGGAGAAGGCAGCGATTGGTCGCATGAGCCGCGGTCCGAAAGCCAGCGGGCGGACGCGGGAGGCGCGGCCCGCGGCGCCGACGGTGGGCGCAGGCAGATGGTGGCGAATCAGGGATTTGAACCCCGGACCAACGGATTATGATTCCGCTGCTCTAACCACTGAGCTAATTCGCCACGTGCCTTGCGACAGGGCCGATCAATCTACCTAAGCCCCTCTTTCCTTGTCAAGGAAACTTCCGTTAATCAATGCCCTGCGAGTACGAGGGCTGGTGCCGTCATGGATGTGACCGTGGTGGGCTCCGGTCTCGTGGGCACCGCTCTCGCCCTGGGGTGCGCGCGAGCCGGTCTGCAGGTGGCGCTGGTCACCGAGGCCGTGCCGGCGCCCGCGCGTGCGCCGGGCGGGTGGGATGCGCGCATCTACGCCATCAGTCCCGGTAGCCGCGCCTTGCTCGAGTCTCTGGGAGCCTGGGAGCGGCTGGACGCTGCGCGCATCCAGCCGGTGCGGCGCATGGATATCTTTGGCGACCGCCGTCCCGGGGGGCTCACCTTCGACGCGCCTGGCATGGGGGCGCCAGAACTGGCCAGCATCGTGGAAAGCGGTGCCCTGGCCCAAGCCTTGTGGGCTTGCCTGCAGGAGGACGGCCGCTGCGTCATGCGCGCCCCCGCCCGGCCGGTGGGGCTCGCGGTCACGCTCGCCGGGGCCCGCTTGAGGCTCGATGATGGCACCGGACTGGAGAGCGCCCTGGTGGTGGGCGCCGATGGACGTGATTCGTGGGTGCGTACCGTAGCGGGCATCGAGGCGCCGGGCCGCGCGTACCCGCAGCGCGCCGTGGTGGCCAACTTCGACTGTAGCGTTCCTCACCGGGGCGCGGCGCGGCAGTGGTTTCGCGAGGACGGCGTGCTGGCCCTGTTGCCCTTGCCGGGCGATCGCCTCTCCATGGTGTGGTCTGCTCGCGAAAGCGTGGCGCACGAGTTGATGGCTGCAAGCCATGAAGTATTCGCTACCCGAGTGGCGGCCGCGGCGAACTCCATGGCGGGGGAACTGTCGTTGATGTCGCGGCCGCGGGATTTTCCGTTGCGGGCGAGCATCGCGCGGCGCTTCGTGCAGCCGCGTATTGCGCTCGTGGGCGATGCCGCCCACCAAGTGCATCCGCTGGCGGGGCAAGGGGTCAACCTGGGATTTCGGGACGTTGCCACTCTGGTGCGGGTGCTAGCCGAACGCGGTCCGCAGCGCGACTGCGGCGCCTTGCCGCTGTTGCGCCGCCACGAGCGGGCGCGGCGCGAGGATGTCGTCGCCACGCTCGCGCTCACCGATGGCCTGCAGCGCCTGTTCGCCAGCGCGCTGCCGGGCGTGGCGGGATTGCGCAACGCCGGCCTGTGGATCACCGGGCGCCTTCCCGCGCTTCGAAGGCAGCTCGCGCAGCACGCGCTCCTGTGAACGAGCGCGATTTTCCAATCTTCACTTCCGGGAGTCTCCCATGGTCCAGCTTTCCCTCGCGCGCGCCCTAGCCGGTGGCGTCCTGCTCGCCGCAGCTACCG
>DAIPHN010000283.1:0-2858 GCA_036771335.1 Burkholderiales bacterium
CAATGAAGGCCGTCAGTGGCGGTTTGTCGGCGAGGGCCAGATCAGTATCATCACCTACCTGACTTCGTGCATCGGATGCTGCGAAGACTTTGCTCATATGCTGGTGTGGCTGCTCCAACAAGAGGGGATCCGGTCACGGTTGGTAGTGGCCGGGGGCCACATCTTCGTGGAGGCTTGGATACGCGGCGACTGGCGCATGGTGGCTGCGCAGCCGGATGCCGACGTTGATCACTCATTCGCCCCCCGGCGGCCACTGCAAATTCCCCCATCTGTGGCCGGGTCAAATTCCCCCAGGCTTTTGACGGGACAGGTGGACTTTAGTGGTCGGCTGAGGCCTTGGCAATGCGCGCTGAGGCCTCCTTCAGGCGCCAGCTCTTGCCGTCGAACTTGAGCAGGTGTCCGTGATGCATCAGACGGTCGATGAGCGGAGCCACGATCACCACGTCGCCGAGGAGTTTCGGCCAGTCGTCGAGCCCGCGATTGGAGGTGATGAGGGTCGAGGCTTTTTCGTGCCGGCTCATGAGTACGTCGGCCAGCTCGTCGGCGGCGCCGGCCGGGAGTTTGCGCAGGAAGAGGTCGTCGATGATCAGCAGTTCGGCGGCACGCAGCTGCGCGCGCAGCTTGCGGATCGCGCCCAGTTCGCGGGCCTCGTGGATGTCCTCGATGAGCTGGTGGGCTTCGCGATAGAGCACCCGGTAGCCGCGGTTGACGGCGGTGAGCGCGAGGGCCTTGGCGATGTGGCTCTTGCCGGTTCCGGGGCGCCCGATGAGCAACGCGTCCTCGCGCGCATCGATGAATTTCAGGGTAGCCAGCTCGAGCACCGCGCGCCGCGGGATGGTCGGGTTGTAGGCGAAGTCGAAGTCCTTGAGATCCTTGCGTTCGAGGAGTCCGGAGAGCGTGTATCGCCGGTCGAGCAGCCGGGAGCGGCGCCGGTCCAGTTCGTCCTGCACCAGCCAGGAGAAGGCTTCGATGAAGTCCATCTCGTGGCTGGCCACGGCCAGCGCACGCACCTGCAGTGTCGCGCCCATGCCGGACAGGCGTAGCGCGCGCAGCGATCGTTCGAGTTCAGTCATTGACATGGCCATCGGTCATCTCCAGAGGTTGGGTGTGGGAGTAGCGCTCCCAGAACGCGTGGTACTCGGTGATCGGGCGGATGTGATCGCCGCTTTGTTCGAGGCGCTCGGCCGTTGCCGTCGCGGCGGTGGCGGCCAAGCGCTCCAGCGCGCGCTTGAGCGCGGCGTAGGAGAAGACCCGCGCATCGACGCGCCGGGCGCAGACGGCATCGATCTGGGCACAGGGATGGTGGCGCGCGAGGTTCACCAGCCCGTAGAGGGCGCGCTGGCCGGGACGGCCCAGGCGGGCGAAGAGCTCGCGGGCGAGCACCGCGGTATGCGGGCCGATGCGCTCGGCCTTGGCCAGTACACGCGCGCTCTCGCGCGAGGGATTGAACAGCCGATCGGTGGGCGCCATCGTGAAGGTGCCGCGCCGGGTGGAAACCTCGTGCCGGCGAAGCAGTTGGCCGGCGGCATCGAGGATCTCGATGCAGCGGTCGAATATGCGCACCGTCACCGTGCTGTGCGGCGCTGCTGGCAGCGCCGCGTAATAGGCCGCATCGATCTGCACCAGCCCCGCGTCATCGACGGTGCGCGTGGCCTGCCTGAAGTAGCGGAAGGGATCTGCAGGCGGCGCCCGCAGATAGGGCAACTCCTCGCGGTACATCTCGAGCACCTGGCGCTTCTTGCGCCCATGGATCCGGGTGGCCGCCCAGCGCTCCTCCCAATGGGCGAGCCAGGTGTTCTGCGCCTCGATCGAGGCGAACCGGCGCCCCTTGAGCGCTGTCGCCTGCGTGTGCTGGATCGCGCTCTCCACCGTGCCCTTGCGGTTGGGGTCGCCCACGCGGCAGGTATCGGCCACCACGCCGTAGTGGGTGAGCATCGCGGCATACACCGGGTTCAGTTCCGGGGCATACAGGTCGGGGCGGATCACCCCCTCCTTCAGGTTGTCGAGCACGACATAGGCGGGGCAACCGCCCAGCGCCCGGAACGCTTCTTCGTGCAGGCGCGACCACACCTCCTGGCTGGTCTTCCACACCGCCTTGCGGAAGCTCTTGCCGGAGAACTTCAGCGTCATCACGAACAGGTACGGACGCCGGTATTTTCCCCCGCCCACTGCGGTGAGCGCGCCCTGGCCGTAGTCGACCTGTGCTTCCTCGCCCGGGAGGAACTCGAGCACGTCGAAGCGCTCGGGCTCGCGTTTGCGAATGGTGGCGACGAATCGCTTGACCGAGTTGTAGGCGTGGCCAAAGCCGTGCGCCTCGACCAAGTCCTGGTAGATGCTCGTCGCGTTGCGACCGAGCACGACCTGGGCTTCGATCCACGCCCGGTACGGTTCACATGCCGAGGCGGGTGGCGCCAGCGCCGGCGCAGCGCCCGCCGCAGCGCCCGCCGCAGCGCCCTCCGGAGCCGGTGGCCGGGGTGGGGGAATTTGCGCCCCGGCCTCGGAAAAGCCGGTGGCCACCCCGGGGGAATTTGCCATCGCCCGGGCGTAGCGGCGGATGGTTTTTCGGTCCACCCCCGTGCGCCGCTCGATCTCGCGCTGGGGCGTGTGCGTGCTCAGCAGGGTCTGGACGGTGATGCGTAGATGCGGCTTCAAGACGTTCACTCCATTACCCCCCCTCTCATTCGAGGGGGGCGAGGGTAACGTCCCGTCTTCAGCGCTTCACGGCGAATCAGCCGCGGCTATCGGTGCTCAGGTGGGGGAGTTTGGGGTGGCCACAGGTGGGGGAATTCGAGTGGCCGCCGGGGCCCTGGAAAGGCAAGTCCATCGGCGAGGTGCTGCAGATGAGCGTGGACGACGCG
>DAIPHN010000284.1:0-2843 GCA_036771335.1 Burkholderiales bacterium
AAGTTGTCCCAGCTCGTGGCCAAAGCGCGCGTCCAGGTGGGCGGACAGCGCCGCCACGGCGCGCGCCTCGATGTCGAGCACGCGCCGCCCGGCCGCGAGCGCCTGCTGCGCGGTGAGCTTCCCGAGAGTTGGGCCTAGCGGTCTAGACATGACGCGACGAGTATAGCGCGCACCCCCTGAAGAGCTGCGGCCCGGGGCGCCGCGCGCCGGGCATTTGGGGGTGGTGTGCTAGATTCGACAGAGAGCGCTGCTGCGCCGCTACGCCATGCACGACGCCCTCTCGCTCGCCCTCATCCTGCTCGCCGCCGCGGTTTTCGTGGTGGTGCTGTTTCGCCGCCTCGACCTGCCGCCGCTGCTGGGTTATCTGATGGTGGGCATCGGCATCGGTCCCCACGCTAGCGGCCTGCTCCCCGACGTGGAACACGTGGCGCCGCTGGCGGAGTTCGGCGTGGTGTTCCTGATGTTCTCCATCGGGCTTGAATTCAGCCTGCCGAAGCTTATGACCATGCGTCGCATCGTGTTCGGTCTGGGCACGGCGCAGGTGGCGCTCACGGTGCTGCTGGTGGCCCTCGCCGTGAAGTTTGCCGGGCAGGGCTGGGCAGTCGGGCTGGTGGCGGGCGCCGCGGCCGCCATGTCTTCCACGGCCATCCTCGGCAAGATGCTGGCGGAGAAGATCGAGCTCAACAGCCTGCACGGGCGTCAGATCATGGGAGTGCTGCTGTTCCAGGATCTGGCGGTGGTGCCGCTGCTGATCGTGCTCCCGGCGGTGGCCGCGGGCGGCTCCGCCCTTTGGGCGAATCTGCTGGACGCCGCGTGGAAGGCTGCGGTGCTGCTGGTGCTGCTGCTGGGGGTGGGGCAGCGGCTGATGCGCCCGTGGTTTGCCCTGGTGGCGGCGCGCCGCTCGCCGGAACTGTTCGCCCTGAACGTGCTGTTGATCACCCTGCTACTCGCTTGGCTCACGGACCAGGCGGGCCTGTCCCTGGCGCTGGGTGCCTTTGTGGCGGGCATGCTCATTTCCGAAACCCCGTACCGCTTCCAGGTGGAGGAAGACATCAAGCCCTTCCGCGACGTGCTGCTGGGGCTGTTCTTCGTGAGTGTGGGGGCGCGCCTGGACCTGCATGTTGTGTGGCAGCACGCGGCCCTGGTAGGCGCCGTGTTGGCCGGGCTTCTGGCGCTGAAGGCCGTGTTGGTGGCGGGGCTCGCGCGGCTGTTCGGCGCCGATGCCGGCACGGCCATGCGCACTGGCCTCGCGCTGGCTGGCGCGGGCGAATTCGGCTTCGTCATGCTGTCCCGGGGCGCGGAACTGCAGATGATGTCGCCGGGCATGCAGCAGGTCGCGCTGGCCGCGCTGGTGCTCTCCATGCTCGCCTCGCCCTTCATCGTGCAGGAGTCGGAGCGGTTGGTGCGGCGCTGGATCGGCTCGGACTGGATGAATCGCGCCATGGCGCTGCACAACATCGCGGTGCAGACCATGGGTGCCCAGTCCCACGTCATCATCTGCGGCTATGGCCGCAGCGGCCAGAATCTGGCCCGGATCCTCGAGCAGGAGGCCATTGCCTTCGTGGCGCTGGACCTGGACCCGCGCCGCGTACAGGAGGCCTCGCTGGCGGGCGAATCGGTGGTGTTCGGCGATGCGGCGCGCACGGAGGTGCTGCTGGCCGCCGGACTGATGCGGGCTGCCGCGCTGGTGGTGTCCTACGCCGACACCCACTCGGCGCTGCGAATCCTGGAGGTGGTACGCAGCCAGCGGCCCGGCATGCCGGTGATCGTGCGCACCCTGGACGATTCCGACCTGGACACGCTGCGCAACGCCGGCGCTGCAGAGGTGGTTGCCGAGATCATGGAAGGCAGCCTGATGCTCGCCTCCCACGCGCTGATGCTTCTCGGGGTGCCCTTCAACCGCGTGCTGCACCGAATCCGCTCCACCCGCGAGCAGCGCTACAGCCTGTTCCGCGGCTTCTACCCCGGCATCACTGACTCCTCCGACGAGGAGCCCGTACGGTTGCACTCAGTGCAACTGCCGCCCGGCGCGGCGGCCATTGGCCGGCGGCTGGAAGATCTGAACCTGACCGGCGCACGGGTGGAAGTCACCGCCTTCCGCCGCCACGGCGTGCGCAGCCTGGACCCGGCCCCCCAGACCGTTCTGGAAGAGGGCGACGTGCTGGTGCTGAAGGGGCGCGAGGACGATCTGGCGGTGGGTGAGGCGCTGTTGTTGAGCGCCTGAGGGAGAAAAGACGCCCTCGCGCGGGACGGGCCGAGTTTCCCCTGGGGTGCCGATCCGTGTTCTGCGCAGCGGGAAGCGCTAGATCATGCTGGCGCCGCCGCAATTCACTGCCGTCTGGCCTATGAGGTTCCAGGTCCCATCAACAGCCATACAGGAGGGAGCTGGTCCCGCCTCTGCGGGCTGTGCGCCTCCCTGAGTAAACCGGGAGTACACGAAAGAGCCGGAAGTGCCCCTGCCATCGTCTGTCTTGCGATCCACCTCCGCCACAATCTCCACGGGGATCTGGTTACCGGTCTTGAGATTATGGCGCGCGACCGCGACGTTACCCGCCGCCACCGCGTATACATCGTCGTATGCAAGACCGATGAACTGGCCGTAGGGATTCCTGGGAACCGCATTCTCGAGGTTCGCAACCGCGTAGGTGTAGTTGCCGTTGATGAAGCCTGACCGTGACAGGTGTTCCCACACAAGGAACGTCTCCGTGACCCCCGCTCCATTCGCTCCCGCCGAGCTCACACCGTCACCATCGCCCCTCTGCGTGGCGCCCTGGGTATTTTGCATCGCGGCGGCGTAATCCCCCGGCAGCCCGCGATAGCGCTCCTGGAAGCCGAAGAAGGCG
>DAIPHN010000285.1:0-2823 GCA_036771335.1 Burkholderiales bacterium
CCTGGTCGGCCACCTCAGCGATTGAGGCGCCCGAAGCCTGACTGACACGGAACATTCCGTTGAGGTACTTGGTCTGCTTGGGGACTGTCACCTCCCAGTCCACAAACGCTCGAGCCACAGCCTTGATGTTGCCTTCTAGGTCATCTCCTGTGATGTTGGAGAGATTGAGCATGTTTTCGGCCATGCGCTCAAGCGGTTTGCCCGTCAACCCAAGACGAACATTGAGATCCCCGATGGCCTTGCCGACATCCTCAAAGTCGTTTGGCACGTTCTTGGCCACGTCTTTGAAATTGCCCTTGAGCCGTTCAAGCTCACGACCCGTAGCGCCTGTCCTGATTCGGATCGTGTCGTAAGCACGGTCAAAGTCTCAGCCCAGGTCGGAAAGCTGTTTTCCGGCAACAACAGCGGCGACCCCGAACGCGGCAACACCCGCGCCGGCAGCCGCCGCGCCCTTCGTAAATTTGCCCATGCCCGCGCCTGTCGCGGCACTGGTTTTTCCGACACTAGACAGCTGGCGATCGAACGCGGCCAACTGTGCGGAGGCGACCTTGGTATTGGCGTTGACGAATACCTGCAGGATTGCGGCAGGTGAGGCCATTTAGGTCACCTCCTTTCGTGTGTCTTGTGGGCGGCTAAGCCCGTTTTGCTTCTTCGGCCTCGCGCATCCGTTGCCGGGTGGCGAAATACTCAGGCCAGACCACGCAGAGCTCGTGCGCGCTCATTGAGTCGCATAGCTCAGAGACGCTTTTGCCCATCTCGAGGGCTAGTTCACAGAGAAAGATCGGGTCCGGAACTCCCATTGGAAGCTCCATCACCCACCACTGCCCGTTCCTCCACCTCTCCGCTGCTCGGAAACTTGGCCGACGCTTCGGCAATGGCCTCCTTGTCAAGACCGCTCAGCTCGTCAATGGCCTCAACGATCTTTTTGGCAGCAGGGCCGCAGTTCTGCATGAACTGCTCGGCCTCTTCGATGGTGTCCAGCTTGGGCTCAACCAGGCCGTGAAGCACCTGAATGGTCTCCAGCTTGGCAGTGTTGACCGTTGCGATCTGATCCCCACGCGCCGTCGTCTTCATCTCAAGCGCTTCTGACGACGCCTGGTTGGAGTAGGCGGCAGAGAGTCCCTGGACAACCACGGACCCGCCGATTGACTCCAGCTCAATTTCCTTCGTGCGAAGGTCGGACGCCTTGAGCAGGGCATCCTTGGAAAGCCTGGCCATCTGGGCTGGCTCCTTTCTGTCGGTGGCTGAAAAACAGCCGGTGGCTGGGGCCGGGCCCTGACTGGACCCAGCCCCCCTTACATCACTTCAGATCAGCTGGTGCCGCGGACGAGTCCTGCAGTACCGGCGTTGTTGATCGTGACCGAAGTCGTGTTGGCATCGCCAACGGCGCCCTGGAGCGGGCTGTAGCTGAACAGCCGGCCAACCATCGTGTACTTCGGGTTGGTCGAGCTGACGCTGGACGAGGTCGGACGGACCTCGACGTTGAACGTGCCGCCGCTTGAGTAGAGCGGGTTCATGACCGAGTCCACGGACGAGGCTGCGAAGTCCTGGAACACCTCAAGGGTGATCGACGCGGTCTTCAGGCCCTGGCCGTACTCGCGGTAGTTGGCTCCGAACGAGGTGAATTCAACCTCGTCGGCGGTGTCTTCGAGAGTGACGCTGGAAACGTGGTCCGACAGGTTGGTGCCATCGACCACGATGTAGGCGTCCTTGAGGACGATCTTCGCCATCAGTTGGTCTCCTTGATCTTGGTTTTGGGTTTGACTGGGTCAGACTTGCCGACCGTTGCTAGGGACCCGCGCTCAAGGAGCCGGGCTTCCTGTTCTGCCGGAATCTCAGCCTCAAAGGTTGAGCCCGGTGCGTGGCCTAGAACCTCGGCGGTTCCCACCACTCGGTACTGCTTCTTCATCTGTCGCCTCCTAAGCGGTGGTGACGATTCGGTAGAGCGTTCCGTGGTGCCGGTAGGTCTGGTCGCCTTCCGTTTCTAGGTAATCCACGTCGCCAGTGGGGTAGATGTCCTCGACGGTTACCCCGGTCACCGTCAGGGTGCCGTTGATGAGCGCCGCCTGGACGGCTTCGCTTATCGACTCTGCACGATTTGAAGTTGAGTTGCGATCCACGGCCTTGATCATCCAGACCTCGGCTTCAAAAGCCGTCTTCTTCGCAAACGCACGTGTGCGGCGGTTTGACTGCTTGGCGATGATCACAAAGGGATATGCGGAGTCAGGCGGCGCCTGGCCGTGAAAAACCGAAGTGCTTGTCGCCAGTTTGGACGAAACTCCCGCCGTTGTTGTCAGCTTCTGGTAGAGCGCCTTGCGGATCTCGAGGCTCAAAGCTCTCCCAGCTTGTTGTTGATCATCCCAAGGAAGTCTTCAACCGATTCCTCCGCTGCTGGGCCCATAAAGGGCTGCGCCGGGGCGTTACCCCCGCCTCTCCCGCCGGCATCTGTGCCGAATTCCACAAAGATTGCGTAAGGCAGTGCGGTCATGGCCTGGGGTGCCACAGCATCAGCAACCACGTTGTACTGGCAGGTGTCGTACTTGATTGGCCTGATTGACTCACGCAGGCGCCCGGTCTCGGTCGGTACTCGGGCCTGGGCCCTTTGGGCAACCATCTGGGCCGCTTCCTCTACAACGGGGTCAAGCTCATCGGCCAAGTTGTCTGCAAACTCGTCAAAGCGGCTTTGAAGTTTGGTCAGTATCACTGGCGCACCTTCACTTTGATGCGGCGTATGATCTCGTAGTTCCTGGGCTGCGGAATAGCAACCACGTCGTAGGTGCCTCCTGAGTAGACGATCTGTGCGTCCTCAGTGATCCCTGTATT
>DAIPHN010000286.1:0-2808 GCA_036771335.1 Burkholderiales bacterium
CTGGCACACGCCTCACGCTCATCAGCGCGGACGAGGGTGACGAACCGCTCAATCTGTTCCATCGTTACGGGCACAGTCAGTCTTTCCTCGACCATCCTCCAATCGGCTTTGCCCGTCGGCTCGTTGTATGTGATGTAGAGGCCGGCCCAGCCAGCCTCCCTCGCCATCCTGACAATCTCATCTTGCATCATTTCTCCTCCCACAAACTCGCCCAAGGCCCGCACGCCCCATCAGGGCTGCGCGCGTCGATGCAGTACATCCCGCGGATGTCGCGCGTCGATCGACGGTCCACGATCACGCGGGCGCACAGCATAATGCCTTCGCCGTCGCGGCCTTCGCGCAGGTTCAGGTGGCGGCACGACTCGCACTTCTCGCGCTGATCCCACCAGTCCAGCGTAGCTGGGTGGACGCTCAGGAATCTTTCGTCGATCTGCATGGCTACATGCTCGGGTTGTCGTCGGCCTGATCGGCCAGATACGCCCGCAGGCGCGCGATGCGGGCCTGGTTGTAGGTGACCTGGCTGCGCGCGTACTCCTCGCCCGTCTGGGCCTCAAGGAGCGCGCGACGGGCCTGGGCCAGCTCACGGGCGGCGAGTTCTTCGGCGCTGGGGCCGGTCAGGATGCGGCGGATGAGGGTGATCATGCTTTGCTCCTTGCGCGGATGTCTTCTCGCATTTTTTCGAGATGTTCGTTGATACGCTGAATGACGGGCGCGTTTGCGGCCTTGATGCGTTCACGCTCATCAGCGCGGACGAGGGCGTCAAAACGCCTGAGCATCTGATCTAGCGAAAACGGGTGATAAATGTGTCCGTTGCGGATTTCGCATCCCGCCTCCCGCGCCATTTTTAGGATGTCATCTTTCATTCCTGTTCTCCGATTCCGTGGGCGCGGTCAATGGCGCGGGCGTACCGAATGGCCCATTCGTAGGGATGTTGGTCAGGCGATGGAACGAAATGAGGCAGCGACATACGAATCCTGACAATCTCCTCCTCCGTCAGCGGCACGAGCTTGGGCGGGGCGGTGTAGAGGGGCGTCAACCCCTCGGCAGGCAACGCGGTGAAGCAATCATCCGGCCAGTCTTTGCCGGATTTCCACGCTTCCAAGCGAACCCACGCCACCGGCTCCTGCGCCGGCTCGGCCTGCTCCTGCGCCAGCGCGGCCAGCTTCCGCTCTGCCGTTTTTGCCCGCTCTGCCCATTCGTGGATGGCATCAATGTGCGCTTCGTGCAGGGTGCATTGCTGCACCTGAACGTCGCCGTCCCATCGGCAGTTACAGGTTTGCAGCACCGGCTCGGCCGGGGGCTTGGGTTGAGCAGCAACCCGCAGTTGTGAGGCCGCGTAGTGGTCGCATGTCCCGCGAAGTTGACAGACATCGGGCGTGAAGCACGCCTCGCATTCCGTCATGGTCGCCACCGGCTCGGCCTGCTCCTGCGCCTTACGCAAACCATCCCACCAGCCTGCTGCGTAAGCGGTTTTCTCGGCCTCGGTGCGGGCTTCGGGTGGGGGTGTGGGCTCCTGCGCCAGCGCGGCCTCCAGACGCGAAATCGTGCCCGCCAGGGTTATGTTGTGATTCGCGTGGAGGTCCTTCAGGTCATCCAGCGCCTGTTGGGCGGCGGCTTCAATCTGCTTGATCCGGCTGGCTTGCCTCGCCGCGACGCGGCCCCAGAATCCCGGCTCCTGCTCCTGCGCCAGCGCGGCCTCCAGGCCCTCCACAGTGCGCGCCATGTCGGCCTCGTAGTCGGCCAGTAGCCAACCGTGCAAATTCATTGTGCGAATGAACTCCAGCGCCTGCTGGGCGGCGGTTCGTAGGGTGGTCATGTCATGCTCCTTCCCAGTTCTGCCGCAGCCCTGACGATGGCGCGGCAGCTCGTCCACTGCGTAAGCCGTAAGTCCGACCATGCGCGGTCGGGTTCTCTCCGCCAAGCCCAAACCGCACGCGGCTACCGGCGTCTTTGGCTATGGCGTTGCAATTTTCCTGCACGGTTTCCGCAAGTGCGCCGCCTAGCCCACTGGATCGCTCTAGGTCGTTGACGGCGCGCATGATGTTGCGCAGCCGTGTTTCAAGCTGATTCAAGTCCATCTCTTGCACTCCCACTTTCCTCGCCTCCAGCGCCTGCTCCACCACGGCGCGGTCGATGGTGATGGTGGTCATTCCTCTTCCTCCAGCGGGACATCCCGCCACTCGCCGGCCCTCCCGGCATTGAACTCCTGATCCTCCGGCTCCCACCACCACTGCTGGAGGACGCGATAGGTCTGAACCCCTTCCCGCATCTGTCCGTCCGAACCAACAGTTTGATAGAAGGGGTGCATGGGCACCTTACGTTCCACGAAGCGCAGCTTGTTGGTCGGGGTCATGTCACGTCTCCTTCTACCTTGGCGATGGCGGCGCGGGCGTCATGAAGAACGGTCAGTCGCTTCAGTGCCTCCAGCAGCCCATCACGCTGGGCCCTAGCGATCCTCGTGTCCAACAACGCGCTGGCGTGTTGTGCGCGTAGGCTCTCGTTCTCCTCGTGCAACCGGCGCAGTTCGGCAGCAACTGCGCGGATGTTGCTGTTGTCCGGGCTTTTCGGCGGTTCTTCTGCGAGGGCTTCATAGAACTCAGCCAGCCGCAGGGCTTCGGTCTTCTCGCTCATCCCGCCCTCCCCACTAGCACCAGCACCACGATGGCCACCGCAGCCACCAAGGCGACGGCAATCGCCAGATCGCCCAGCACGACGCGCATCATGTCGTGCTCAGGCGGCTCCTCCAGCCCGCACGCCTGGGGCGTTGGGCAGGGCCTCCTACCCTGGTCGCAGGGTCCGGTGCAGTGG
>DAIPHN010000287.1:0-2800 GCA_036771335.1 Burkholderiales bacterium
CCGCACCCGCTTCCCGCCCGAGCCCAACGGCTACCTGCACATCGGCCACGCCAAGTCCATCTGCCTGAACTTCGGCATGGCGGCGGCCTTTGGGGGCGCGTGTCACATGCGCTTCGATGACACCAACCCCGCCAAGGAAGAGCAGGAGTACGTGGACTCCATTCTCGACGCGGTGCGCTGGCTGGGTTTCGAATGGGGGGATCACCTCTTCTACGCGAGCGACTACTTCGAGACGCTGTACCGCTTCGCCGAGGCCTTCGTGGCCCATGGTCTGGCCTACGTGGACAGCCTCAGCCCGGAGCAGATGCGCGAGCTGCGCGGCACCCTCACCGAACCGGGCCGGGCCAGCCCCTACCGCGAGCGGCCGGTGGCGGAAAACCTCGACCTGCTGCGCCGCATGCGCGCTGGCGAGTTCCCCGATGGCGCCCACGTGCTGCGGCTGAAGATCGACATGGCCGCGCCCAACATCAACCTGCGCGACCCGGTGATCTACCGCATCCGGCACGCGCACCACCACCGCACGGGCGCGGCGTGGTGCATCTATCCGATGTACGACTACACCCACTGCATCTCGGACGCCCTGGAGAACATCACCCACTCGCTGTGCACCCTGGAGTTCGAGGACCACCGCCCGCTCTACGACTGGGTGCTGGAGCGCCTGGCCGAGTTCGGCCTGCTGGAGCGGCCGCTGCCGCGCCAGTACGAATTCGCGCGCCTGAACCTCACCACCGTGGTGCTCAGCAAGCGCAAGCTCATCCAGCTGGTGGAAGAGGGTCACGTGGACGGCTGGGACGATCCGCGCATGCCCACCATCACCGGCTACCGCCGCCGTGGCTACACGCCCGAGTCGATCCGGCTGTTCGCCGAGCGCATCGGCGTGGCAAAGGAAAACTCCACCATCGAACACGCCATCCTGGAGGAGTGCCTGCGCGAGGACCTGAACGCGCGCGCGCCGCGCGCCTTCGCCGTGCTCGATCCGCTGCGGCTGGTGGTGGACAACTGGCCCGAGGACGCCGTGGAACACTGCGAGGCGCCGGCCCACCCGCAGCGGCCCGAACTGGGCACGCGCGTGCTGCCTTTCTCCCGCGAGCTGTGGATCGAGCGCGACGACTTCGCCGAGCAGCCGCCGAAGGGGTTTTTCCGCCTGTTCCCCGGCAACCTGGTGCGGTTGAAGTTCGCCTACGTGGTGAAGTGCACCGGCTGCGAGAAGGACGCCCAGGGCCGCGTCACCGCCGTGCACTGCGAGCTGATGCCCGATTCCCGCTCCGGCACCCCGGGCGCGGACGCCTACAAGGTGAAGGGCACGCTGCATTGGGTGAGCGCGGCGCACGCGCTGGCGGCGCCCGTGCGGCTGTACGAGAGCCTGTTCACCGTGGCCAATCCCGGCGCGGGCGAGGCGGATTTCCGCCAGCAGCTCAACCCCGCCTCGGTGAACACACTGCCCGCCGCCCTGCTGGAACCGGGCCTGGCCAACGCGCTGCCGGAGCAGCGCTTCCAGTTCGAGCGCCATGGCTACTTCGTGGCCGACCGGGTCGACTCGCGCCCCGGCGCGCCCGTCTTCAACCGCGCGGTGACGCTGCGCGACTCCCGCGGCAAGGGCGGCTAAGCGCCCTTCTCAGGCGTCCATGCGCAGGGGAATCTTCAGGTAGGCCGTGCCGTTGGCCTCTCGCGGCGGAGGAAGCCCGGCGTTGATGTTGAACTGCACGGCAGCGTAGAGCAGCCGCGGGGCGGCCAGCGCCCGGTCGCGGTCGCGGCGGAAGGCCACGAACTCTTCTCGCCCGGTGCCGGCGCGCAGGTGCACATTGGTGTGTTTCTCTTCGCCGATGGAGGACTCCCAGGCCACATCCCGGCCGCCGGGCTGGTAGTCGTGGCCCACGAACACCCGCGTTTCCTCCGGCAGGGCATAGAGCCGGCGAGCGATGGAATCGTGCAACTCGGCAGCACTGCCCGCGGGAAAATCGCAGCGCCCGGTGCCGTAATCGGGCATGAACAGGGCGTCGCCCGTGAACACCGCGTCGCCGATGCGAAAGCTCATGCAAGCCGGCGTATGTCCCGGCGTGGCGATGGCCTCCACCTCCAGACTGCCGGCAGCAACGCGCTGGCCATCCTCCAGCAGCAGGTCGAACTGGCTGCCGTCGGTAGCCAGATCCGCGATGTTGAACACCGTGCGAAAGAAGCGCTGCACCTCGGTGATGCGCGCGCCGATGCCCACCTTGAGCCCCGGGAAGCGGTCCTTGAGGCGCTGCGCCGCGGTGAGGTGGTCGGCGTGGGCGTGGGTTTCCAGCGACAGCCGGGGCTTGAGGCCCCCGGCCTCGATGAAGTCGATCACGGGCCGGATGGCACGCTCGCTGGTACGCGATGCCGCAGGGTCATAGTCGAGCACCGGGTCGATCACCACCGCATCGCGGCTGGCGGCATCGAACACCACGTAGGTGAGGGTCCAGGTGGCGGGGTCGAAGAAAGCCCTGACTTGTGCGTGCATGCAGCGGTCTCCCCAGATGGCGCCGGTGGCCCCGGCTCACGCGGCAAGTACACCATAGCACCTGCCAATCGGGCCTTGATCCAGGTCAGCAGCGGGCGTGCGGACGGTGAGGCGCACGGCGGGTGGTTACACTCCGGTCGATTGTCGGGTTGCCAGACTAAAAAGGGAAATCATCATGTCTCGTTACAGCCGAAACATCTTTATCGCTCGCGAATGTGCGCTCAACGATATGCATAACCGCCAAGACGTCCTTTGAAACATCAACTCTCCTAAAGCGTGACCACGACCATTTTGTCTCTTTATCGATCGATGGCATGA
>DAIPHN010000288.1:0-2799 GCA_036771335.1 Burkholderiales bacterium
ATGGCGGGATGGCGTTGACCGGGAAGTCCGGGTTGCCCGTGCGGTAGGCCAGCACCTCCAGCGTGTTCCAGGCGATCACGCGTTCGGCCGGGGTCAGGCCCGGCTCGCCCCAGTCGGGGTCGACCTCAGGGTCGCCCGGGTCGCCGCCGAACACCAGGCCCTGCAGCGCGGCGCGCACATTGGCGGGGATGGGGGGCGGGCGCAGGGCTTCCACCAGGATGTGGCCGCGCCCGTCCACCAGGCAGGCGATGGCGTTGGCCAGCACCACGCCCGGGTTGCGCAGCAGGCCGCCCCAGTTGCCGGAGTGGTGCCCGCCCGCGCGGCAGGTCAGGCTCAGGTCGAAGTTGGCCACGCCGCGCGAGCCCAGGAAGAGCGTGGGCCGGTCGCGCCGCATGCGCGGGCCGTCGCTGGCGATCAGCGCGTCGGCGGCCAGCGCCTCGCGCTGCGCGCTGCAGAAGGCCGCCAGCCCGGGCGAGCCGGTCTCTTCACCGGTCTCGATCAGCCACTTGACGTTGAAGCCCAGGCCGCGGCCAGCGGCCTGGCGCACGGCCAGTACCTGCGCCAGGGCGGCGATGTTGATGCTGTGCTGGCCCTTGTTGTCGGCCGTGCCGCGCCCGTACAGGCGCTCGCCATCGGCTGCCAGCGTCCAGGGGCCGGCACCCTGGGTCCAGGAGGCGTCCTGCCCGCGGATCACGTCGCCGTGGCCGTACATCAAGACGGTGGGCAGGTCTGCGGACTCGATGCGCTGCGCCACCAGCAGCGGGCCGTAGGGCGGCTCCGGGTTGGGGTGCACCTGGCTGGTGAAGCCCAGCGCGCCCAGGCTGGGCGCCATCTCGTCGTGCAGGTAGGCCCCCAGCGCCGGGCCCGAGTCCGGGTTCTGGCTCTCGGTGCGCAGGGCCACCCGGCGCGCCAGATCGCGTACGAAGTGGCCGTCGTCGAAGTGCTGCCGCGCCGCGGCGATGGCGTGGGCCCGGCCGGCGAGGGCATCACCCCGGCCGGTGGCGGTGGCAGCAGCCAAGGCGGCGCTGGCAGTCATGGCTCAGTCCGCGGACTTGCCCACGAGCTCGAAGTGCTCCACCACCGGAGGAGAAGCGAAGAAGGGCCCGACGATGGCGCGCCACTCCGGGAACAGCGGGCCACCGCGGAAACCCACGGTGTGGTCTTCCAACGTATCCCAGAAGATCATCAGCAGGTAGCGCTCGGGGCTTTCCACGCCCTTGTTGACCTTCCATCCCCGAAAGCCCTTGGCGCGGTTGGCCACGGTGGTCAGGCCGCGCTGGATGGCCTCGTCGAAGGCGGCCTGCTGGCCGGGGTGGATGCGGATGTCGGCGAGTTCAAGAATCATGGCGCTTACGGGAGGTGGGGGACAAGGGCGGTCCGGGGACCGGGGAGAACGACATCGGGTTCACGCGCATCAGAGCGGGTGGGCATGTGGAGTGGCGGCATGCCGCTTCAGCACCACCGGCCTGCCGCCATGGCGGCGCTTGCTCATCCAGGCGGCGAGTGCGGAGTCCAGGTAGTCGGCATGGCCGGGGAACCAGCGCGCCAGTTCATCGGCGAAAGAGCGCACCACATCGCAGCGCCCGAAGGCCGCGTGCAGCGCCTGCACCTCCTCCAGCGACTGCAGCACCGCGGCGTGCTCCTTCTGGTGGCAGTCACGCGGCGGAAAGGCGGTGGACTCCATCCACGCGTCCTCGGTGCCGAAGTGCCGCCGCGCGTGGGCCTCGAAGGCGGCCAGATGCGCGCCCAGTTCTTCCTCGGGCGCCGTCTGCAGCAGGCCCACCAACTGCACGAACTCCCGGTGCTCGGCGTCCATCTCCGGATAGCCGAGCAGCAGGGCGTCGCTCCATGGCAGCGGCTGCGCAGGGGTAGATGTCATGACTCAGGACGGGTGCCAAATGGGCATTCAATGGTAAAGGCACTCTGCTAGCTCACCTGCGCTCTGATTGTGGGTGTGGGGATGAGCCCTCAATGCCCAGGCCTTGGTTCAAGGGGCATGCCGGGCAGTGGACGCAGTCGCACGCGCGACCCCTCGACGACGACCAAGTGGCCTTCGATATCCGTGCGGTTCGCGCTGAGTGCAAGTACCCGGTCGGCGTACTCGGACATGGTCACTGTGGCCTGCCGCAGATAGACGATCGCCGCAGGCGGGGTGACCAACCGCGCGAAGACAAGTTCGCCGTAGTCGCGGTCAAAGGTCAGGATCCATCGGCCAGTATGGGCGGCATGTTGAAGCACTGCCCGATCACTGACTGCAGGCATGGTTTCGGCCACGAACTCCACGTCCAGCCCAGCGCTCCGCAGCAAGCGGACCAGCGGCGCGGGGACATTTTCATTGGCCAGCAGCGCCGGCATGTCCGCTTGCGGTACAGGCATGACTTCGGTCGCTCAGGCCGCCTGATGCAGCCTGATGAACCGTTCTTCGCGCATGTACTCCGAGGCGTACGACAAGGCTGCCAAAACGTCCTCGCGTGCTATGTGGGGGTAGTTCTCCAGGACCTGGTCGATGCTCCATCCGGCGCCGAGCCAACCGAGCACCAATTCCACCGAAATTCGCGTGCCCTTGATGGTGGGCTTGCCCACCAAGATGTCGGGATCGCAAACGATGCGCTCACGCCATTCCATGCTCAAGGTCTCCACATGAGTGATCAAAAAAGGGTGAAGCCGGTCCACAAGACCTTGCCCAGGGCTTCATCCTTCATGTTGTCACCTTTGCAGCGGTGCATCGTCCCGCGCGGGGCGCCAGGCGTACCCGCCCGGCCGCTTAACCCGGCACAGACAACACACAAATGAAAAAGA
>DAIPHN010000289.1:0-2783 GCA_036771335.1 Burkholderiales bacterium
GCTGCGGCGGCGGAGATCGTGGAGCGCCTGGAGGACGAGGGCGCCGGCGCGGTGGTGAAGCGGCGCCGGGACTACTGAGCGGCGCGCGCCAGCCGCACCGGCTGGCGCTTCGGCCCCCACAGGGTGGTGAAGGCCTCGAAACGCCCGGCCACGGGCGTGTGGCACTTCAGGCAGTGCCCGGCCTCGTCCAGGTCGTAGTGCAGGATGCTGTGCCAGTCGCGCACGATCACGCCGTGGCCGCAGCCCGGGCAGGCGGGGGTGCCGCCGGCGGTGGCGTGCACGTTGCCGGTGTACACGTAGTGCAGCCCCTCGGCGCGGGCGATGCGCCGGGCGCGGGCCAGGGTCTCGGCGGGCGTGGCCGGCAGGTCGCGCATTTTCCAGTCGGGGTGGAAGGCGGTGAAGTGCAGCGGCACGTGCGGGCCGAGGTTCCGCGCCACCCAGGCCGACAGGCGCTTGAGCTCGTCGTCGGAATCGTTCTTGGTGGGGATCAGCAGGGTGGTGATCTCGGTCCACACGGGCGTTTCGTGCACCAGGTAGCGCAGGGTGTCGAGCACGGGGGCCAGCCGCGCGCCGGTGAGCTTCACGTAGAACGCGTCGCTGAAGGCCTTGAGGTCCACGTTGGCGGCGTCCATCTTCGCGTAGAAGGCGCGGCGCGGTTCGTCGTGCATGTAGCCTGCCGTCACGGCTACGTTCTTCAGGCCGCGCTCGCGGCAGGCATCGGCCACGTCCATGGCGTACTCGGCGAAGATCACCGGGTCGTTGTAGGTGTAGGCCACGCTGCGGCTGCCGTGGGTCCAGGCGGCGTGGGCGATCTGCGCCGGGCTGGCCTGGTCCATGAGGCGGTCCATGCTGCGGCTCCTGGAGATGTCCCAGTTCTGGCAGAACTTGCAGGCCAGGTTGCAGCCGGCGGTGCCGAAGGAGAACACCGACGAGCCGGGGTAGAAGTGGTGGAGCGGTTTCTTCTCGATGGGGTCGATGCAGAAGCCCGAGGAGCGGCCGTAGGTGGTGAGCACCATGGCATCGCCCTGGCGCGCGCGCACGAAGCAGGCGCCGCGCTGGCCCTCGTGCAGGCGGCAGTCGCGCGGGCACAGGTCGCACTGCAGCCGGCCATCGGGCAGGGCGTGCCACCAGCGCGCCGGGTGGGCGCCCTCGTGGGCCTGCACGGGCAGGTCGCTCACGTGTGCGGTTTCGCCTTCGCTCACAGCCCGCTCTCGGTCCACTTGTGCACCTCATAGCGCTGCAAGCGCACCTCGGGGTCCCAGAAATCCGCCGCCAGGGAGGCCTTGCGCTTGAGCTGGGCCATGAACTGGCGCGGCTCGGGCAGGTCGTCCCAGACCTGGGGCAGGAAGGTGGCGTGCTGGCCGCGCCATTGCAGGATGACGCCGTCCACGCCCGGGCGCAGTTGCGCCAGCGCGCCGGCCTCGTCATCGAACACCAGCGTTTCGGAGGCGCCCAGCAGCGACACCTCCACCGCCACGGCGTCGAACTCGCGCAGGCCCAGGGGCGGGAAGCGCGGGTCGAGAAAGGCGGCCGCGCGGGCGTTGTGGCGTACGTCCTCGCCCAGCGGGCGATGGGCCTGGAGCGAGCCGATGCAGCCTCGCAGGGCGCCTTGCTTGCGCAGGGTGACGAAGGTGGCGCCGGGTTCGGCCAGGAAGGCGTCCTCTGCCGGGGCGTTCAGGGCAAGCCCCAGTTGGCGGCCGATGGTGGCGCGGGCCAGGGCCAGCAGGGTGCGGCCGCGCGAAGCATCCTCGCGCTCGGTTGCGGTGGAAGCCGTGGTCTCGGTTCGCGGGGTGCCGCGATCGTGGAATGCCACCGAGGCGTAGCCCACCACCCGCGACCGGTCGCCGGCCGTGTCGCCCGAGTTGCGCAGGTCCAGCAGCTCGGGCTCGAGACCGCGGCGGCGCGCCTCGAGCAGCAGCCCGTTCACGGGCGTGGCGCCGCAGGCCTGCTGGTGGTCGAGGCTTGGCTCGAGCGCCAGGATGGCCTCCACGGCGCCCCGGTCCGCGCGCTGCGCCGCGCTGTAGGGCAGGTAGTGGGACAGGTCGGAGCTGATCACGATGCGCGTCTCGGGGCCGCCCCACAGCCGGTCGAGCACCTGCGCCACCTGCCTGGGGGTGGCATCGCCCACCACCAGCGGTACGACGGAGAACTCTCCCAGCACCTCCTGCAGGAAGGGCAGGTGCACCTCCACCGCGTGCTCGAAGGCGTGGGCCTCGGGGTTGTCGGCCACCCACGGGAATTCGCGCAGGCTCTCGGCGGCTGCCATGTCCACGGGCACCAGGCCCAGGGGCGTGGCAAGCGCCGTGCAGCCTGGCAGGGCCATCCCGCGCAGCGCCACGCGGTGCGCCGGGGCCAGCAGCACCACCCGCGAGACCTGGCCGCGCAGCGGCAGGAGCCGGGCGTAGGCGCGGGCGGCCACGGCGCCCGAATACTGGTAGCCCGCGTGGGGCGCCACCAGGGCCTTGGGTGCCGCGCCGCCCGCTGGGGCATCGGCGAGCAGTGCGCGCACATCGGCACGCAACCGCCTGGCCTCGGCCGGGTAGAAGCTGCCGGACACGGCGGGCGAGCGGATGGCAGCACGGATGATTACCATGGCACAGATGTATGGGCGAGGGCGCACCGGCGCAAGCCGCCGCGGCGCGCGACGCTCGACGCTGTTGACGCGGTGCAGCGCAGACGACTACCTTTCGGCCCCCTTCCCTTGGTTCCACCCCCCTCCGCTGTCATGTCCTCGCCTATATTCCTGGCCCCACGCTCCTGGGGCATGGCCTCGCGACTCCGCC
>DAIPHN010000290.1:0-2770 GCA_036771335.1 Burkholderiales bacterium
AGAGCCTGCGGGAGCGGTAGCCGCTGCCGGGGGATGCGGCCAGGGCTGCATGCCGGCTGGCCAGCTGTGCTGGCCGCGGCGCGGTCAGCCGCCGGCTTCGATCTCGCGCAACCGCGCGCCGAAGAACTCGAGCGAGGCCCGGGTCTTGGTTGCCTGCTCGGCGCCCAGAGCGATGCCGCGCTCCGCCAGATAGGCCTTGAACTCGGCTCCCACCTGGAAGGCCTGTGCCGGCAGGCACTTGGTGGAAATTTCCAGGATGCGCGCGCCGTCGGGGTAGAGCCACAGTTCCACGGTCACCGGACGGCCCAGGTCCCTGGCCTCGTGCTTTGCCTTGAGCAGGAAGGTGGGCCCGATGACGGAGAGTTGATCGAGCGTGACGCCCTCGGGCGCGTGCGCCCGGAAGAAGGCGCGCTGTTCCTTGGAGAAGATTTTCGACAGGGGCAGGCTGCCCGATGCGGCATCCAGCACTTCCTGGCCTGTGCAGGCGCCCTTGAGCGAGGCCGAGCAGACGAATCCGCCCGGCATCACGTCGATCTCCACCTTGAAGGCGGCGGAGCGGCGCAGCGACGGATCAATGGCGGCCGGGTCCACGGGCCGCAGCTTGACCACGGTGTCGGCGCGCCCGCCCTGGATGCGCCGTGCCCGAACCACCACCCCCGCCCGGTTGAGCGCCAGGTCGGCAGTGTCGAAGAAGAAGGCCTGGCGCGGCTGTGCTTCCACGGGGTCGAGGCCGATGCTCTGGACGGCCGCGCGCTGGCTGGCGAGCGGGACCGACAGTTTCAGTTCGACGCTGGTGGCATGTTTTGCGAGGCGCAGGATGCTGGCCGTGTCCTCGGCCGAGAGTGGCCTTGCGGGCGATGCGGCACGGGATTTGGGGTTCTTCGGGGCGGGGCGGGCTGGCATGGACGATCCTGATCCTAGTGCGGGTGGGGGGCGGGCATGCGGGCATGCAGGCCGAAGCGCTCGGCAAGCACGCCGTGGCGCAACCCGCGATCGCTCACGGCAAAGTGCGCCTTGCCCAGCTTGTCCATCACGGTGCGCACGATGCACGCGCCGGCGAGCATGACCTCGGCGCGCCGGGGTTGCAGGCCGACGATGTGCCGGCGCGCCTCGGCATCCTGGGTGCGGTACAGCTCGATCTGGCGGTCGATCTCGGCGCGGTGGAGCACGGTGCCCTGGACCACGTCGGGATCGTACGTGGCCATGCCGTGGAACACGGCGGCCATGTTGGTCACCGCACCGCCCATGGCCGCCAGCGCATCGGGCGGCCGGCGCCCGTCGAGCCTGGCGAGGTCCGCCGCGATGGCGGCCAGGGCGTCGCGCAGGCGGCTCTCGGGCACGGCACGGTCGAGCCCGAAGCGTTCGGTGTAGCGCACCGCGCCCACGTCCACACTGAAGCGCTCGTCGATCACGTCGTCGTGGCCGAAGGTGAACTGAGAACTGCCGCCGCCGGTGTCGAAGATCGCCAGCGAGCCGCGTTCCAGGCCAAGGCCGGCCCTGGCGGCGAGGAAGGCTAGCCGTGCCTCCTCCTCGCCCGAAATCACCTCGACGGCGCCGCCGCTGGCCTGCCGGATGGCCACGCCCACCTGCGCGCCGTTCGAAGCCCTGCGCAGGCCGGCGGTTCCGACAGCGGCGATAGCGCGAGCGCCGTGCCGGCGGGCCTCGTCGGCCATCCCGGCCACGGCCTGCACGGCGCGATCGCGCGCGGCGTCGGCGATCGCTCCGCCGGGAACCAGACCCTCGCCGAGGCGAGTGATCGCCGCGCGGTCCACCCGCGCCTGCCACGTGCCCTTTGGCCCCGCTTCGGCCACGATGAACTTGATGGAGTTGGTGCCGACGTCCACCACCGCGAAGCGCTCGGGCTCGTGCCCCACCAGCGCCGCCAGGCCGCGCGGATAGCTGGTGTTGACGTACCCGCCCAGGCCAAGGCCGCCCACCGCGGCGATGACGGCGGCCGGGTCTTCCGCTTCGACGGCGAGTGTGCGCGTGGCCTGGCCGTCGGCCACCACCTCGGACAGTTCCGCCATGCATCCGTCGATGGTGTAGCGCACGCGGCGCTTGTGCACCGGCACGACCCGCACCGGTCCGCCCGGCGGGCAGAACCGCGCGAAGAACGCCTCCTGGGTGCAGCCATCTTCCACGGACCCGGGCGCGGGAACGCCAAGCGCCTCAAGCACCTGCAGTGTCACGGCCGAAGCCAGGGGGAAGCCCGCTTTCAGCACCGGGGTCCACTGCTCGAGTCCGTTGGCGTCCACCGCCCGCAGCACCTTGATGTCCATCAGGGCATCGCGGATCTTCACGTTCGCACCGCTGCCGGTGAGCAGGTAGATCTCGTCGCTTTCCTGGGTGCCGCCCGCGGCCATGCGTGCAATCCGTGCCTCGGCAGGACCGAAGTACCGTCCGAAGGATCGCCACTCCCAACGTGCGCCGCCTGTTGTCATCTTTACTGGCCTCCGCCCGGTTGCATGCACCGCGCTGCTGCGCTCGGGCAGCGTCGCGCCGGCTTCCGAAAACCGCGTTTGCCGGACGCCTAATATGTTCTGCCGCTGCGGTCGCATGTCAAGCGCTCTGGGCAATGATGTATTCAAACGCTGCCGCTGCGACCCGGCCCGGTGGGAGGATGCGCCCGCGCGGGGGTGCGCGCACGGCTTTCGCAGCAACGCGCCCGCCCGCCGCGTCGGCGCCAGTCGGCCACGGGCGAGCGCAGCCGTTCCCGGTGAACCGCGCCGCCCGCCCCAGCCATCACGCAAGCGCGTCTTTCCACAATCCC
>DAIPHN010000291.1:0-2740 GCA_036771335.1 Burkholderiales bacterium
AGGCCCTAAAACCGCCCCTCAAACCCACCTCGCACCGCAGGCCGCCGTGCCCGGCTCCCCTCGCCGCCTTTTGGACCAGGTCCGCGAAAAGATCCGCCTCATGCACTACCGCATCCGCACCGGGCGCGCTTGCGTGGGCTGGGTGAAGCGCTTTGTTCCATATCACGGTCGCGGGCACCCTCGCGACCTGGGGCCTCGGGCGAGGCGAAGGCGCTCCTCACCCATCTGGCGTTGGTGAACAAGGTGGCCGCCTCCACCCAGGACGAGGTCCAGAGCGCGTTGCTGCTTCTTTATGAAGGGGGGCTTGGCATGCAACCGTATCCCCTTGCTTTTCAAGCCTGCCGCTGCCGATTAGCAGGCCCTAGCCCATCCGCCAAACCCACCTGGCGCGAAGGGCGCCTTGCCTGCTTCTTTGCACCGCCCGCAGCAAATCCAGGCGAAGACCCTGAACTAGCTCAATAGCATCCGCACCGGCCCGGTCGTCGTCAAGCCGCCGAATGGTGCGGTGTTCAGTCGCCGCCGCGCCACTGCCCTCACTCCCCACCCCCCAGCCTGCGCGCCAGCCGCGTGAGCCGGGCATCGGCAATGCCATGGCGTTCCAGGCTGCTGGCCGTTTCCAGCAGGTATTCGCTGCACGGGCCGAAGTGCCCCCGGGCGCGCCGCACGGTTTCCAGGATGGTGTCGTCGTCCAGCCGTCCGGCGTAAGAGGGGTGGGCGCGGTCCATCACGAAGGCGAGCGCCTGCACGGTGCCGGTGGCCGTGCGGGCTTGCACCCAGCGGGGCTGGTAGGCGCCGGTGATCATTTCCCGGCGCCACAGCAACGTGAGGTCTTCGGCCTGGGTGGCGCGCCGCAGTTGCATGGCGATGCCGGCGCAGGCGCCGCCGCGGTCCAGGGCCAGCACCAGGCCGGGCTGGTCGGGTGTGCCGCGGTTGATCATGGAGCGCAGGTAGAAGCCGCGGTGCCAGCCGTGCACGCGGGCGGGTAGGCGTTTCGCCGCTTGCAGCAGCGGGCTCCACACCAGCGATCCGTAGGCGAACACCCACACGGGCGCGCGCCGGTGGCGGCCCGCCAGCGCGGCCTGGAGGGATGCGTCCAGTTCAGCGTCGGAGAGCAGCAGGTGGCCGTGGCCCGCGGCGCGCACGGCGTGGCGCACGGCATCCCGGGCCAGTTGCGCGCGATCGATGGGGGGGTTGTCCACCGGACTCACGCGCGGCGCAGCACCAGCGACAGGTTGTTGGCCGGCATCTCCGTCACCTGCCCGGTGGCCAGCCCGTGGGCCAGCGCCTGCGCCTGCACTGCCTCCAGATCGCGCACGCCCCAGGCCGGGTTTTGGGCGCGCAGGCTTTCGTGGAAGGCGGCGTTGCTGGGCGCGGTGTGCTGGCCCCCGCGCCGGAAGGGGCCGTAGAGGTACAGCACGCCGCCCGGCGGCAGGACGGCCGCGGCGTTGCGCATCAGCCCTTCCGTGGCCTGCCAGGGGGCGATGTGGATCATGTTGATGCAGATGACTGCGCGCAGGCGTGCCAGTGCCGCCGCCGGCAACGTCCACGCGGCGGCGGTGGCATCCAGGTCGAGGGGCGGCGCCACGTTGGTGACGCCCAGGGCTCGCGTCCATTGCGCGATGCTGGCGCGATGGGCGGGATCGGGGTCGGAGGGCACGAAGCGCAGCGCCGGCAGCCGCGCGGCGAACCACGTGACGTGCTCGCCCGTGCCGCTGGCCACTTCCAGCACGCTGCCCTCCAGGAGCAGGGGTTCGAGCACCGCCAGGATGGGCGCCCGGTTGCGCTCCGTGGCCGGTGCGTACAGCCGGCCGTCGCCGGCGCTCACGGCCGTTGCGGATCCTGAAAGCCGCCGCGGCGGTAGGTGAGCACCAGGGTGTCGCGGTGCCCGCCGGGGGCGTCGGGCTGGATGGGGGTGGTTTCGTGGATCACGCGGGCGTCGTCCAGCAGCACGGCGGTCCACGGCTCGCTCAGCACGAAGCGGATGCCGTGGGGGCCGCCAGCTTCGAAGATGCGCGTCTCGCCGCCGCGCACGGCATGGCGGTCCACCAGCACCACCGCCACGAAGTCCACGCCGTCGCGGTGCGCGCCTTCAGGGGTGGGGCGCCCCACGCCCGAGGCCGTGTCGATGCGGAACTGGTGCGCCTCGATGTACCAGCGCGGCGCGGGCCCTGCCGCGTTGAACAGGCGCCCCAGGCCGGCGAGCAGCGCAAGCCACGCCCGTTGCTGCGTGAGTGCCGCCTCCATGGGCTTGAACCAGCGCTCGATGCCGCCGTGCAGGGCGTTGTACGAGGTGGGTTGCCAGTGGGCGCGGTGCGGCACTTGGGCCACCGCGCCGGTATGCGTGTCGTGCACGAAGCTCGAGTGGCGGCGGAAACGGTAGGCGCCGCCGTCGCGCAGGAAGGTGTCGGGCGGCAGGGCGTGCCAGTGATCCGGCCACGACTGCAGCGTGGGCAGTTCCACGCCGGCCACGTGGGCGAACTGGGCGGGTGGCAGCACGACGAAGCCCTGCTCCCGCAGGGCCAGGGCGGGCGAGGCAGAGTGCATGGCCCAGCGGGGAGCGGCGGACATGGTTCGGGGCGAAAAACGGAAGGCGTGCATGATGCCATTGCGCCAGGCAGGCGGCGCACTCCCATGCGTTAGCATGGGCAGCGTTCAGGCAGAGACAAGTTCCATGAAAACCACCCTATCGAAACTCCCCGGCCTCGCCGCGCTGTTGCTGGCCATGCCCGCCGCCGCCCTC
>DAIPHN010000292.1:0-2735 GCA_036771335.1 Burkholderiales bacterium
CGTGGCGATGACGATGCGGGAGGGAGCGGCGACCACGCGAGAACACCTTTGATCCGGGGCCGTGGATTCTAGCAGCCGCCCCGCGCCACCCGCCCTCAGAAGCGGGTTCTGCCAAAGGCGCGCACCAGCGGCGCCTGGCGGCGAGAGACAGGTAATCGCTCCGACACGCCCTTGACCACCGCGACCCATCCGCTGTCGCCGCTCTCGCCGCCGCGCTCGAAACCCGCCAGGTGGCGCTTGGACACCAGGTAACTGCGGTGGATACGGATGAACGACGCTCCGAATTCCTGCTCCAGGCGCACCAGGGAATCCTCCACCAGGTGCTCTCCCCCGGCGGTGCGCATGAACACGTACTTCAGCTCGGCGCGCAGGTAGAGGATGTCGGACACGGGCACCAGCGCTACCCGCCCGCGCTCGGACACGGACAGGTGGGTGCGCGGCGCTGGGCCAAGCTGTCGCTGGACCTCCCTTCGCGAGGGCTCCAGCGCGCGTACCCGCACCAGTGCCTCGATCAGGCGCTCGCGCCGTATGGGCTTGAGCAGATAGTCCACCGCCTGCAGCTCGAAGGCCTTGACGGCATGGGCGTCGAAGGCGGTGGCGAAGATCACCCTCGGCGGCCGCGGGAGCCTGCCGAGATGGCCAGCGGTCTCCAGGCCGTCCATGCCCGGCATGCCGATGTCGAGCAGCACCACGTCTGCGTCGCACTCCCCCAGCAGGGCAATCAGTCGAACGCCGCTGCCGGCCTCGGCCACCAGTTGCACTGGCATCGAGGCGGCGCAGTCGGCAAGCAGCTCGCGCAGGCGGCTGCGCGCAGGCGCCGCGTCGTCGCACACCGCCACCCGCAACGCCCGTGGCTCGCTCACGGGGCGCGCCCCGCGGCTGGCACGCGCACATAGGGAAAGCGGATGTGCACCTGGTAGGTGCCCTCGCGCACCCGGCTCTCCAGCGCCGCCTCGGCGTCGAAGTGCAGTGCCAGGCGCTCGCGGATGTTGCCCAGGGCCATCTTGTTGCCGCCGTGGTGCGCCCCGTCTTGCCGATAGGGGTTGCGCAGCATCACGTGCACCTCGCCGCGCACCTCGTAGATGTTGATGCTCACCACGCCGGGCTCGGCGGAGGACTCCACGCCGTGGTAGACCGCGTTCTCCAGCAGCGGCTGCAGCACCAGCGGCGGGGTCATGGCGTCCTGCGGCATCTTGTCCGCGTACCACTGGACGCACAGGCGCTCGCCAAGGCGCAGCTGCTCCAGATCCAGGTACTGGCGGCACAGCCGCACTTCCTCGGCCAGAGACACCAGCTGGCGGTTGTCGGCCATGAGCACACGGAACAGCTCGGCCAGGTCCTGCAGCGCCGCCTCGGCGCGGCGCGGCTCGGCGCGCACCAGCGACAGTACGGCATTGATGCTGTTGAAGAGGAAGTGCGGCCGGATACGCGCCTGCAGCGCCTGCAGCCGCGCCTCCGTGAGGGCCGGTGACAGCGCCCGCCCGCGCAGGTGGAAATAGCCCAGAACGACGGTGGCGGCCATGAGCGCCAGCAGGGCGTGCCGCGGCGCATCGCCCGCACCGGTGTCCAGGGTCCAGGAGGCTGCCTCACGCGCTCCCAGGGCGCACAGCACAGCGAGCGCCGCGGTGGCGCCCAGCCCTGCGGGGTAAGGCAGGCGCCGCAATGGCCGGCTGAAGGCGGCGGCGGCGAGCAGCCACAGCACCAGCGCGGGCAGTACGTACATCACCACCTGCGCGAAGTCGTCGGGCAGCGCCCGCCAGCCTGGGGCGCGGATCACCGAAGCCGCGAAGCACAGCGCCGTGACGAGCAGCACGCTGCGCGCCCATACCCCGGCATTGAGGAAGTCCGGCAGCCGGTCGGGATAGCGGTTCTGACCTATACTCGACATGCGCTCATCATGCGGCTCAGGGGCAACGCGCAGAGCGCTCCGGGCGGTCGTCACCGGGCAGCGTCCGCGACACTCCCACGCCGCATTCTCGCCTCGGCAAGCCCTCGCACCTCATCGTTTCCGCCATCGCCATGGATTCTGACGACCCTCCGCAAGGCGCGCAACCGGCCCTCGAGCCGTGGTCAGGCCGTTTCTCGGAACCCGTGGACGAGCGGGTCAGGCGCTTCACCGCCTCGGTGGGCTTTGACCGGCGCCTGGCGCGCTTCGACATCGCCGGCTCGCTCGCTCACGCGCGCATGCTCGCCGCGGGTGGCATCCTGTCCGCTGCCGATCTGGCCGACATCGAGCGCGGCCTGGCCATCATCGCGGCCGACATCGAGGCGGACCGCTTTCGCTGGTCGGTGGACCTGGAGGATGTGCACCTCAACATCGAGCGGCGCCTCACCGAGCTGGTGGGCGATGCCGGCAAGCGGCTGCACACGGCCCGCTCGCGCAACGACCAGGTGGCCACCGATGTCCGGCTGTGGCTGCGCGAGGCCATCGACCGCTGCCTGGCCCTGCTGGGCGAACTGCGCGCCGCGCTGCTTGACCTGGCCGAGGCCCACGCCGACACCATCATGCCGGGCTTCACCCACCTGCAGGTGGCCCAGCCGGTCACCTTCGGCCACCACCTCATGGCCTATGTGGAGATGTTCGAGCGCGACGCCGAGCGCCTCACCGACGCCCGCCGCCGCGTCAACCGCCTGCCCCTGGGCGCGGCCGCGCTGGCCGGCACCGGCTATCCCGTCGATCGCGGGCATGTGGCCCTCGCCCTGGGCTTCGAGGGCATCTGCCGCAACTCCCTGGA
>DAIPHN010000293.1:0-2730 GCA_036771335.1 Burkholderiales bacterium
GGCCGGGTGTTGAACCGTTCAACACCTCCACCTGGCGGGCCCAGGCTGCCCGGAGCGAACCCTCGATGTGGCCCACAAAACTGTCGTACGCATCCCGGGCTCGCTTGAAGGTTCGCGCGCTACCGTCGTACCGTGACACGTCATAGACAGTGCCGAACTCAGCGCTCGTCACGCCAGTGACCGCCGTCTTGGGGATCTCTACCGGGAGGACCTTCTCCGCATACGTCTGCCCGATCCACTGACGGATGACGTTCGTTGCGGCGTCCGCGGAGTCCACACGGGCCAGAAGAACGTGGATGAACTCGAAGGTCTTGTCCAAGCCTCTCTTCGTCAGCAGCTGGTTGGCCAGGTCTGCGAACAGGCTCCAGAACTGCGACGCCGATGCGAAATCCAAGGCGTTAGGAGGCAACGGCATGATGATCCCGTCCGATGCCATGAACGCGTTGATCGTCGTGTAGGAGAGGGCAGGGGGGGTGTCGATGATCACGACGTCGTACTCGCCGCGCACGTCATCGATGCCCAGGTCCAGCACCCTCCAGAACTCGAAGCCTGGCTCATGCGTCTGCCGCGCAGGCAGCGCGAACTCCGCGCCAAACAGCAACGGCGCCGCGCCAACCAGGTCGATCCCGTCCCAGTAGGTCGGGCGGATCGCGTATCGGATCGACGTCTCGGTACCCATCGCCAAGGGCAGGAGGGTGTCGGCTTCGTCCACTTCGGTGTCGGGCAAGATCCCGAAAAGCGTGGTCAGCGATCCCTGTGGATCCGTATCAATGACCAGCACCCGGTGCCCCAGCAGGGAGAGGCCCTGTGCCAAGGTGACGGCGGTGGTCGTCTTGGACACGCCGCCCTTGAAGTTCCCGATGCTGATGGTGACCGCCTCGGCGCCTGGTGGCCGCAGCTTGTCTTTGCGGTAGCTCTGTGCCCAGGTGCGCGCTTCTGCAAGGGTGAACTCCCGTCGGGTGCCCGAGGCGTTGAGCCGGCCCTGAGGCAGGTCGCCCTTGGACAAGCGGTGTGACATCGAGCCCTTCTCGACGTCCAGCATCGCTGCGAGCTGGGAGAGGGTGAAGGTCGGTGGCGACTTTCTCGCAGAGGGGGCGAGCATCGCCGACCTGATTTGCTCCATCATCGTCATCGCGCGCTCTGCCTGCGCCGATACGTCAGCCAAACTGATGGGCTTCCGGTGGTGGAAGATCGTTGAGGACAATCGAGTTCTCCAGGGAGCTGCGGTCTACCGACGGCTTGACGCTTTTCCGTCGCACTGGCGATTTTCCGTCAAGCGAGGCTGCTTTGGACCGCTCACCCAAAGAAACTCCGACTTCGGTCTTTGGATTGATTTGGAAACCTAGAACTCCTTTGAATCTCTTTAGAGCGTCGAAACCCTTTACAAATCAGCCACTTAAGCCCGATTTGGTGAGTGGATTCGGGACGAACCGGAGGCTCTGCGGGACGCCAGGTGCAGGGATACAGGATCAACCGGAGACTTTTCGGGAGCCTTGGTGAGTGAACACGGGAGAGCAGGGCGCCTCGGGACGCCGCTCCGGCCCCCGGACCCTCTGGCAACCGCGGCTGGCCCGCTCCGGCAACGGAATCGCAGCAACAGGGTGTCCTACGGCGCGTTCTGAGCCTCGGGAAGTCATCCCTACTCAGTTCCGACCTATTGGGGCAGCGCTTGTTGGGCACCCCGATCCCGAAAACTCTCACGTGTGAAGCCATGCAGGCCGGGGTGTGAGGCAAGAAGTGGAGAGTTTTCGGGATGCCGCGGCCGCCGGCTTGGCTGAAGGTACGGGGGCACATGGTCGTGTGAAAGCGAGCAGCCATGTCGGGAGGCTGAGCATCAACTGATCCCGAAAACTCTCCGCTTGGCCGCGCTCCCCCTTCCTATGAATACGTGAGTCGCCCGTCTCACAGTAGGATCACGCCGGTCCAGCCATCGCGGCCGAATGTGAAACCGGTTCTCACAGACAAAGTACAGTCATCGCGTGTCGACCAAGAAGCGCGCCTCCAAGACCGCCGCAGCGGGTGAACCGACCCACGGAATCGCGCGCCATGGAGTGGCGCTGCCTGTCGGCGGCAACGACCCGATGCTGCTGCGCAAGGCGGTCAACACGCTCGCCATCGTTCCCAAGTCGGCACGGATCACGACGCTCGGTCGGAAAACGTACAACGTGCTGCTGTACCAAGCCCAGGATCAGGGGCTGGAGAACACCGTCTTCAAGGCGCCGCTGGAATCGATCATCAGCGGCCTCGACTTCGACAGCAACGACCATGCCCTGATCAAGAAGCACCTGCGCGCGATGGTCTCGACCACCGTCGAGTGGCAGTCGCCGACCACAGGGGAGGGCAGTTCATGGCATGTGAGCGGCCTTCTGGCTCACGCGACCCTGAGTAAGGAAGCAGGGCAGATCTGGGTGGAGTGGTCCTACGCAGTCAACCTGAAGCAGGAACTGCTGGAGCCGACCGTCTTTGCGCGCATCCGTCTTGAAGTCATCAGCCAGCTGCGATCTCACGCCTCGGTAGCGCTCTACGAGATCTGCACGCGGTACAAGGACATCGGCCAGACCGCGCGGCAGGCCTGGCGCTGGTGGGTACCGGTTCTCAGTGGCAACCCCATGACCGAGAAATCGGCCAAGCTGGAGTACCGGATCTTCAAGCGCGACACGTTGAAGCCGGCCCTTGCTGAGATCAACACCATCACGGACATCGAGGTGGACCTCGTAGAGCACAAGCGAG
>DAIPHN010000294.1:0-2711 GCA_036771335.1 Burkholderiales bacterium
GAGCCGCGCGGCTCGCAGCTCGAGCGCATCGCTGAGATTCGCAGCATCGGCAAGCGCGAAGCGCGCAACCGGCTGGATGCCCTGGACGCGGAAAAACCCGGGCGCACGGGCAAGACCGCCGCAGCAGGCAAACCCGGACGGAAGCGCGCATCCCGGGTCGCGCAGGGCGCAACGCCGAAGCGCGCCAGTTCCCGCAAGGCGCCGGCAGCGGAGAAACCTGCTCGCCGCGGCTCCGCCGCCAGACCGGCGACCACAAAGCCCGGGCGCGCGGGCGCGGCCAAGGCCGCTGCCGGGAAACCGGCCAAGGCTGCTTCCACCAAGGCAGCTTCTCCAACCGCCGCCGAAGCCTGACGCCTCCCGCCTGCCGAGGCGGCCAGCGCGCTCAGCCCGCCGGCGCGGCCGCCCGGGCGTTGTTCCGCACGAAGGCCGCCATGCGGCCGATGCCCGCGCGGATCGCCTCTGTGGAGGCCGCGTAACTGAAGCGGATGTGCTGGCCCTCCCCCTCGGCACGCGGGCCAAAGTGGATGTCGGCCAGCACGGCCACGCCAGCCTCGTGCAGCAGGCGCTTGCGGAATTGCTCCGAGTCAGAAGCGCCCACCATGCGGCACGCCTCGGTGACGTTGGGCCAAGCGTAGAACGCACCGCCGGGCGACTGGCAGGTGACGCCCGGCACCTCGTTGAGCAAACCCACGATCAGGTCACGGCGCTCCAGGAACACGCTGCGCATGTGGTCAGCGGCGTCCTGCGGACCGTTGAGCGCTTCCACAGCCGCCCACTGGCTGATCTGCGAGGCGCACGACTCGGTGGTGGTGATCCAGGTGGTGAAGTAGGGCGCGAGCGCCCGGTTGGCCATGAAGCCCAGCCGCCAGCCGGTCATGGCCCAGGTCTTGGAACATCCGTCGGCGATGATGGTGCGCTCCTGCATGCCGGGCAGCGACGCGATGGAGACGAATTCGCCGTCGTACACCAGCCGCCCGTAGATCTCGTCGGCGAACACCCACACCTGGGGATGACGGCGCAGGATGGCGGCGATGGCCTCCATCTGGGCGCGCGGGATGATGCCGCCGGTGGGGTTGTGGGGCGAGTTGAGGATCAGCAGCCGGGTGCGCGGCGTGATGCGCGCCTCGAGCTCCGCCGGGTCGAAGTTGAAGCCGCGCGACTCGCGCAGGTTGATGGGCACGGGCACCGCGCCGTTCACGCGGACCTGCGAGTCGTAGATCGGAAAGCCGGGGTTGGGGTAGATCACCTCGTCGCCGGCGCCGTAGTCGGTGGTGGAGAGAATGGCATAGGCGATGAAGGGCTTCGCCCCGGCCGCCACCACCACGTCGGCGGGCAGCACCTCGATGCCGCGGGTGCGCGACAGGTAGCCAGCTGCCGCCGCACGCAGCTCGTCGATACCCGCCGAGGGCGTATAGCCGTGCCTGCCGCCGCGGATGGCCGCCACGGCCGCGTCCTGGATGTGGACCGGCGTGGGAAAGTCGGGCTGGCCGATGCAGAAGGACACGATGTCCTTGCCCGAACGCATCAGCGCATTCACTTCGGCCAGCACCACGAATGCGTTTTCCGTGCCCAGGCCTTGGGCGCGCTTGCTCACTTCTGCCATGTTGATCCTCTGGGGTGGCTGTGCGTGTTTCTGGATTGGCGGCCCGCTACCAGGGCAGGCCGCTGTAGAAGGCCGCCAGGTCGCGGATGTCCTGGTCGGTAAGCTTGGCCGTGGCGTCCCACATCATGTGCAGCGCCATGGTCTGGCGGCGCTCCTTGTTGCGGAACTCCGCGATGGCCGTCACGAGATACTCGTAGTGCTGGCCCGCAATGCGGGGATAGAGCCGGTAGCCCGTCGAGCGGCCATCGCCTTCGTGGCAGGCCGCGCAGGACTCCGAGATGGCGAAGCCCCGCTTCGGATCGCCTCGATTTTCGGCGGCCACCGCCGGGCCTGCCGCCAGCAGGGCCGCCAGCGCCGCGGCTGCGAGCACCCCGGCCCGGATCACGCCCGGGCTCCCTTCGCCTGAAGCTCGGCGGCCTGGCGGATGGCTTCGCGGATGCGTGGATAAGTGCCGCAGCGGCACAGCACCCCAGACATGGCCGTGTCGATGTCCTCGTCCGAGGGCGCGGCGCGCTTTTTCAGCAGGGAGGTGGCCGCCATGATCTGGCCGGGCTGGCAGTAGCCGCACTGCGGCACGTCCACCTGCTGCCAGGCGCGGATCACCGGGTGGCCGGCCTGGCGGGCGATGCCCTCGATGGTGGTGACGGACAGACCCTCGATCACACCCACGGGCAGCACGCAGGAACGGGTGGCCTCACCCGCGATCAGCACCGTGCAGCAACCGCACAGGCCGCGGCCGCAGCCGTACTTGGTACCCGTGAGGCCGAGGGTGTCGCGCAGCACCCACAGCAGCGGCGTGTCCGGGTCGATCTCCAGAGGGACAAGCTTGCCGTTGAGCGTGAAGGTGACCCTCTTCATGGTGCGCTCCGTCAGTCGAGACTGCTGTAGTAGCGCGCCAGGGCCCTGAGGCGCGCATCGTCCAGATGGGCCACGGCTCCAGCCATCACGCTGCCGTTGAGGCCGCGCACGCGGCCGGCGCGGTACTGGCGCAGGATGTAGACGAGGTATTCGTAGTGCTGACCGGCGATGCGGCCGTTCCAGGGCATCTGTGCCGAGCGGCCGTCCTCGCCGTGGCAGGCCACGCACTGGCGCACGTCCTGCTCGAGCT
>DAIPHN010000295.1:0-2689 GCA_036771335.1 Burkholderiales bacterium
TCGGGCATGGTCGGCTTGTCACGGGTGGGGCGTGGGGCGATCGCGATCGCGATCACGAAATCTGCGCCGTATCATAACAACCATGTCTTCCCTGCCCAGCCGCGCCACGGACCCCGACTCGGGCCAGCGCGATTTCGACGGCCCGAGCAAGAGTCAGCGCAAGCGCGAGTCCACCGCCCTGCAAGACCTCGGCGAGGCGCTGGTGGCCCTGCCCGCCGAACGCCTAGCGGCCATCGATCTGCCCGAAGGGCTGCGCGACGCCATCCACGAGGCGCGGCGCATTTCCAAGTTCGGCGCCCTGCGCCGCCAGTTGCAGTATGTGGGGCGCCTGATGCGCGAGGTGGACCCCGCCCCCATCCGCGCCGCCCTGGATGCCCTGGAGGGCCATTCCCGCGCCCACACCGCCTGGCTGCATCGCCTGGAGCGGCTGCGCGAGCAACTGGTGGACGCCGACCAGGGCTGGGATGCGCTGGCCGCCACCCACCCGGGCGCCGACCTTCAGCGCCTGCGCCAGCTGGCCCGCAACGCCCGCGCGGAGCGGGCCGCCGCCCGACCGCCCCGGGCCTTTCGCGAACTGTTCCAGGCCCTGCGCGAACTGATCCCCGAGCCCCAACCCGATTCCTCCGATCCGGTGCACGAGCATGAGTGAACACGATCCCGCCATCGTCGGCCTGGTGTCCGTCAGCGACCGCGCCTCCAGCGGCGTGTACAAAGACGAGGGCCTGCCCGCCCTGCGCGCGTGGCTGGAGGCAGCGCTGCTCAACCCCGTGCGCTTCGAGGAGCGGCTCATCCCCGACGAGCGCCCGGTCATCGAAGAAACCCTGCGCGAGCTGGTGGACCATTGCGGCTGCCACCTGGTGCTAACCACCGGCGGCACGGGCCCCGCGCCGCGCGATGTCACGCCCGAGGCCACCTTGGCCGTGGGCGACCGCCTCATGCCCGGCTTCGGCGAGCAGATGCGCCAGATCAGCCTGAAGTTTGTGCCCACGGCCATCCTGTCGCGCCAGGTAGCGGTGATCCGCGGCGGCGCGCTGGTGATCAACCTGCCCGGCCAGCCCAAGTCCATCCGCGAAACCCTCGAAGGCCTCAAGGGCGCCGCGGGTGACACCCTGGTGTCGGGCATCTTCGCGGCCGTGCCCTACTGCATCGACCTGATCGGCGGTCCCTACCTGGAAACCCGCGAAGAGGTAGTGAAGGCCTTCCGCCCCAAGTCGGCGCTGCGCCGCAAGCCCGAGGGCTGAATCCCGCGCACCCGTCCGCTGGCAGGCGCAAACGCCGCCACTGCTTACGGGTACTTCGCCTTGGGCAGCTCGAAGTGCGGACCGTCGATGAAAGCCCGTAGTCCCTGCTTCTTGCGACGGGCCACGTACTGGGCCACGAGGTCTTCCGGCGACGCCGTACTGGCCGTGAAATCCGTGTCCCAAGCGCCACCCCAGCGCAGGGAAGTGCCCAACTCCCGCGATGCAACGCGCACGGCATCGGCAATGACGTAGATCGGCGGCCACTCCCAGCGCAGCTTGCCGTTGATGACCGGAACAAGATCCACGGCATGGCCAGTGAGGTGGCGCGAATCCATGGTCTGCGACGCCCCCGCGGCAATGAGCCGCTGCTGTTCCTCCGGGGTGCGCAGACCGTCGTGCACGGAGAAGTCCTGCGCTGTCAGCTCGATGGCGCGCTTGACTACGGCAACGAGGTCCGCATGGACACCCTTGAGCTCCTGAAGCGACTGCCTTCCCAGCGAAAACTGTGGCATGGGGACCTCCTGCATGTGGACAACACGATATGTGGGAGACAGTGGGGACGGTGGTTATGGACGGGCTTGATGGAGGCCGGCGCTTGTGAAGGTTGGCACGGTCCTCGAAAACGATGATATCTCTTGTGGGGCCGCAGTGATGCTGGCTCCATGTGCGGCAACAGCCTGATCGCCTGGCCCCATGCCCGGCGCAAGACCCACGCCGGTCGCGCGCGGCGGGCAGCCCATGCGGGATAGAGGTCCTGGATCTCGTTCCGGCGGTTCGAATGGTGCGATTGGGGTTTACATCGAACAGCCTGGCCCCGCGCCTTCATCGCGATTACTGGACTCAACCAGCACCCTGTTCCAGGGACCCTGGGCTCGCAACTGGCAGCGGGGCGCTGTCGACCGCAGGCCGTCCTACTCGGCATCATCGACGTCATGGCGGTCGCGCCGGCTGCCATTCACATGGGCCCAGAACGCTGTCTTGCGCCCATGCCGTGCGCGGATCTCGGCTTGGAAATCGTCGTGCGGCGACAGGGGCAGGAGACCGGCCGCGCCGCTCGCGATTTCCTGAAGCCGCGACCAGTACCGCGCTGCGTGCCCGTAGGCGCGGGCGTAGGCCCGGTCCAGGATGCCTTTGAGCAGCGCCCGGTAGATGACAGTCTCGCCACGCGGGCAGTCCTGGTGGCGCAGCGCCTTGGCCAGCGGGACGAGGCTGCCGTATTGCGTTCCGTCGATCCGCCCCGGCCCGGCCAGCAGCCGGGCCTCCGCGGCGGCAGAGTCGTCGAGCTTCAGCAGCACGGTGGCGGCGGCCACCAGGTCGGGGTGGGCGAAGGCAAGAGCGCGGGCATGGTCGAGCGCTTCGGGGCGGGCCGCCTCGGGCAGGTGGTGCAGCCAGCGGTCGAGGTAGAAGTCCGACATCGTTCGCTCGAACATGCCCCGCCGGATCGGAAC
>DAIPHN010000296.1:0-2586 GCA_036771335.1 Burkholderiales bacterium
TGTCCGGCCCCACGGGGATGCCCACCGCCCGCCCCTCCATGGCGCGCACGAAATCGCGGTCGCAGGGCTAGCCTGGATCGGCCATCAGCACCTCGTCGCCCGGAGACAGCAACACACCCATGGTCATGAGCAGCGCGCCCGACGATCCGGGCAGAACGCCCACCCGTCCGGCCGGCACCGGCACGCCATGACGCTGGCCGTACCACTCGGCGATAGCCTCGCGCAACCGCGCCTTTCCCAGCGCGCCCGTGTAGCGCACCCGGCCGGAGCGGATGGCGCGGATACCGGCCTCGGCGATGGGCTCGGCGGCGGGCGCATCGGGCTCGCCCACCACCAGATTCACCACCGGGCGGCCCGCCGCCTCCATGGCCTGCGCCCGGGTAACGAGCGACACCACGTGAAAGGGCTCGATGTCATCCATGCGCGCGGCGTGGCGCAGGAAATTCAGTGTCTCGGGCGTGTTCATGGCGCGGGCATCTGCCTCTGCAAACGGAGGCCGCAAGCCTAGGCACGGTCGGCGCGCGTTGCAACCGCACCGCACGATCCCGTCGCCCGTCCTTGCAATGTTTAGTGCGAATCCATTAAGGTAAACAAGCGACGTCGCGCCTTCTAAAGGGCGTGTTGCAACGCGTCACCGTATATATGTTTAGTGATTTTGTTGCGGCGCACGGTAACTTCCGGGCGGGCGGCTGCGGTGACGGGAGTGTCCAACAACGTGAAGGAGGAGCAAGTCATGAGGAAAACCTACGGCGGAGCCGGCGCCCTGGCGGCGGCCGCGATGTTTGCGGCCGCGAACCCGGCCTTCGCGCAGTCCAAGAGCATCACCCTGTGCTGGGCCGCATGGGACCCCGCCAACGCCCTGGTGGAGCTGTCCAAGGACTTCACCGCCAAGAGCGGCATCCAGATGAAGTTCGAGTTCGTGCCATGGCCGAACTTTGCCGATCGCATGCTCAACGAGCTCAACTCCAAGGGCAAGCTGTGCGACCTGATGATCGGCGACAGCCAGTGGATCGGCGGCTCGGCGGAGAACGGCCACTACGTGAAGCTGAATGACTTCTTCGACAAGAACGGCATCAAGATGTCGGACTTCGCGCCCGCCACCGTGTATGCCTACTCCACCTGGCCGAAGGGTTCGCCAAACTACTGGGCCCTGCCGGCCATGGGCGACGCCAACGGCTGGGTGTATCGCAAGGACTGGTTCGCCAAGCCCGAGCTGCAGGCCGAGTTCAAAAAGAAGCACAACCGCGACCTCGCCGCGCCCAGGACCTGGAAGGAGATGAAGGAGGTGGCCGAGTTCTTCCAGGGCCGCACCATCGACGGCAAGAAGGTCTACGGCGCCGCCATCTTCACCGAGCGCGGTTCCGAGGGCATTACCATGGGTGCCACCTCGGCGCTGTACTCCTGGGGCTTCAAGTACGAAGACCCCAAGAAGCCCTACTCCATGGAAGGGTTCGTGAACTCCAAGGACGCCGTGGAGGGCCTGGAGTTCTACAAGGCGCTGTACAAGTGCTGCACGCCGCCGGGCTACACCAACGCCTACATGCAGGAGGGCCTGGACGCCTTCAAGTCCGGCCAAGTGGCCATGATGATGAACTGGTTCGCCTTCTTCCCCGGCCTGTACAAGGACGTGAAGGGGGGCGGCGAGCGCAGCGGCTTCTTCGTGAATCCCGGCCAGAAGGTGGAGGCCTCCACGCTGGGCGGCCAGGGCATCTCGGTGGTGTCCTACTCGCCCAACAAGGACGCGGCGCTGCAGTACATCAAGTGGTTCGCACAGCCCGACATCCAGAAGAAGTGGTGGGCGCTGGGCGGGTATTCCTGCCACAAGTCGGTCCTGGGTGACCCGGGCTTCGCCAAGACCGCACCCTTCGCGGCCGACTTCCTCAAGGCCATGAACGGCGTGCAGGACTTCTGGCAGGAGCCCGCCTACGCGCAGTTGCTGCAGGCCATGCAGAAGCGCCTCCACGACTACGTGGTGGCCGACAAGGGTACCGCCAAGGAGGCCCTCGACGCGCTCATCAAGGACTGGCAGAAGGTCTTCAAGGAAGAAGGCAAGCTGAAGTAAGCCAGTGACTGTAGGGGAGGCGCGCGGCGCCTCCCCCGCAGCCTCCCCGCACGCACCATGCAACCTGCCGCCAAATCGTCCTTCGCCGAACGCGCAGCCACCGCCACGCCCGAGCCGCTGGCGCGCGCCGTGCGCGGGCTGTCCGACCGGGCCATCGCCTGGCTGTTCATCTCGCCCACCATGGCGCTGCTGCTGGCGATCAACATCTTTCCGCTGATCTGGACGATCCGCCTGTCTTTCACCAACTACCGGGCGAACCGGCCCAATGCCGAAGTCGTCGGGGTGGGAATCGACCACTTCGCGGACATCCTCACCGATCCAGACGTGTGGGCCTCCATGCAGGCCACCGCGCACTTCGTGTTTTGGACCATCCTGCTGCAGACGCTGCTGGGCTTCGCCCTGGCTTGGCTGGTGGACCGGCGCTTCCGGGGTCACGGTTTCTGGACCACCGTGATCCTCATCCCCATGATGCTGTCGCCCGCGGTCGTGGGCAACTTCTGGGCGTTTCTCTACCAGCCGCAGAT
>DAIPHN010000297.1:0-2569 GCA_036771335.1 Burkholderiales bacterium
CGGCCAGCACGCCAATGGGGCTCAACTGCTTCTCCTGGATGAGCCAGGCGATGCGGGTGGTGAGCACGCGCGTCTTGCCGCTGCCTGCGCCGGCCAGAATGAGCGCGGATTCGCGCGGCAGGGTGACCGCCGCGAGTTGCTGGGGATTGAGCCCGTCGAGGAGCGATCGCGTCGGAAGCCACCGGTCGGGAAGCGGCGGATTATAGTTTCGCCGCCTCGAGCGGCCGCGGGAACTTCGCGAACCGCGCCCTACTCAACCCGCCACGCGTCGATGCGAACGCGCACCCCCTGGAGACCGCTGTGACGCCTCGCTTTGCCCTCGCCACCCTGCTAGCCCTCTGCGCCCTGCCGGCACTTGCCGACGAAGCTCCGGCATCGGCCGTCACCACCGTGGACTGGTTCAGCGAGCGCTGCGACTACGTGCTTACGAAAAACGCCGATGGCTTCGGCGTGGTGCTCAAGTTCAACCAGATTACCTTCGAGCGGGGCGACACTATCGTGGGCGACCTGTCGCGCATCAATGTGACCAAGCGGGTGGAGAAGGGCTCCACGGGCGAGGGCACCATGATGCGCGGCCTGAAGTACGGCGTGCGGCGCAAGGAAGCGGTCACCGCCATCAAGGACTGGTCGCGTTACTGCAAGCCGCCCATGGAGGATCCGGCCGCTCAGGCACCGGTGCCTGCACCCGCCTCCCCGCCAGCCCAGCAATAGCGCTGGCAAGAAAGGGTCTGCGAGGCGGCCTGCCGGCCTCGTCGAAACGCCGCGAGCCCCCAGCTGCGCCGACAGCCCGCTCGCGAGGTCCGCGGCATCGGCCCTTGAAGCGAGGTGCGGCACCCGCACGCGGTACGCCGTTGCCCCGGCGCGGGCCTCCGGCTCGGTCGCCGCGGCATAGCCGGCGACGGCCAGCAAGTCCCGGGTGTCCAGGGTGTCGGACTGTTGGGGGGCGGCGCCATGCCGCGTCTTCCGGCGCGCTGGCACTGCGGAATCCCCCAGTGCCTTGCCCGGGCTGAAGGGCTGGCGGCTGACCTCGCGTGCGATCCAGGCCGGCAGGGTGAGGCCCATCCTCCTGGATGGCGGGAGCCGCGGCCGCCGCCACAGGTACGCGAACAGCACGGTGAAGGCGAGCGGGGTGCGAAAAGGCTGTTGCAATGGGTCTTCGCCAGGTCCGGCGGCTCGCGTCGGAACGGCTCCTGGACGGGCCCCGCCGCTATAATCCGCCGCTTTCCCCGGCGATTTCCCGCGATGCAATCCCTCTATCAACCGGCCGAAGTCGAGCGCGCCGCGCAGGCCGCCTGGGCAGCCTCCGGCGCCCACCGCGCCGCGGAGCAGCCCGGCAAGCCGAAGTACTACTGCCTGTCCATGTTCCCGTATCCCTCCGGGAAGCTGCACATGGGCCACGTGCGCAACTACACCATCGGCGACGTGCTCACGCGCTACCACCGCATGCGCGGCTTCAATGTGCTGCAGCCCATGGGCTGGGATGCTTTCGGCCTGCCCGCCGAGAACGCCGCCATGGCCAATGGCGTGCCGCCGGCGAAATGGACCTACGACAACATCGCCTACATGAAGAAGCAGCTCCAGTCGCTGGGTTTCGCCCTGGACTGGGAGCGTGAGATCGCCACCTGCCGGCCCGAGTACTACAAGTGGAACCAGTGGCTGTTCCTGCGCATGATCGAGAAGGGCATCGTCTACCAAAAGACCGGGGTGGTGAACTGGGACCCGGTGGACCAGACCGTGCTCGCCAACGAACAGGTCATCGACGGTCGCGGCTGGCGCACCGGCGCCCTGGTGGAGAAGCGCGAGATTCCCATGTACTACATGGCCATCACGCGCTACGCACCCGAACTGCTGTCCGCGCTGGACACGCTGCCCGGCTGGCCTGAGCGGGTCAAGCTCATGCAGGCCAACTGGATCGGCCGCAGCGAGGGAGTAAACCTGGCCTTCCCCTACACCCTCGATGGCCAGCGCCACAGGCTGCGCGCCTTCACAACCCGCGCCGACACCCTCATGGGCGTCACCTTCTGCGCCGTGGCGGCCGAGCACCCACTGGCCACCCGCGCGGCCCGCGATAACCCGACGCTGGCTGCCTTTATTGAGGAATGCAAGCGCGGCAGCGTCATGGAGGCCGACATGGCCACCATGGAAAAGAAGGGTATGCCCACCGGGATTTCCGTCGAGCATCCCGTCACGGGCGAGGCCGTGCCCGTGTGGGTGGGCAACTATGTGCTCATGTCCTACGGCGAGGGCGCCGTGATGGGCGTGCCGGCCCACGACGAGCGCGATTTCGCCTTCGCCAGGAAATATGGCCTGCCGATCCGCCAGGTGATCGCGGTGGAGGGGCAGTCATTCTCCACTGAAGCATGGCAGGAGTGGTACGCCGACAAGACGCGGGGCCGGTGCGTGAACTCCGGTCTCTATGACGGCCTGGCCTACCAGGCGGCCGTGGATGCCATCGCCGCCGACCTGGGGGCGAAGGGCCTCGGAGAGAAGCAGACCACCTGGCGGCTGCGCGACTGGGGCATCTCGCGCCAGCGCTACTGGGGTACGCCCATCCCGCTCATCCACTGCG
>DAIPHN010000298.1:0-2489 GCA_036771335.1 Burkholderiales bacterium
GTTCCCACCGATATCGTGTTCTCGTTCACCGGCTTCCAGCAGCGAGGCGGCAACACGGACCACCACGCCGATGGCTGGGGCATTGCCTTCTTCGAGGGCCGTGGTTGCCGGCTGTTCCTGGATTCCGCGGCAGCTTCGTCTTCGCCCGTGGCGCAGCTGGTGCGCACCTACCCCATCCGCTCCACCAACGTCATCGCCCACATCCGCAAGGCCACCCGGGGCGCCGTGGCCCTGGAGAACACCCATCCCTTCATGCGCGAGCTGTGGGGGCGCTATTGGATCTTCGCCCACAACGGCACGCTCGATTCCATTGCTCCCCCCGCCGACGGCCGCTTCCGGCCCGTGGGCGGCACCGACAGTGAGGCCGCCTTCTGCACGCTGCTCGACGCCCTGTGGCGGCGTTTCGGCGACACCCCGCCCGGCGAGGCCGCGCTGCGCGACGCCGTGGCCGAATGGTCGCGGCGCATGTACAGCCTGGGCAGCTTCAACTTCCTGCTCAGCAACGGCGAGCGGCTGTTCGCCCACTGCGCCACCCACCTCGCCTACATCGTGCGCCAGGCGCCGTTTTCCCGTGCCCGGCTCTCGGATGCAGAGGTGGAAGTGGACTTCAGTGAGCTCACCACGCCAGCGGACCGGGTGGCGGTGGTGGCCACCTTGCCACTCACCGACAACGAGAACTGGACGGTGATGCAGCCAGGGCAGCTGGCCTGTTTCGTGGACGGTGCGCCCCTGGTCGCCTGAAAAAAACGCCGCGGCTTGCGTCGCGGCGTTTTGAACCTCCGCCTCGCGGCGGGGGAGTCTCGAAGGAGCGGGTCGCGCACCAGGGCCCTGCGACCTGCGAAGCTCACGCGCTGGCGGCGAGCCTCGGCTTGGCGCCAGCCGCGGCCAGCGCCTGGTCGATGTCCTCCAGCAGGTCCTCGATGTGCTCGATGCCCACGGACAAGCGAATCAGGTCTTCGCTCACGCCTGCCTTGAGCAGTTCCTCGCTGGAGAGTTGACGGTGGGTGGTGCTGGCAGGATGCACGGCCAGTGACTTGGCGTCACCGATGTTCACCAGGCGCGTGAACAATTGCAGTGCGTCGATGAACTTCGCTGCCGCCTCGCGGCCGCCCTCGATGCCGAAGCTCAGGATGCCAGACCCGCATCCGCCCAGATACTGGCGGGCGAGCTCGTGATAGGGATCGCCGGTCAGGCCGGCATAGCGGACCCACTTCACGTTCGCGTGGGCCTTCAGGTGCTCGGCGATGGAGAGCGTGTTTGCGTTGATCCGGTCCAGACGAACGGCGAGGGTTTCGATGCCTTGAAGGATCAGGAAGCTGTTGAAGGGCGAGAGGGCCGCGCCGGTATTGCGCAGCGGCACCACGCGCGCGCGGGCGATGTAGGCGGCCGGGCCGAGCGCCTCCACGTAGTTGACGCCGTGATAGGAAACATCCGGCGTGTTGAGTTGCGGAAAGCGCTCCTTGTGGCTGCCCCACGGGAACTTGCCCGAGTCGATGAGCGCCCCGCCGATGGAGTTGCCGTGACCGCCGAGGTACTTGGTGAGCGACTCCACCACGATGTCGGCGCCGTGTTCGAAGGGGCGCAACAGGTAGGGCGTGGCCACGGTGTTGTCCACGATCAGCGGCACGCCCTTGGAGTGGGCGACTTCGGCAAGCGCCGCGATGTCGGCCACATTTCCGCGCGGGTTGCCGATGGACTCCACGTACACCGCCTTGGTGCGTTCGTCGATCAATTCGGCGAAGGTCTCGGGGCGGTCGGAATCGGCGAAGCGAACCTTGATGCCCAGTTGCGGCAGCGTGTGCGCGAACAGGTTGTAGGTGCCGCCGTAGAGCGTGCTGGCGGAGACGATGTTGTCGCCCACCCCGGCGATGGTGATGATGGAGTAGGTGATGGCAGCCTGACCGGACGCAAGCGCCAGGGCGCCCACCCCGCCGTGCAGTTGCGCGAGGCGCTGCTCCAGCACGTCGCTGGTGGGGTTCATGATGCGGGTATAGATGTTTCCCTGCACCTTCAGGTCGAACAGGTCGGCACCGTGCTGGGTGTCGTCGAAGGCGTAGGACGTGGTCTGATAGATGGGCACCGCCACCGACTTGGTGACGGGGTCAGGCTTGTAGCCGCCATGAACGGCGATGGTCTCGAGACGGGGCATGGAAGACTCCTCCGGATTGCATGAATGCGCCAGACGGGAGGGCCGACGCGCCTAGAGAGAAGTGTAGGAAGGGCCGGTAAAAACGCAAACGACTTAAGATTAATTACGTTATGCAAAAAGCTTTTTAATCAGGCTATGGGCGTTTTGTCGGCCAGGGGCGATCCCGTAAGGGCGGCGTCCACCACATCCCGGGTGAGGTGGGGCGCGAACATCGTGATGAAGTCGTATACAAAAGCGCGCAGATAGCTGTTTCGGCGAATGCCGATGCGCGTCACGCTGGGTGCAAACAGGTGGCTCGCGTCCAGTGCCACCAGGCCGGTATCGCGCTTCGGGTCATAGG
>DAIPHN010000299.1:0-2481 GCA_036771335.1 Burkholderiales bacterium
CGTCCAACTGGCGGCCTCGTCCCTGGGCGTCACGCGCACCGCCGATGTTTTCGTTGTGGACCCGCGCTCCCTCACCCTGGCCTATCGCGTCCCCGTGGATAACCGGCTGGCCTACGGCGCCCAGAAGCCCGCCGCCACGCGCCACTACCTGGCCGACGCGCTCGAGGCGCTGCTGGCCGGCCGCCAGCCCGCGATCACCCAGGTGGAGCCGGTGGGTTGCCTGGTGGACATGCAAAAGCCCGCGCCGGCCTCCTATGCCCGCGAGGTGGCGCCGCTGCTGGCGGAGAAGTGCGCCGGTTGCCACCGCCCGGGCGGCATCGGCCCCTGGGCCATGACCGGTTACGAGCGGGTGCGTGGCTTCGCGCCCATGATCCGCGAGGTGCTGCGTACCGGCCGCATGCCACCGTGGCACGCCGACCCCCACTTTGGGTCCTTCGAGGGCGACCGTTCCCTCACCGAAGCCCAGCGCGCGCTGCTGGTGCGCTGGGTGGAGGCGGGCGCGCCGCGCGGCGACGGGCCCGATCCGCTGCTGGCCGTCACCCCCGTGACCCAGGACTGGGCCCTGGGAAAACCCGACCTGGTGGTGGAGGTACCGGCCTTCGATGTGCCCGCCACCGGGGTGGTGGACTACCGCTACCCCCGCGCCGCCAACCCGCTCGACCGCGATGTGTGGGTGCGCGCCATCGAGATCCACCCGGGCGATCGCAGCGTGGTGCACCATGTGCTGGCGGGCATCGACGACCCGCAAACGCGCGGCCGCGACTTCGTGGAACAACTGGCCGCCCTGGGCGGCTACTCGCCCGGCCGCAATCCGCTGCCCTATCCCGACGGCGCGGGCGTGCTGCTGCGCAAGGGGGCGGGCCTGCGCTTCCAGATGCACTACACGCCCACCGGCAAGGCGGTGCGCGATGTCACGCGCATCGGGCTGTACTTCCACGACGGCCCGCCCGCCCATGAGCTGCGCCTGAAATTCCTGCGCGCCTACGACCTGCGCATTCCGCCCCACGCGGCCGACCACGCCGTGACCGTGAGCCACGTGTTCGAGCGCGACATCGTGCTCTACAGCCTCATGCCCCACGCCCACCTGCGCGGCAAGGCGGCGCGCTTCACCGCCACCTTCCCCGACGGGCGCGAGGAGGTGCTGCTGTCCGTGCCCAATTACGACTTCGCCTGGCAGAGCGTGTACCAGTTGCGCGAGCCGCGTGTGCTGCCCGCCGGCACCCGGGTGGACTTCCTCATGCGCTGGGACAACTCGGCCCGCAACCCTGCCAACCCCGACCCGGCCCGCAGCGTGCCCTGGGGCGACCAGACCTGGGACGAGATGAACGCCGGGTGGATCCGCTACCGCGAGCTGGCACCGGGCGAGTCGGCCCGCGCCGCCAACTGAGCGGGTGCCTGAAATGCTCGCCGCGATCCGCGATTTCTTCGAGAAGAACCTGGCCGGCCCCACTGACCCGGCTCACTCGGAACACGCCATTGCCCTGGCCACGGCGGCGCTGTTGCTCGAGGTGGTGCGCATGGACGGCGACCTGGAGCCCCGTGAGCGTCACACGGTGCTGCGGGCGGTACGCGACAAGTTTGGCCTGGCGCCCGGCGAGGCCGACCAGCTGGTGGCCCTGGCCGAGGCCGAAGCAAAGCAGGCCACCGACTACTTCCAGTTCACTTCACTGCTGAACCGCCACTTCAGCGCTGAGCAGAGGGTGCGCGTGATCGAGCACATGTGGGCCGTGGCCTACGCCGACGCCGAGCTGTCCGCCTGGGAGCAGCATCTGATCCGCAAGGTGGCCGACCTGCTGTACGTGTCCCACGGCGACTACGTGGCGGCAAAGATGCGGGCAAAGGCGGCGGCGCTGTAAAGGCCAGCGCTCGCCCGAGACAATCGCAAATGGCTCGGGCCTACGAAAGGCGCACTCGGGGCGCCAGGCAGGCCCAGCTGCTCTGGCGCGCCGCCGTGGACCCGCTTGTGGCCGGGTCAGCCCTGGCCGGCCGCTCCCGCACTGCCGGGAGTCTTGCGCCGGGGCTTGGCGGCGGGCGTGCCGCACAGCTGGGTCAGCACCTCGGCCTCGGCCGATAGCCAGTCTTCCATTTCCCATCCGGGCAGGAATCCGCGCCGCTCGGCGCGGTAGTAGGCGGCCTCTGCCACCATGGTGCGCAGCAGCTCCGGCGTGGGGGCCGCCGAAGCGGACGGGCTGCTCCGGCGCGGGGCGGACTTTGCAGCCGCAGGTACCGGGGATTCCGGCGCTGGCGCAGGGGTCCGCCGGGTGCGGCGCGCCGGGGCCGCGGGCGTGGTGTCCGGGATGTCTCTGGTCATGGCAAGCACTCCCTTTGATGGAACGGGGCGGAGCCGGGTGTGGCCTGCCGCCGTTACAGCCGTTACAGCCGTTGGAGCAACGGACCCGGGCGGGGTTTCCGGCAAGAGCGGCCGGAGGGGCTGCCCCCGGCGCGCCCGCCCGGGCGCTACATGCTGCGCCGGTACTGCCC
>DAIPHN010000300.1:0-2474 GCA_036771335.1 Burkholderiales bacterium
CGACGCCATGGAAACCTTCTTCCAACAACTGATCAACGGCCTGGTGCTGGGCAGCATGTATGCGCTGGTGGCGCTGGGTTACACGATGGTGTACGGGATCATCAACCTGATCAATTTTGCGCACGGTGAGGTGCTGATGGTGGGGGCGCTGGTGAGCTGGACGGTGGTGACGCTGCTGTCCAACTCGGGGCTGCCGGGGCCGGTGCTGCTGGCGCTGTCGGCGCTGTGCGCGGTGCTGATCTGTGCGGGGCTGAACTTCACGATCGAGAAGTTGGCGTACCGGCCGCTGAGGAACGCGCCAAGGCTGGCGCCGCTGATCACGGCCATGGGCATGAGTCTGCTGCTGCAGACCTTGGCGATGATCATCTGGAAGCCCAATCCCAAGCCGTACCCGATCCTGCTGCCGAGCGAGCCGATCAGTCTGGGCGGGCCCGTGATCAGCGTGGTGCAGTGCCTGATCCTGGGGCTGACGGCGGTGATCCTGGCCACGCTGATGTATCTGGTCAACCGCACCAAGCTGGGCCGGGCGATGCGGGCGACGGCGGAGAACCCGCGGGTGGCGGCGCTGATGGGGGTCAAGCCGGACATGGTGATCTCCGCGACCTTCATCATCGGGGCGATGCTGGCGGCGGTGGCGGGGATCATGTGGGCGGCCAACTACGGCACGGTGCAGCACAGCATGGGGTTCCTGCCGGGGCTCAAGGCCTTCACGGCGGCGGTGCTGGGGGGCATTGGCAACCTGGCCGGTGCGGTGGTGGGGGGCTTGCTGCTGGGGGTGGTGGAGGCGCTGGGCGCGGGCTACCTGGGCAAGCTCACCGGGGGGGTGCTGGGCAGCCACTATGCCGACATCTTCGCGTTCCTGGCGCTGATCCTGGTGCTGACGCTGCGGCCGCAGGGGCTGCTGGGTGAGCGCGTGGCGGACCGGGCCTGAGGCACACGGAAGGAGACACAGAACATGAAGCCGATCTCCGAGTGGAGCAAGGGTGCGCAGGTGGCGCTGTTCCTGGGCTGCGGGATGCTGCTGTTTGCGCTGCCGCTGCTGGCGCAGCAGTTCGGTCAGGGGTACGTGCGCATCATGGCGATGGCGCTGCTGTACGTGCTGCTGGCGCTGGGCCTGAACATCGTGGTGGGGTACGCGGGGCTGCTGGACCTGGGGTTCGTGGCGTTCTACGCGGTGGGGGCGTACATGTACGCGCTGCTGGCGAGTCCGCACCTGTACGAGAACTTCGAGTGGATCGCGCAGATGCTGCCCAACGGGCTGCACACGCCGATCTGGGTGGTGATCCCGCTGGCGGCGTTCCTGGCGGCCATTGCGGGGGTGTTGCTGGGCACGCCGGTGCTCAAGCTGCGGGGGGACTACCTGGCGATCGTGACGCTGGGCTTCGGGGAGATCATCCGGGTGTTCATGCTGAACCTGGAGCACCCGGTCAACATCACCAACGGACCGCGCGGGCTGGACCGGATCGACTCGATGACCATCGGCCCGCAGGGCGACCCGTGGGTCGACTTCGGCAAGCGTATCGTCGTCAGCGAGAACTTCACGATCCCGTCGGTGACGCTGTACTACTGGCTCTTCCTGGCGCTGGTGGTCGTCAGCGTCGTCATCTGCCACCGGCTCGAACTGAGTCGGATCGGCCGTGCCTGGATGGCGATCCGCGAGGACGAGATCGCCGCCAAGGCGATGGGCATCAACACGCGCAACATGAAGCTTCTCGCGTTCGGCATGGGCGCCACCTTCGGCGGCGTGTCGGGTGCGATGTTCGCCGCCTTCCAGGGCTTCGTCTCGCCGGAGAGCTTCAGCCTGATGGAGAGCGTGATGATCGTGGCGATGGTGGTGCTCGGGGGGATGGGGCACTTGCCGGGGGTGATCCTGGGGGCGGTGCTGCTGGCGGCGTTGCCGGAGGTGCTGCGGTACGTGGCCGGGGACATCCAGAACCTGACGGGCGGGCGCATCGATGCGGCGATCCTGCGGCAGTTGCTGGTGGCGCTGGCGATGATCGTGATCATGCTGATGAGGCCGCGCGGGCTGTGGCCGGCGCGCGAGCACGGGCGCGCGGCGGCGCAGCCGGTTCCCTCCACCGCAGCCACCAAGGGAGCCTGAGCCATGGCCAACCCACAGAACAACACCGGCGGCGATCTGGTGCTCAACGTGCAGGGCGTGTCCAAGCGCTTCGGGGGGCTGCAGGCCTTGTCGGAGGTGGGCGTGCAGATCCGGCGCGGGCAGGTCTACGGGCTCATCGGCCCGAACGGGGCGGGCAAGACGACGTTCTTCAACGTCATCACGGGGCTGTACACGCCCGATGCGGGCAGCTTCGAGCTGGCCGGGCGGCCGTACAAGCCCACGGCGGTGCACGAGGTGGCGCGGGCGGGCATTGCGCGCACGTTCCAGAACATCCGGCTGTTCGCGGAGATGACGGCACTGGAGAACGTGATGGTGGGCCGGCACGTGCGCACGCGCTCGGGGGTGCTCGGGG
>DAIPHN010000301.1:0-2457 GCA_036771335.1 Burkholderiales bacterium
GTGGTTTGTTACTCCCGCGGTAATTGGTGCCGCCTCTCCTCGCATTTGCGGCATTTCATTCCTGTTTGTATGGCATTGGTTGGGGGGGGGCGATTCGCCCAGAGCAAACACCTCTACGCCAGAAAGAGTGGCGGCCAGCGCTCGCAAGGGTGGCTGGACCAGCAAGACCACGCGCGCGCCGCGCGCCGCCAGAAGTGGCGCGTAGCGGGCAAACTGCAGCGTGTCGCCAAATCCCTGTTCGGCAAGCACCAACACTGTCTTCCCGGCGGGGTCTTCGCCCCGCCAGGGTGGGCCGGGCGGCGGCCGGTGGGTGAGCTTCATGTCGGCCGTGTCGAAGCGCGATTCGAAGTCAGCAAACCCCTCGGCGTAGCGGCCGAGCTTGAGCAGCACGAAGCTACGGCCAAGGCGCGCTTCGGGGTGCTCCGGCGCCTGGGCAAGCACTCGCTCGAAGCACTGCAGCGCGAAGTCGAACTGCTCAAGTTCGTAGTACGCCCAGCCGAGCCCGATACGTGTGCCCCGGTAATCCGCGCCGAGACTCTCGGCGCGACCAAAAGACACCACGGCGCCCGCCGGATCGTCCAGCTCGGCAAGCACACAGCCCAGGTTGAAGTGCGCCTCGGCCAAGTCTGGTCGCAGCGCGATGGCTTCGTGCAGCAGCTCAACCGCCAAGTCGTGCTCGCCGCGAGCATCGGCAAGCAGGGCGAGGTTGTAGGGCATTTCGGCGTAGCCGGGATCGAGGGCCCGGGCCTGCCGGAAATCGCTTTCCGCCGCGTCCAGCCGGCCCGCGGCAAAATGCTTCAGGCCGCGCTCGCCAAGCTGGCGCGGCGTAACCGGCGCGCTACTGGTCGCGGCACGCCGCCAGCCGCGCAGGATCATGACAGGCAGACCTCGCGGAAAAAGCGCTCGAATTCGTGCACCACGTTGTTGTCCTCGAAGAGCACTCCGCTGCGCGCCGCCACCTCTCGCCGGGCTGAGTGGCGGTACTCAGCGTCGTTGGCGAGTTCTACAGCCTTGCTTACATATTGGGGCGCGTCCTTTGCTACGCAATCATCCCAGCCCATGCGCCGGTACATGCCGCCGGTGTGTCGACCACGCTGCATCGCCCTCGGCCAGGTGACCACCGGAACCCCCGCGGAGAAGGCGTCCAGGGAGTTGTTCATGCCATTGAAGTGAATCGGGTCGAGCATGGCGTCGCAGAGGCGCATGAGCGCAAGATATCGGGGCAGGGGCTGCAGGGGAAGCACGCGCAGCCGCCGCATGTGCGGGCCGAGGGTGCCCTCCAGGCGCCTCAGCAGCAGCTGTGTCCATTGGGGTTGGGTTGAATCCACAAGCAGTAGTTCGCCGCGCGGGTCAGCCTCCAGGATGCCGTGCAACAGGCCATCGAACTCCGGGTGCCAGCGGAAGTGGGAATGGGGGCAGAAGTACAGGGGCCGATCCGCGGGCAGGCCCAGGCTCTCGCGGGTGAGGCTGGTGTCGACCGCGGGCGGCCGCAGGTACCAGGCGAGCGTGCCGGCCTGGTGCGCGAGCCACAGGCGCTCGCTGTAGTGCCCTGCGGCTGCGGGCGGTTCGTACAGGTCGCTGGAGATGAACCAGTCCATGTTCGGGATTCCCGTGGTATCGGGGTGCCCGAAGGACACGCACTGCACCGGCGCGAGCCTGGCATAGGCGAGGTAGTAGGTGAAGGGGTCGAGCCCAATTTCCTGGAAGAACAGGGCATCCAGTTCCAGCGCCGCCACGGCCTCCCGGGCCGGTTGGAGGGCCCAGGGCAGCACCACGTTGCGGTCTGCGGTAGCCCGAATGGCGCGTGCCACCTCGTCCTCCGACACGGGTGGCACGTGGAGGCAGATCACCTCGAAGTCCTCGCGCGAGAAGCGTGCGATGAGGCCGCGGCTGGTCTTGCCGATAGAGTGGGCCTGCAGGTAGCGCGACAGGAAGCCGATGCGCAGCCGGCCCGGGCGGCGCTTGCGGCCGATGTGAGGAGCGGTCCAGGCGAGCGAGGGACAGGCGGTCAGGTAGGCTCGGGCCGTGTGGACCTGCAAGTCGCGATTGCACTCACCGTGATAGGCCAGATGAAAACTGGTCGTGCCCACCTCCGTGTGGGGGTCCGTAAGGCGTACGCCATCCGCCTCGATGGCGTCGAGCGCGGGTCCGATGCGGCCCCGGACCTCGGCGATTTCGTCGAGGCCGGCGGGAATGATGGGCAGCACCAGCGCATGTCGAAAACGCGCCCCCGCCACTCCCGAGGCGGCCGCCGCCGCAAACTCCGTCAGGGCTTCGCGCCAGCGGCCGGTCTCCTGCAAGGCCTGGGCTCGGTTGGTCAAGGCTCGGGTGTGCCGGGGGTCTAGCGCCAGCGCGCGGGCGAAGGCGTCCACGGATTCCTCGACGCGCCCCCTGGCCTGGAGTGCAGTTCCGCGGTTGTTGTGCGCGCTGGCGAAGTCAGGATCCATGGACACAGAC
>DAIPHN010000302.1:0-2445 GCA_036771335.1 Burkholderiales bacterium
GAGTGCTCCTCGGACAGTACGGAATTGATAAGAGGCGTGAGAGCATAGTAGAAGAGGATGCAGTAAACATCGTCCACGATGGCGTAGGCCAGCGACCGCTGAACCCTCTCGGACGCCTGGTAGACCATGTTGTCGCGCAGGTAGTCGAAACCGAATTCGTTGTTGGTTCCGTACGTGACGTCCGCCGCGTACGCCTGCTGCTTGAGCCCGTGCTCCATATGATTCAGGATAACCCCCACGGACAGGCCGAGCGCCTGGAAGACTTTGCCCATCCACGCGGCGTCACGGCCGGCCAGGTAGTCGTTCACGGTCACCACATGGACGCCTGCGCCGGTGAGCGCGTTGAGGTAGGCCGGCAAGGTTGCCATCAGGGTCTTTCCCTCGCCGGTACGCATCTCGGCGATCTTGCCGTGGTGAAGTGCGATTCCGCCGAGCAACTGGGCGTCGAAATGCCGCATCCCAAGGACTCGGCGGCTTGCTTCGCGAACGGTCGCGAACGCCTCCGGTAGGACGGTGTCGAGGTTTTCCCCTTCGGCCACACGCGCCCTGAGGGCGCTGGTGCGCGCCCGCAGGGCTTCGTCATCCAGCGCCTGCAGGGATGGTTCTAGCGCATTGATGGCCCGAACCGCTTGACCGTAGCGCTTGAGCAGTCGGTCATTGCGGCTGCCAAAGAGCTTCTTAAGAATGGTGGATATCATGAGGACCCGGAACGAATGGATGACCTTACGCCGGCGTGTGCCGGGCAAGCCTCGGTCAAAACAAATCGTGCCGGCGCGCGACCTATCGCACCCACCCCTCGAACATCGGGACCCGTAGGAAGTCTTTCAACCTGGTGGCTGGAAAAACCTCGCCGGATTCTGAGCCGTCCCGTTGATGCGAACCTCAAAATGCAGGTGAGGCCCGGTGGAACGACCGGTGGACCCGACTTCCGCAATCGTGGCACCGCGCACCACTACATCGCCCAACTTGACCAGACGTCGCGATGCATGACCATATCGCGTGATCAGCCCGTTGCCGTGATCGATTTCGACCATACTACCATACTGAGGGTGGTCCTCCGAGGCAACAACCACCCCGCCCGCGGCGGCCAGTATGGGAGAACCGGGCTCCGCCATGAAGTCCACGCCTTCGTGGAAGGCCTGGGCCCCGGTGAAGGGATCTATGCGCCAGCCGAAATTGGAACTCATCGCGCTTCCCGGAACCGGCAGAGCGGTGGGCAGCAGCTGCTTGCGGGCATGGGCCTCCATGAGAACCTCCTCCAGCACCCCGAACATATCTGCGCCTACGTCGACTTCTCGGGAAAGACGTTCAATGCGGTCGCGCAGCTCGTCGACGGACAGCTCTCGCGGTGCGCTTGTCACGAGCGCACCGCCCTTCCCCCCGAGGCGCTCTGGCTGAACGTCCTGGGGCTTGACGCCAGCGAGCCTGGATACGCGCTCTCCGAGGGAATTGAGCTGCATCAGGCGCGCTTGCATCTCGCCGAGCCTGCCTGACATGGCATTCAGGCTGTCTCGCAGGTAAGACTGGAGCTTCTGGTTTTGCTGAGCTTGTGCGGCTTCCAGGTAAGCGCGCAGCATGGGGTTGTCGGTACGCACGGCGTGATGCAGCAACAGCGCGTTCAACGCTGTGAAGAGAACCAGCACGACAATCCCACTCAGCAACGCTGCAAGCGCGAGCTGCCACCCCGAAATGGTGAAGCTCCTTGCCTTTGACAGGCGACTTGAAACGATGATGATATTCATGGCGTGTCCTGACTTGGGGGCCCGCGATGGCCGAAAAATCTGTGGCTGAATGGCTCCAGAGGAGCCAGGAAACAGCACCTCTGGTGCGACAGGCGGTTCGCTACATGAAACTACAACGGTTGCTGGCGCAACTCGTTCCAGCTTCTGTCGCGCCGATGTGCCACGTGGCTGTCTTTCGGGACGGCACGTTGCATATCGCCGCCAACAATGGCGCGATCGCCGCCAAGCTGAAACTGTTGACGTCTTGCTTGCTCACCCAAATTCGCGAAACGGCGCCGGAGGTTAATCGAATACAGGTGGGGGTGCAAGGAAGCTTGCCAGAGCCCTCGCCCGTCACGCGCAAACGCGCACGGCTGCCCCGAAAAGCCCTGCCGGCGATCGACGAACTGGTCAGTCAGGTGGCCGATGCTCCGTTGCGCGAAGCCCTGGAACGGATGGCAGCCAGACACCGTGGCGGTGGCGGCAAGGACGACGCCTAGACCACCATCACCAGCCGCTCGAAAAGGTAGAAGGCCAGAAAGACGGCCACGAAAACCATCCCCCAGCGCAGGACCTGGCCGGCAAAGCTAAACCACCGCCTGTCTCCGGTAATGATCTACGTATCCCCGGAGTCGCCCATCACCAGCTTCTAATGAAACAGGACTACGCGCTGTAGCAGCATGCTGTGGCTGCCGCGGCTAGCCGCCCTCTTTCTGGCTCTCTG
>DAIPHN010000303.1:0-2389 GCA_036771335.1 Burkholderiales bacterium
CCACCCGGTCGATGTTGAGAAAGTCGGCGGCGGTGGCGGTATCGGCGCGGGCCAGCACTTATTTGGTATTGAAGATGTAGAGGCCCTTGTTCTCCATGGCGCCCATGTTGAAGTCGCCCACCGCCACGATCATGAAGCGGTCCAGGTCCAGCTCCAGTCCGAACACGCGCTCGTCCCAGCGCAGGGCGCGCCTGAGGCTGTCCAAAGCGAAGCCCGCCTGGTCGAGCTTGCCTGGCTCCACGTACACCTGCAGCAGCGCTTCGCGCCCCGACGCGGTGGTGAAGCGGTCTTCCAGCACATCCAGGCGCGCGGCCACCATGGCGAACAGGTAGCAGGGCTTGGGGAAGGGGTCTTCCCAGCGCGCCCAGTGGCGGCCGCCCGGCTCTTCGCCCTGGGCCACGAGGTTGCCGTTGGCCAGCAGTTGCGGGTAGCGCGACTTGTCCGCGTTTAGGCTCACCGCGTAGCGCGCCATCACGTCGGGCCGGTCGGGGAACCAGGTGATGCGCCGGAAGCCCTCCGCCTCGCACTGGGTGAACAGACCGTCCTTCGACTGAAAGAAGCCCATCAGTTTGGTGTTGCGAAACGGGTCCAGGCGCACCCGCGTTTCCACTTCAAAGCGCTCCGGCACACCGGGGATTGTGAGCGCGGTGGCCGTCACGGAGTGGGCGTCGGGCCCCAGCAGGCGGCCGTTCAGTGCCACCGAATCGTGCTGCAGTTCGTCCCCGTCGAGCACCAGCGGGGCGCGGGCGTCCGGGGCGGCCGGGTTGCGGCGCAGGGCGAGGCGGGCGCGCAGGCGCACGTGGTCATCGCGGATGTCCACGTGCAGGTCCACGGTGTCCACCAGGAAGGCGGGCGGGGCGTATTCGGAGAGCTGGATAGCCTGGGGAGCGGGGTCGCGCATGGTGGATTCTTCTTGGGAAAGGGGGCGCCGGGGTGGCGGAGGTCGGCGTCTTTGTCAGTGTGGCGGGTGTACCGGTTCCGCGGGTGCGAATTTCGGCCCGGGCACATCCAGAGCCGGGCCGCTCGGCCGGGGCAGGGGTAGTGCCCGGCTGGCGCGACCACCGCTCGCGCGCCCCGGGCATCAGGCCGCCCTGCGCGGCCGCGCCTTCAGCCACAGTTCCAGCGCGTCGGCGCCGCCCACGTGCTCGCCGTCGATGAACACCTGGGGCACCGTGCCCTGGCCGGTGACCGCGCCCACCACCTGGCTTCGCACCGTGTGGTGCAGGGGCACTTCGGCGAAAGGGTAGCCGTGCGCCAGCAGCAGCGCCTTGGCGCGGGCGCAGTGCGGGCAGCCCTCGCGGGTGAACAGGGCCACCCGGGCGGGTTTCACCGCCTGCGGGTTGATGTAGGCGAGCATGGTGTCGGCGTCGGAGACCTCGAAGGGGTCGCCGGCCTTATCGGGTTCGACGAACTGCTTCACCACCACCCCGTCGCGCACCAGCATGGAGTAGCGCCACGAGCGCTTGCCGAAGCCCAGCTCGGATTTGTCTACCAGCTGGCCCATGCCCTCGGTGAACTCGCCGTTGCCGTCGGGCAGCAAGCGCACGTTGGTGGACTCCTGCTCGCGCGCCCACTCGTCCATCACGAAGGCGTCGTTCACGGACACACACACGATCTCGTCCACGCCGTTGGCCTTGAAGACCGGCGCGAGCTCGTTGTAGCGAGGCAGATGGGTGGACGAGCAAGTGGGCGTGAAGGCACCCGGCAGGGAAAACACCACTACGGTGCGTCCCTTGAAGAGGTCCTCGGTGGTGAGGTTCTTCCAGGCGTCGTTTTCGCGCACGCGGAAGGTGACCTGCGGCACACGGCTGCCTTCGCGGTTGGGGGTCTGGGTCATGGCGTGAGGCTCCTTTGGTCGGTTCTGGGAAGGCCGCGAGCGCGGCGTGGAGTGCGAACTGTGCCGCCTCCCCGCCCGTGGCGGCCAATACCGAGTTAGCATCGCCGTGATAGGTAACGGCTATGGCCGGCCCGGAGACGCCATGACCCTGCAGGAACTCAAGTACGTGGTGGCGGTGGCGGAGGAGCGCAACTTTCGCCGCGCCGCGGAGAGAGTGTTCGTGAGCCAGCCCAGCCTGTCGGCGTCGGTGAAGAAGCTCGAGGACGAGCTGGGCGTGCGGCTGTTCGAGCGCGGCCCCCGCGAGGTGCTGCTCACCGAGGCCGGCGAGCAGGTGGTCGCACAGGCGCGCCGGGTGCTGGACGAGGCGGCCCGGGTGCGCGAGGTGGCGCGCCACAGGCGCGATCCGCTGCGCGGCGTGCTGCGCCTGGGCGTCATCCACACCATCGCCCCCTATCTGCTGCCCGGGCTGGTTCTGGCGCTGCGCCGCGCCGCGCCCGCCATGCCCCTGGAGATCGAGGAGAACATGACCGCCAGCCTCGACCAGATGCTGCG
>DAIPHN010000304.1:0-2383 GCA_036771335.1 Burkholderiales bacterium
CTCGACCCAGTCGCGGTAGCGCTCGGCCCAGGCGGCGTCCTGGTACGCGGTCAGGTGCGCCACGCGGCGCGCGATCAGCTCGTCGAGGTCGGACTCGCTACTCCCCTGGACGCCAGGGCGCTCGTGGACGAAGCCCATATCCCCCGCCTGCGCGGCGCTGAATCGCTCGGCGGTGATGAAGTAGCGCCTCGCGGCCTGCTCGCCCATGGCGCGCATCACGTAGGGGCTGATGGTGGCCGGCAGCAGGCCCAGCCGGGCCTCGCTCAGGCAGAAGTGCATGCCCTCGGCCGCCACCAGCACGTCACAGCACGCGGCCAGGCCCATGCCGCCGGCGTAGCAGTCGCCGTGCAGCCGCCCCACCACCGGCAGCGGGCAGCTGTAGATGGCCCACAGCATCTCTGCCAGCCGGGTGGCGTCGGCGCGGTTGTCCTCCCAGCCATAGCCGGCCATGGACTTCATCCAGTTCAAGTCCGCCCCGGCGCAAAAGGCCTTGCCATGCCCGCCCAGCACGATGGCCCGCACACCCGGGTCTTGCCCCAGGCGGGTGAAGGTCTCGGCTAACTCGGTGATCACACCATCGTTGAACGCGTTGCGGACCTCGGGTCGGTTCAGAAAGACCTTGGCGACACGACCTTCGATCTGGATGTCCAGTGTGCTCATTTCAGCGTACCTCCACAGTACGAGACACGGGCGGCGGGCAGTCCCCTCCGCTCATGTCCTCCGGAATGGGCTGCGCCCATTCCTCCCCCTTTACTTCGCTGCGGGGACCACCCACCGCCCGCGTCCTGCCAACATGTCAGTTCTCGACGCCAAGAGTATCGAAACGCCGGCAAGGCAGCGCGTGTTGGGGCTGTGCGGAGCGAAGTCAAGGGGGAGCCGGTTGCCAAAGGCGACCGGCGGAGGACATGAGCGGAGCACAGCCCCGACATGCGCTGACCCCGCGAGACTTCAGCTTGCAAACGAACATGACGCACAAACAGTCTCCCCAAAGCGAGAACCAACGAGAAACGCCGCACCTCAATACCGCTTCGCCGCTTCATCCAGCATCACCTCCGTCGCCCCGCCGCCAATTGCCAGGATACGGGCGTCGCGCCACAGGCGCTCGATGGCCATGCCGCGCATGTAGCCCATGCCGCCGTGCACCTGCTGGCAACCCAGCGTCACCTCGTTGACCAGCTCGCCTGTCAGCGCCTTGAGCAGCGACACATCCTGCACGATGTCGTGGCCCTGCGTCACGCGCCAGGCGCAGTGGTACAGGTAGGCGCGGGCGGCGCGGGTCTTGGCGTCCAGCATCGCCAGCTTCTGGCGCACCGCCTGCTTGTCCCACAGCGTACCGCCGAAGGCCTGGCGCGTGCGGGCGTGGTCCACCGCCAGCTTCAGCGCCTGCGTGCAGTGCCCCACGGCCATGGCACCGAGGGCGATGCGCTCGGTCTGGAAGTTCTTCATCACCGCGTAGAAGCCCTTGCCCTCCTCGCCCAGCAGGTGCGCGGCCGGTACCCGGCAGTTGTCGAAGTGCAGCTCGGCCGTGTCGGAGCACAGCCAGCCGGTCTTCTCCAGTTGACGGCCCACCGTGAAGCCGGGCGTGCCCTTTTCCACCGCGAAGATGGAGATCTCATGCCGCGCCGTGCCGGTGCGCGCGGCCACGAAGTACAGGTCGGCGTGCACACCGTTGGTGATGAAGAGCTTGCTGCCGTTGAGCACCCACCCGTCACCGTCACGGCGCGCCGTGGCGCGCATGCCCGCCACATCCGAGCCCGCGCCGGGCTCGGTGACAGCCACCGCGGTGATGGTGCGGCCGCTGGTGATGCCCGGCATCCAGCGCGCCTGCTGCGCCGGGTTGCCGGCATGGTGCAGGTGGGGGCTGGCCATGTCGGTGTGCACCAGCACCGTGACGATGAAGCCACCGAAGGTGCTCTGGCTCAGTGCCTCAGCAAACACCAGGTTGGTCATGGCGTCAGCGCCACCGCCACCATGCTCGGGCGCGTACACCAGGCCCAGCAGGCCGGCGTCGCCCATCTTGCGCAGCACCTCGCGCGGCACCATGCCCTGGCGCTCCCAGGCCTCGGCGTAAGGCTCCACCTCGCGCGCCAGGAAGCGGGCGATCTGCTCGCGCAGCAGTTCCTGTTCGGGGGTGTCGTAGATCTGTTGCATGGTGGCCGTCCTCACATCCTGAACACGCCGAACTTCGGGCTCTCGGGAATGGGTGCGTTCAGGCTCGCGCTGATCGCCAGCGCCAGGACGCGGCGGGTGTCGGCCGGGTCGATCACGCCGTCGTCCCACAGCCGGGCGCTCGAGTAGTAGGGGTGGGCCTGGTGAGCAAATTGGTCCAGGATGGGCTGCTTGAAGGCCGCCTCCTGCTCCGCCGTCCACTGCACGCCCTTGG
>DAIPHN010000305.1:0-2367 GCA_036771335.1 Burkholderiales bacterium
CCGCCACACCTCGCCGAGGCGCGCCACCCCCGCTTCCATGACCTCGGGCGAGGGATGGGCAAAGCACAGGCGCATCCAGCGCCGGCCGGCCTCGGCGTCGGTCATCCACTCGGCGCCGGGGTTGAGCGCGATGCCGGCCCGGGAGGCGAGGTCGAACAGCCGGGTGGTGTCCACAGGCTCGGCCACCCGCATCCACAGGAAGATGCCGCCGGGCGGATCGACGAAGCGCACGGTGTCGCCGAAGTGCCGGTGCAGGCTCGCGGCCAGCGCGCGCGCCTTGCCCTCCAGCACGCCGCGCAGCCGCGCAAGATTGCCGTCGAAGTGGTCGCGGCAGAAACGGGCGAGCACCATCTGCTCCAGGGCGCCCGAGCCGCCATCGCTCTTCACGCCCAGGATGCGGCTCATGAGCGGCCAGTCGGCCACCAGATAGCCCAGGCGCAGGGCCGGGGCGATGGTCTTGGAGAAGGAGCCGATGTGCACCACCCGTCCATCGGCATCCAGCGCGCGCATCGCCGGCGGGCGCGCGCCGCTCCAGGTGAGGTCGGCGTAGCACTCGTCCTCGAACACAGGCACGTCGAAGCGCGCGGCCAGCGCGAGGATTTCCCGGCGGCGCGCCTCGCTCATCACCGTGGCGGTGGGGTTCTGCACCGTAGGGATGGTGTAGACGTACTTCGGTCGCACGCCCTGGGCCGCCAGGCTGGAAAGGGCGGCTTCGAGCGCATCGGCGCGCAGCCCGTCCTCGTCCACGGGCACGCCCACGATGCGCGCCCCGCGGCGCTTCAGGCGCGTGATGGCGCCGCCGTAGGTCATCTCCTCCATGATCACGGTGTCGCCCGCACCCACCAGCACCTCGTTGACCAGATCCAGCCCCTGCAGCGAGCCGGAGGTGATCATCACCTCGTCGGCCGTGCAGCGGATGCCGGCATCGCGGCCGAGCTTGGCGGCGATGAACTCGCGCAGGCCGCGGTGGCCGAGCGGGCCGCTGTCCATGCCGTAGGTGCAAAGCGAGCGGCCCTCGCTGCGCAGGGCGTCGGCGGCACAGGCGATGAGTTCGTCCACCGGCACGCAAGCGGCGTCGTTGTGGCCGCCCACGAAGTTGAAATGTGGGAAACCGCTCCAGCGGGCGGCGGCGGGCGGAAGGTCGGAGCGCAGGAAAGCGCCGAAGTCGAAGGTAGTCATGGCGGGTCGGGAGCATACGACGGGACGCCCAGCGGCGCCCCGTCGTCACTCCCCGCTCCCCCGCGGCAGGCCGGCATATGCGCCGTGTCACTGCCGCTTCGCCCCGCGGGATCAGTCCGTTTCAGCCGCCTGGACCACAGCCCGGCTTCGCAGGATGCGGTGCTGTATCTTGCCCGTGGCGGTGCGCGGCAGGTCGGATTCGCCCACGAACACCACCTGCTTGGGCCGCTTGTAGCCCGCGAGCCGCTCGCGGCACCAATCTATCAGCTCCGCCTCGGTGACCCGGTAGCCGTCGTGGCACACCACCACGGCGCGCACGCTCTCGCCCCACTTCGGATCCGGCACGCCGATCACCGCCACCTCGCGCACGGCCGCATGGGCGGCGAGCACCGCCTCCACCTCGGAAGGATAGATGTTCTCGCCGCCGCTGATGATCATGTTGCTCTTGCGGTCCACCAGGTGGATGTAGCCCTGAGCGTCGCGATAGGCCATGTCGCCCACCGAGCACCAGGCGCCGCGGAAGGCCTCGGCGGTTTTTTGCGGGTCTTTCCAGTAGCCATCGAACACGAAGGGCGTGCGCGAGTGCAGCTCGCCCACCTCGCCGTCGGGCACTTCGTTGCCCTCGCCATCGAGGATTCGCACCGGCCCGGTGCCAACCCATTCGCGGCCCACGGAGCCGAGCTTGTCGAGCTGCTCGTGGGGGCGCAGCAGGGTCACCCACCCGGCTTCGGTGGAGCCATAGAGCTCGTAGAGCCCGGCGTTGCGGAAGTAGGCCATGGCGGCGAGCTTGGTGTCGCGCCGCGCGGGGGCGGAGGAGATCATCAGCCGTCGCACGCTCGACACGTCGTATTTCGCGCGCACGTCCTCGGGAAGTGCCAGCACGGTGACGTAGTGGGTGGGCACCAGCGAGGTGAAGCTGATGCGCTCGCGCTCGAAGGTGGCCAGCAGAGCCTCGGGATCGAAGCTGCGGCGGTCGTCGATCACCACCGCCGCGCCCAGGCAGGTGAAGGTGAAGGAGAAGTACAGGGAGTTGGCGTGGCACATGGGCATCACCAGCAGCGCGCGGTCCTCGCGGGTGAAGCCCATGTCCAGCGCGGTGGCAAGGGCGATCAGCGCCGATCCCGCGTGGCTGCGCACGGCGCCCTTGGGGCGGCCGGTGGTGCCCGAGGTGTACATGAAGGCCCACGG
>DAIPHN010000306.1:0-2357 GCA_036771335.1 Burkholderiales bacterium
GCATCTGCGACATGGGAGGCAGGCGCGGCGAGCGGCGCTAGGCGAGCGTCTCGATGGTATGGGACTGGGTGGTGTAGATACACAGGTCGCCAGCGATGGCGAGCGACTTGCGCACTACCTCGGCGGGCGGCAGATCGGTGTTCTCCAGCAGGGCGCGCGCCGCTGCCTGGGCGTAGGCGCCGCCGCTGCCGATGGCCATGAGGCCGAGCTCGGGCTCGAGCACGTCGCCGTTGCCGGTGATGATGAGGGAGCTGTCGCGGTCGGCGACGGCGAGCATGGCCTCCAGGCGGCGCAGGATGCGATCGGTGCGCCAGTCCTTTGCCAGCTCCACGGCGGAGCGCACGAGGTGACCCTGGTGCTTGTCCAGTTTGGCCTCGAAGCGCTCGAACAGGGTGAACGCGTCCGCCGTGCCGCCGGCAAAGCCCGCCAGGACGCGGTCGTGGTGCAGGCGGCGTACCTTGCGGGCAGTGGCCTTGATGACGATGTTGCCAAGCGTAACCTGGCCGTCGCCACCCAGCGCCACGCGCTGGGCGCGGCGCACGCTGACGATAGTAGTTCCATGGAAGTCGGGGTTCATGGCGCTGGGTTGCGGGGCGGGCTGCGAAAGGGTCGTGTCGGCATCAGCTTGCCATGGTGACAATAAGCGCCGCCCCGTCGAGGTGCAGCAGCTCGCGCAGCGCTGCCAGCAGCGCGTTGGGCCGCAGCAGGCACACCGTGCGCCCGGCGCTCGTTGCCGGCCGGGGCCGGTGGCGGTTGGTGCACCAGCAGCGGCTCCTATGCCGGGGCAGGACGGCCAGTGGCGAGGGTGACCTGCAGCCCGTCGCGCTCCCGGATTGCCTGATCTCCTGCCAGGCGATGCACCAGGAGCCGCGGGTCCTGGCAATGGCGCTCGCCGGGCTGTCCGTCAAGACATGCGCGTAGCTGCTGCCCCAGATTGTCGTGGCCGGTGGGCATCACGCCGCTGGCGGCGTCGAGCACGGCCGCGAGAGCGTCGCTGAGTAGCCCCGGGCCGGCCGCGCCTCCAGAGAGGCGAGGCGCGACACCTCCAGACGCAACAGAGCGTACCGCGCGGCTGAGGTGCGCAGGTGTGTCGGCGCGCGCGGTTCGGCTCCGAGCGTACTGCGCAAGGTCATGGAGGCTTCTGCGCGGAGTTGTAGCGCAGCCGGCAGGTCGGCCTCGCGCCGCGCCTGTTCGCGCTCCCGGGGGGGATCATCGTCGATGGCGGCGGTGTAGCGGGCGAGACCGGCATCGTAGTCGCCCCGGCGCCTGGCGAGGCCTTGCAGGCAGAGCAACATCAGCGGGGGGCGGCGTTGGGCGGCAAGAGCGGCCAGCGCCCGATCGAGCAAGGTACGCCTTTCACCGCCTTGTCCGGCGGCAGGCTGCACAGCGGCTTTTTCCACCTCCGGGAGCGGGTGTCCGCGCATATCTGAGACGTCAATACCGGTTGTGGTCATCATCTGGTGTGGGCTCGGTAGCTGTCAGCGTCAGGCGTGCACCGCGAGTTTTCGCGAGGGTAACCGTCCGGCGGCTGGCCAGCAACTGGCCAGCCTGCTCACGCGGTCGGCGGCGTAGCAGGTGTGCGCGGCGCTGCTGCCGTTGGGCAGTACCTTGGTGATGAGTCGCCCCGCCAGGTCGTAACCGTCGTCGGTACGCTCCTGGCCACCGAGGCTTCGCCAGGTCCGCCTGTCAAGGGCGTTGTAGCTGTCGCACGCCCGCGGCGTGCCGCGGGCATCGGTGGCGGGGGCGCGCCCCCGGCGGCGTCGTAGGCAAAGCCCGTGCGCCCGCCCAGGGCGCCCACCGATGCGGCGGGCTGATCCACGGGCGTGTACTCGGTGCTGCTGCTGAAGCCCAGCGCATCGGTAAAGCCCACCGGGCGCACGGCCGCGTCTGGGCGATCAGGCGGCTGTTGCCCAGCGGGCCGCGCTGCTCCACCAGGTCGCCCGCGGCGTTGTAGAAAGACTTCAAGCGCCGGGGCGCATCGCCAACCGTGGATCACGGGGGCGGTGCAACGGATGCGAGATGGCTTGAGGCGAACGCGAAATTTTCTTGAATGCAACACCCCGGTCTTCCAGCACGGTCGCCCGATAGCATCAGGATTCCCCAGGCGGCGAAGGCAAAGAAGCAAGGAGTTCCTTCGCGGCACGGTAATCTGGCTGTAGCGCTATTGCCTCTTCTAGAAGGCGCCGTGCGTCGTCTACGGCTAGAGGGTCCCATTTCAACAAGCCATGCGCGAGCAAGTACTTTGCACGAAATGGACGACTACCAGTTCCAGCAGCAGCGCTCAATTACAAGATGGCGTCGAGGGTATCGCCCATTTTGAGCAGAGTTTCCCCACGCACTTCATAAGTCTTGTTATG
>DAIPHN010000307.1:0-2272 GCA_036771335.1 Burkholderiales bacterium
TCTGGCCGCGCAGTTCGTGACGCATCTCGACCACAGTGCCGTTGCGCGGCTCCAGCCCACCCCCCCCGGAGATAGGCTGCGTGGTGACCAGCGCCTCGCCTTCTGCCACGCCGGGCACGACCTTGCGTCCACGAATGGTGATGATCTCGTCGCCCGTCATGACCCGCTCCAGCGGCCGGTGCAGGCCGCGTCGATGCACTGGGAGGTGGTGCCGAACCAGGCCTGCACCCCGAGGATGGCCGGCAGGTAATGGGCCTGCTTGGCGGAGTCGAAAGCCGCAACGCGCGTGCCGGGCGGGACGGCCCGGCTCATGGCCGAGCAACTGTCTGTCAGGAGATTGGCGCCTGCCGCCTCGATGATCTGCGTGAAGCCGTTGCGCGTGGCCACTACCTTGATCGCGCGGGGTGTGAAGATCCAGAGCGCGGAGTCGGGGTGCACCTTGCGGCCCTCCAGCAGACAGGCCGCTTCCCAAATTTGCTCGATGGTGTAGTGCGGGCAGCCCAGCATGACGTAGTCGACCTTGCGATCGATGCCGGTCATGTTGATGCGCGCCAGGGTCTCGGCCCGTTCCTTCGGGCCATAGGGCCGAACTTCGGTGGGCCGGTTGCCGCCGTAAGCCTGCTCCACCGTGCTGGCCTCCGGTGTGACGCCGACGAGATGGAACATCTCCACGCCGCCGGAGGACGAGGCAGCGGCGCCGAAGTGCTTGAGCCTGGGCAGGTTCGGTACCAGCCCTACACCCTCTATCACGGGAACGCGGTCCTGCACCCACTCGCCCATCCAGTAGCCGAACAGGCCCCAATCCTCCACCGATTCCACGGGCATCTCCAGCCGCACCCCCAGCGTGCCGCGGCGGAACTCGTCTCGGTGGAAGCCCCAGTCGGGGATTCGGCAGGTGACCATGGCGCTGCTGGCACTCTCGCGCCCCTCCGTGTTGGTACGCGCACCCAGCACCGAATTGCAGTAGACGACGGCCGACGATTCCATCCACGCACAGTGCTCGCCGCGCGTGGGCACATTGCCCACCTGGTAGGGCGTGCAGGTGTTGAGGATCTGCACGCCCATGCGCGCCGCGGCGGTCTCGCTGCGCTTGTAGAACTGGACAATCTCGTCGCTGACGCCCATCTCGACCGGGTGGTGCGGATCGAAGCCCAGTTGCAGGTGCGAGCTGAACGCCTTCACGCGCGGCGTGGGCACGACCTCGCTGCTGTCCAGGTTGAATTCGCTGAAGACGGCGTCGAGCCCGCCCTTCTCGTAGGCGAAGTCGCGCAGGAATGGCGTGGTCGCGGTGACGGTACCGCAGACGTTGCGGGTCTCCACCAAGGCCTGCGCGCCCAGCGCTTCGCCGTAGCGGATCAACAGGTCCATGGCCTTGGCGACGGCAGGGCCGTCGCGGCCGTCGCGCATGGCCTTCTCTTCGTCGGTCAGGCGCATACGCGCTCCCCGGCCGTATCGCTGGCCATGGTCCCGGCTCGCGGGCGCAGGTAGACGCCCTGGTCCAGCAGCGCCTGCTGCAGACGGTCGATGTTTACGTGGCGCGGCTCGACTCCGGCCGCCACTGCCAGCGCAGCGGCCACGCCGGCAGCCTGGCCGGTGATCCAGCACTGCGGGATCTCGCGCATGAAACCGTGTGAGTTGCGGTCGCAGGAGATGTGGCGGCCGCAGGCCAGCAGCCCGTCGAGTTGCTCGGGCACCAGCGAACCATAGGGGATGGAGATGTTGGGGAACTTGGGCGACACCGCCGGGGTCACGCCCACCTCGTCGGGCAGGGCCGTGCCCTCGCTCCAGCGGCTGCGCAGCACCGCGTCCACGCCCTTGAGACGCCTTGCGTGCCGCACGCCGATCTGCGGCGCCGACAGCACCATGTAGGCGTTCTCGAAGCCGGGCGCGTGCTGGCGGTAGTACTCCAGGTGCGCGGCCATGGCGCGGTGCGAGCGCACCTCCACGGCGGTGAGGTCGTCCACGTCCAATGCGGAATAGCCGGATTGGCGCGGCCCCATGAACAGCGCGATGTCGTTGCGCCAGGACACGAAGGCACGTTCGAACAGCCCGCAAGCCGCGCGGCCACCCGCCATGAAGGCATTGAAGCCCTCCGGGTTGGCGCCCCGGAAGTCCAGCCACCTTTGCATGTCGACGCCCGCGAACAGCCAGGCCGTGTTCATGCAGTGGTGGACGTCGTTCTCCTCGATGTCGTTGGTGAAGGCGGCGCCGGCGCGGGCGAACAGGTCGCCGTCACCGGTGGCGTCCACCACCACCTTGGCACGGATGGCCA
>DAIPHN010000308.1:0-2232 GCA_036771335.1 Burkholderiales bacterium
AACTGCCAGAACTCCATGTCCTCCAGCGGGATGCCGGCGCGCGCCGCCATGCCCAAGCCATCGCCAGTGTTGATGAAGGCGTTGGTGGAGGCGGCATAGATGCGCCCGGCCCCGCCCGTGGCGAACAGCGTGGCACGGGCATGGAAGACCCACACCTCGCCCGTTTCCATTTCCATGGCCGTGACGCCGAGCACCTGACCGGATGCATCGCGGATCAGGTCCAGCGCCATCCACTCGACGAAGAACAGGGTATTGGCACGCACGTTACGCTGGTAGAGGGTGTGCAGCATGGCGTGGCCCGTGCGGTCGGCCGCGCAACAGGAGCGCTGTACTGGGCGCTCGCCGAAATTCTGCGAGTGCCCTCCGAAGGGACGCTGGTACACGGTGCCATCGTCGTTGCGGTCGAAGGGCATGCCGAAGTGCTCTAGCTCGTACACCGCCTGGGGCGCCATGCGGCACATGAACTCGATGGCATCCTGGTCGCCCAGGTAGTCCGAGCCCTTGATGGTGTCGTACATGTGCCAGAGCCAGGAGTCCTCGCCCATATTGCCCAGCGAAGCGCCGATACCGCCCTGGGCGGCCACGGTGTGGCTGCGGGTGGGGAAGACCTTCGAGAGCACGGCGGTCTTGAGGCCGGCCTCGGAGAGCTGCAGCGCGGCGCGAAGGCCCGCGCCACCGGCACCCACCACCACCGCGTCGAACTTGCGTACGGGAAGGCTCATCAGGCGATGCTCCAGAGAATCTGGATGGACCAGAGGGAATAGGCCAGCAGCAGGAGGATCACCCCGACCTGCAGCACCAGCCGCACGCCGGCCGGCTTGACGTAATCCATCAGGATGTCGCGCACGCCTACCCAGGCATGCCAGAACACCGAGAGCAGGAACAGCAGACTCGCCAGGCGCATCCACTGCTGGGCGAACAGCGCCTTCCAGAGCCCGTAATTGCCGGGGCGCTGGAACACCACGATGCCCAGCATAAGCACGCTGTATAGCGCCATCACCACCGCCGTGACGCGCTGGACCAGCCAGTCGCGCAGCCCGTAATGGGCGCCCACCACCACGCGTTTCACCACAGCCAAGCTCCGAAGAGGACAGTCAGGACGAGGCTCGTCGCCAGCACGATCCAGCTGCTTGCGCGGGCACGCGCCAGCTCCGTTCCCGCGTGCAGGTCGAGCAGCAGAAACCGCAGGCCCGCGCAGAAATGGTGCATGAACGCCCACAGGAGCCCGAGCAACGCCAGCTTCACCAGCAGGTTGGACAGAAGCGCCCTGTACAGTACGTAGCTGTCGGGCGACTGCAGGCTCTGCCGCAGCAGGTACAGCAGGAACGGCAGCATGAGGAACAGCCCCGCGCCGGAGATTCGGTGCAGGATCGAGACGAATCCCGGGACAGGCAGCTTGATCTGGAAAAGGTTCAGGTGCTTGGGGCGGGCCTTGGCCATCGCGGGCACCTCAGTGAAAGGCTCGCCCGCTGGCGCGGGTAGCAGCGAAGAGGCTGCCGCGGACAGCCGCGGACAGGGTGTGGATGAGGAGCGGGGATGAAAACGAGGTAATGGACAAGCGGGACCTCTTCAGCTGAGCGCGTTAGCGTAATGATGAAACCGGGTGTTGCAGAATCCGCGCCGCAGCTCGACCGGTTTGCCCCCGTAAGTATAGGCGACACGTTCGATCTGCAGAAGCGCATCTCCCGTGCCAACGCCGAGCATGAGGGCCATATCGGCATCGGCGGCCACTGCCTTGAGCCGCTCCTGGGCGGCGACCACCTTCACGCCGAAGGCGGCCTCGTACATGGAGTACAGCATGCAGCGGTGAGCCTCCGCAACGGTGGCGTCCAGGCCGCGAAACGCCGCCGCCGGAAGCCGCACCTCCTCCAGCACCACGGGCCCGCGGCCGTTGATCCACAGCAGGCGGCGCAGCCGGATCAGGGTGGCGCCGGGCTCCAGGCCCAGCAGGCCGGCGCTGGCGGCGTCTGCCCGCAGCCGCTTCAGGTCCACCAGGCGCGCCTCGAGGCGCTCGGCGCGGCCGCGGTCGGGCGTGACGTGCAGGAAAGAGAGATGGGCGCGGGCGTGGGAGTGGGAAGCAACGAAGGTGCCCCGCCCCTGGCGGCGCACCAGGACGTTTTCCCCGGCGAGTTCTGCCACGGCCTTGCGCACCGTGCCCTGGCGCACGCTGAAGCGCTGAGCGAGGTCGATCTCGCTGGGGATGGACTCACCCGGGCGCCACTCTCCGGATTC
>DAIPHN010000309.1:0-2222 GCA_036771335.1 Burkholderiales bacterium
CCAGCCGCGCGCCGCGGTTGGGCACCGCCACGACGCGGGGGCGCCTCACGCCGGCTGCCGCTCCATGCTGGGGTTGCGCGCGGTGTGTCGCTTGACGAGCTCGCGCAATTCGGGTCTCACGTGCCGGGTGCTGTAGCCGTTGAAGATGTGGCCCAGCAACCCGCGGTCGAGGTCGCTGGTGCCCATGAGCCAGTCGGCAATGGGGAATGTGAGGTTCATGTTGCGCTCCATCATGATGCCCTGGTTGTGGTGGGCCGTGTGATGACGCCGGATGCTGTTGACGAAGGGCATGCAGCGCACGAACCAGTTCTCGTGCACGTGGCAGCAGTAATGGAAGGTTTCGTAGATGAGGTACTGCCCCACGATGGTGACCATGAGCACATAGCCGGCGTTGGCGTTCAGCAGCCAGGCGAGCGCCAGGGCAAAGGGCACGCCGAAGGAGATGAACGTGGCTAGCGCCCGCCAGGGGAAAAAAATGATGCGGAATTCGCGGGTGGAATCCACCGTCATCTCGTTGCTGGTGAAGTACTGATGATGCTGGCGCGTGTGGCGGTCGTAGATGGCGCGCAGCGCCCAAACGTCGATGAGCCGGTGCATCACGTACTTGTGGATCCACCACTCGAACAGGTTCGAGAAGAAGAACACCGGCACCACCAGCAGCCACTCCCAGGCGGCCTCTTCCATACGCCACAGGCACCAGCCGATTACTGTGATGCCCACGGCGTACATCACGCCCACGTGCACGAGGCCGTGGTACCAGGGGCTGATCTGGGCCTTGTATTCCTCGCGAAAGCGGCGCTGGCGTTCGCTCATCATGACCGTGTCCTCCGGCTGGGGCGCCCCGAGGGGCGAGGTGGCATGCGCGGCCGGATTATGCCTCGAACGCCGCGGGCCGCGTGCAAGACCACGACGCCAGCAGTTATTCTTGCGGCGCTTCACCGATCACGCACCCTGCCAAAGGAGATCCCGTGCGCAAAGTCCACCCGCCAGCCATCGTTGCCTCGATCTGCCTCGCCGCCACGATCATTCCTGCCGCAGCGCACGCCGCTGACCAGGGCTTCTACGTGGGCCTTGGCACGGGCCAGATGGTCACCAGCGATCCCGTAGCAGCGGGCGGTGGCGCCCTGCTCGACGAAAGGAGCACGTCCTGGCGCGGCTTCGCGGGCTACCGGCTCGGCCTCATCCCTATCCTCGACTTCGCGGCTGAGGCCGGCTATCGCAGCTTCGGCTCCGCGAAGGCAACCGTGGGCGGCGTGGACGCCGAGTACAAGACCTCGGGCTTCGACGGCGCCCTGTTCGCCATTTTTCCGCTGCTGGGCTTCGATTTGTTCGGGAAGGCCGGGATGCTTCGCTACGACCTCGATCGCAACTGGGGCGGCAGCACCAGTTCCTTCAGCGGCACAGCACCGATGTACGGCGTGGGTGCGGGCTTCCGCGTGTGGCGCCTGGGCGTGCGGGTGGAATACGAGCGCTTCGACATCGACCAGCTCAAGGGGCTGGATGGGGCCACGTTGAGCGCAACCTTCAGGTTCTGAGGGCTTGCAAGGGAACCATCCGGTTCCCGCACCTGATCCGCTCAGGCCTTCGCCAGCAGCGCCGCGAACACTGCGTCCGGCAGCAACGCCCCCCCGGTGGTCCACAGCACGTGAGTGGCGGCGGGAGCCAGCGACCCCTCCCGCTCCACCAAGGCGCAGGCTTCGAAGGCCGCTGCCGCGGAGGGCTCTAGCCGCAGCCCGCCCCCGCGCCAGGCGGCGCCCACCCAGCGCAGCATGTCCGCATCGCGTACCGTCACCACCGCCTCCACCAGCGGCGCCACTACCCGCGCCGAGAACTGCGAGGCCGTGCCGCAGGCCAGCCCGTCGGCCAGCGTTCGGTTAGTGAGGCCGGCCTCGTATACCGACACGGGCAGGTCAGGCCCGCAGGCGAGCTGCACGAGCATGGCGGGCGATTGCACCGGTTCCACGAACACGCAACGGACCGCGTCGCCGAACGCGTGCTTCAAACCCGTGGTCACGCCGCCGGGCGCGCCTCCCACGCCGCAGGGAAGGTAGACCCGCAGGGGGTGGTCCCCGTCCACGCGCATTCCCGCGGCACGAAGCTGCCGGGCGACGTGCACATCAAGAAGTTCAAGATCCGCGGCGTCGAGTCGTGCGGGATGATCTGCTCCGAGCGCGAACTCGGCCTCGGCGACGAGCACAACGGCATCTGGGAGCTGCCGCTCT
>DAIPHN010000310.1:0-2172 GCA_036771335.1 Burkholderiales bacterium
CGGCCGTGGAAACGAACAGCGTGGCTTTACCAGCGGAGCGAAACGCTTTGTGTAGTGCCTCGCCTGCGTCGCCGCCGCGCGCCAGCTCCTCGCGCATACGGTAGATCATGTAGATGCCGTAGTCGGCACCAATGCCCACGGCCATGGCCGATACCAGCGCGGTGCCGATCTGCAGCGGGATGCCCGCCAGGCCCATGATGCCGAAGTTCACCAGCACCGCCGCCACCACCGGCAGCAGGATCACGAGCCCAGCGGCCAGGGAACGGAACACCAGACTGGTGATCAGCAGCACCGCGGCCATGATCTGCAGGATGTTGAGCACCTTCTCGTGCACGATGGTTTCCGTGAGCGCCACGGTGGCCGTGGTGCCGCCGCCCACCTCCACCTCCACCTCCGGTCCGAAGCCGGTGCGGGCGTACTCGCGCACGCGGCGGATCAGGTCCTGGGAGTAGGCCGTTCCGTCGGTCTTCACGAACACCGTGATGAGGCCGTTGCGGTAGTTGGTGTCCACGTAGCTGTCGAAGTCGCCCGGGTCCCCCGAGGTGGAATAGAGCAGCAGGTACTGGGCGATCAGCTCGGCGCTGTCGGGAATGGCGTCGAAGGCCGGGTCGTCGCTGTTCATGGCGCGGTGCATGCGGCGCACAAAGTCCGTCAGGGACAGGGTCTTGCCCACCAGCGGATCGGTGGCGAGCTTTTCCTGCAGCGCCTGCATGGACTTGAGCACGGCCGGCTGCTTGAGGGCGTCATCCTCTCGACCCCTCACCAGCACGTAGAGCGTGTTGGTGCCGCCCATGCGCTCGTTCAGCCGGCTGTCCTCCAGCTTGGCGGGCACGCCGCCGTAGAAATAAGCCTTCTGGGAGTTGTCCACGCGCACCTGGCTGGCGCCCACCGCCGCCACCGCCGCCAGCGCGGCGGCCGTGGCGAACACGGCGCCGGGCCGGGTGGAAGCAAGGCGAAAGGCCCGCTCCGTGAGGCGGCTCCACAGGGTGGGCATGCTCTCGCGCTCCAGTTCGCGCGCGCCCGGAGCGGGCAGCACGGCCCGCAGCGCCGGGATGAGCGTCAACTCAAGGATCAGCGCGCTGGCGATGCCGGCGGCGGTGAACAGGCCGAACACCTGGATGGACTTGATTTCGAACACCACCAGCGAGGCAAAGCCCGCGATCGCCACGCCGCCCGCGGCCAGCATCACCGGCCCCACCCGCGTGAGCGACCGCACCACCGCCTCGCGGCTCCGCTCACGGGCGGCGAGGGACGGCTCGTCCTTGCCGAGCGCGGCGTACTCCTCGTAATAGCGCTTCAGGATCTGTACCGCGTGCCCCGCGGCGATGGCTAGGATCAGGATGGGCGTTGCGGCGTTGAAGGTGTCGAAGGGCTGGCGCGCGAGGCCGAGCATGCCCAGCGCCCACACCACCGCCAGCAAGGCCGTGACCAGCGGAAGCACCAGCGCCTGCACGGTACGGAACGCCTCGTAGTGAATCAGACCGATCATCAGCACGGCCAGCGGGAACAGCAATCCGATGCGCGCGGAGTATTTTTCCAGCAGCGCCAGGAAGACCGGCGTACCGCCCAGGTCGATCTGCACCGAAGGGTCGGCGTGCTTGTCGACCGTTTCGCGCACGTGGCGCTCGATGGCCGTGAAGCCGCCGGGAATCTTCTTGAACTCGGCCACCACCTGGGCGGTGCGGGCGTCGCGCGACACCGCCAGGTCCGTGTACACCGGGTTCAGCGCCAGCGCCGCGCGCAGCGCCTCGGGCGCCTGGGGCCCGCTGCCCAGCAGCGGCTTCACCACCATGCCCTCGTCGTTGCCGGTGATGCTCTTGGACTTGCGCGCGGCGATGCTGCTCACGTTGGCGCGCACCACTCCGGGCAGGCGCAGCACGTCCTCGGTGATGGCGCGCACCCGCTCGGTCACGCCGTTCTCGTAGATCGTGCCCTGGGTGGCGTGCACGCCGATCACCACCGTGAAGCGATTGCCAAACAGCGCCTCGATGCGGTTGGTGGTGGAGACGAGCGGATGGCTCTGGGGCAGGATGTCATCGGGGTCCACCACGATGGACAGCTGGCGGGTCTGGGAAGCGAGCAGCAGCGTGGCCAGCGCCACCAGCAGCATCACGATGATGCGGTGGCGAACCACCGCGCGCAGGTAGCGTTCGAGCATGGGCGTCTCCGGCC
>DAIPHN010000311.1:0-2156 GCA_036771335.1 Burkholderiales bacterium
CCGCCGTCTTGCCCGGGCGCTGGATGGTCTTGATGCGGCTGCCCCCGGCAACGGCTGGGCAGGCCCCGAGTGCCTGATCTGCTCGGACGCACCCGCAGTTCGCGCATAAAATGCGGCCGGTTGTGTCATCCCAGCGGTCACTGAAGCGATTCGCTGGCGGCAATGCGCCCTGTCCTGAACCTCGTTCGCGCCACTCTCGACAGCGACCCTTCACCCAACCACAGCGCCTCGGATCTCGTCATGCGGCCTATCGAGACGGAACAGCTCATCGCCCCGGCATCCCTCGCCGAGTTTGTCCCGCCTGAACTACGCGGCCTGACGGTGACGCAGTCACTTGTCCCTTCGATTGCCAAGGACGTGAAGCTCATGGCGGCCGTGGAAAGCGCAGTGAAGCGCGTGCCCACCCGTCACGACCTGTACCGCTCCGATGCCCGTGCCATCGACTTTCTCCCGCCGGACAGCGTTCATTTGGTCGTTACCTCTCCGCCCTATTGGACTTTGAAGGAGTACGACCCAGCCGAGGGCCAGATGGGCTCGATCAGCGACTACGAGGCGTTCTTGCACGAGCTTGACCGGGTGTGGGCCGCCTGCTTACGAGCCCTGGTTCCGGGCGGGCGGCTCGTATGCGTGGTGGGAGATGTGTGCTTGTCGCGGCGCAAGAATGCCGGTGTGCACGAAGTCGTTCCCCTGCATGCCTCCATCCAGGAACACTGCCGCGCCCTGGGGTTCACCAACCTGGCACCCATCATCTGGCACAAGATCGCCAATGCCGTGTACGAGGCCTCGGGCAACGGTGGCGGCTTTCTTGGCAAGCCCTACGAGCCGAATGCGGTGATCAAAAACGACATCGAGTTCATCCTCATGGAGCGAAAGCCCGGTGGGTATCGAACCCCTTCGGCGCAAGAACGATTGCTAAGCGTGGTGTCGGCCGAGAACCACCGCCTGTGGTTTCAGCATATCTGGACTGGGATCACCGGGGCTTCCACAAAAGCGCACCCGGCGCCCTATCCCCTGGAGCTGGCAGAGCGCCTGATCCGGATGTTCAGTTTCGTCGGCGACACCATCCTTGCCCCCTTCATGGGCACGGGCACCACCAACCTTGCCGCGGCGCTGTGGGGGCGCAGTAGCGTCGGGGTCGAGGTGAGCCAACAGTACTTCCACATGGCCGTGAGGCGGGTTGAACGGGAAACGCGCGGCTTGTTTTCCACGGCGGACATCCGCGAGCACCCATGAGCAACAGCGCATTTGACGAAAGGCTGCGCCTGCGGGTGGGCGCAGCGGTCAAGCACTATTGGAAGACCCGTTCGAAGCAGGCGCGCAATCAGGGCGTGCAACGCGCGGCCAAGGACGCCGGCTTGAGAACAGCCGTCACCGGCGGTGCACAGCTTGACGCCTTCATCGCGCTGATTCGTGACCTGCTGATCGAATCCGGTTTGGACCGAGCCCATGTGTTTCTCGGCCGCAGGGACACGGTGCTACCCGGCTTCTACCGCCCCACAAAGGCCTGGGACATCATCGCGGTGACGGGCAATCGCCTGGTCGCCTGCGTCGAGGTGAAGTCTCACGCCGGACCATCCTACGGAAACAATTTCAACAATCGCGTCGAGGAAGCCCTTGGCAACGCGACCGACTTCTGGAAATCCTACGAAGAAGGCGCGTTCATTGGCCTGGAGAGACCCTTCCTCGGCTACATCATGCTGCTGGAAGACAGCACCCGCTGTAGCGCACCAGTGGCCGTGGACGAGCCACACTTTCCGGTGCGAGAGGAGTTTCGCGACGCATCCTACGCGCAGCGCTATCAATTGCTCTGCGAGAAGCTCATGCGCGAGCGGCTTTATGACTCCACGGCGTTGCTGCTGGCCGCGAGCACCGCGGCGAAGACAGGAGCCTACCGCGAGCCCTCACCCGCCCTGTCATTCAAGGCCTTCGCCGTGAATTTGATGGCGAGGGGATACGCGTTGGCGAGGGCTGGGTAGCCCGGCCTGCAGGGTGAGCACGCGGGTGAGCCGGTCGGCGGCGTCGTTACAGAAAAACTCCCAGCGGCGGGGCGAGTCGCCAACCGTGGATCATGGGGGCGGGGCAACGTGCGCGACGTGCCGCAAGGCGAAGAGGATAAATGCTGGAATGCAAGACCTGATACTCATCTAGCCGCCTCC
>DAIPHN010000312.1:0-2145 GCA_036771335.1 Burkholderiales bacterium
GTCATGACGATGGAGGAGCCCACGATGAGCGCGGCGGTCACCACGCCGACGGTGAGCCGGTTGGCGCTGCGGTCGAGCTGGCGGCCGAAGTGGTCGAGGCGCTTGAGGTCGAACTCGATCTTCATGCGGCCGCGGCGGGCGTCGCGAAGCAGCCGCGACACGTCGCCGGGCAGGCCCTGCAGTGCACTCATCACCGCCGAGAGGGTGTGCTGCAGCCGCTTCGCCACGGCGCCGGGCTGGTAGCGGTCGAGGATGACGCCGCGCACGTAGGGCCGCAGGTGGTCCACCAGGTGGAAATCGGGGTCCAGTTGCCGCCCCAGACCCTCGAGCGAGATGAGGGCCTTGAACAGCAGCGTGAGGTCGGCGGGCAGCACGATGTTGTGATCACGCATGATGGCTGTGATGTCCGCCAGCAGCTGCCCGAGGCGGATCTCCTGCAGGGAGAGATGCTCGTAGGTGAACACCAGCTCGCCCAGGTCGTTGGCGAGCCGCGCCTCGTCCACGTCGGCGGAAGCGGTCCAGTCCAGCAGCACTTCCATCATGCCCCGTTCGTCGCGCCGCGACAGGGCCGCGAGCAGGTCCACGATCTGGTCGCGCCGGTTGGGCGACAGCCGCCCGGTCATGCCGAAGTCGATGATGCACAGCCGGTTGCCAGGCAGGTAGAAGACGTTGCCAGGGTGCGGATCGGCGTGGAAGAAGCCGTCGCGCAGGATCATCTTCAGCACCGCATCCGCACCGCGGCGGGCGAGGATGTTGCGATCGAGGCCGGCGCGCTCCACCAGCTCCAGATCGTTGCCCGGCACGCCCTCCACGTAGTCCTGCACGTTCATCACGGCGCTGGTGTGCTGCCAGTGGATGCGCGGGATGATGATGTTGGGGTCGCCAGCAAAGTTGCGCGCGAAGCGGTCCTGGCCGCGCGCCGCGGCGGCCAGGTCGAGCTCGCGGTTCAGGGAGCGCCCGAACTGGGCCACCATCTCCACGGGCTGGAAACGCGCCAGTTCCGGTAGCTCGGACTGGGCCACGGCGGCGATGTAGCCGAGGATGCGCAGGTCGGCGTCGATCTTGCCGCGGATGCCCGGGCGGCGAATCTTCAGCACCACCGCCGTGCCGTCGGGCAGCCGGGCGCGGTGCACCTGGGCGATGGAGGCGGCGGCATACGCCCGCTCGTCGAGGTCGTGGAACAACTGATGAGGCGAAGCGCCCAGGGCCCGCTCCAGCTCCGGCAACAGTTCGGCGAAGGGCACCGGCGGCACGGAGGTCTGCAGCTTCTCGAACTCGGCGATCCAGTCGGGAGCGAACAGGTCCACCCGCGTGGCGAGCACCTGGCCGAGCTTCACGAAGGTGGGCCCCATGGCCTCCAGGGCCATGCGCACGCGAACGGGCGGTTCGAGCCCCTCCAGGGCGGGATCGCGGCCGCCCACCAGCAGCTCGCCGGCGCGCTCGAGCACCCCTACAGTGCCCGAGCGGCTCACCACGTCGCCGAAGCCGTGGCGCACCAGGATACCCGCCAGCTCGCGCAGGCGCGGCAGGTCCCGCATGGCGTGCAGGGTTTCGAGAAGCATGGCGCGGATTGTGCGCCGGGCGGCAGCGGGGCGGTCAGGGCACCGCGCCGCGGACCCTCAGCCGCTGGCCGCGTTGCCGGAACGCGCCAGGGCCAGCATGAGCGAGCCCAGGCCCAGCAGCAGCACCGCAAACCCGATCCAGGGCCCGATCCAGGGGATGCGCGCCACCAGGGCGAGCGCCACCAGCGCCGCCACATAGGCAAGGGCGCGGGGCCGCAACCCCGCGGCTCCCGGCCGGACGCGAGCCAGCAGGGCGTCACCCGCCGCCACCACACCCGCCAGGTAGCCCAGCAACAGCAGCGGGAAGTACACGGCGAGAGCAATCAACCCGATGGGGATGCCGATCACGGTGACCATGAGCAGGATGGCGCCGATGGGAATGCCCACCAGCAGCGAGAAGCCCAGCCCGGCGCTGGCCAGAGGCCGCTTCGTGACCCCCGCCGCGGCGCGGCGCGACAGGTCCGGGAACAATGCCACGCCGAGCACTCCCAGCAGCAGCCGCCCGAGCACCCCGGCCAGGAGGAGTATGCCGCCCCCGCCCACCACAGGGCCCGCGGGCCCCCGGCGCGCCTCCGCTACCTCG
>DAIPHN010000313.1:0-2098 GCA_036771335.1 Burkholderiales bacterium
ATCTCGGATTCACCCGCAGGGTGCGCGCGTTGCGAGGTGAGGCCACGGATTCAGGAGAAGTCCAGTGACCGCTTCGGCTGGTCATGAGTGCCCGCATTGGGTCGGGTTGAGACGGCCGCCCCATCGGATTCATCGCCAGATAGCCGACGTCGAAGGTTCGATGCCCGGAAGCAGCCGATCGCCACTGCGTGCAATCGACCCTCAAGTGCCCTGCGCTTTCCAGATCTCGGTCCCGAAGAACCGACATTCCATTGTTCGGATGGTGAGTAGGCCCGTACCGGCGGCACGGGCTGGTTAGGCTACTTTGCAGCTTCGATGGCGGTTACGACGAAGGCGCCGCCCGCCTTCTCGGCGCGGAACCTCACCTTGTCGCCAACCTTCACCTTGTCGAGCAGCGCGGGTTCCTTTACCTGGAAGACCATCGTCATGGCCGGCATGTCCAGGCTCTTGATGTCGGCATGCCTGAGGGTCAGCTTGCCGGCCTCCTTGTCGATCTTGCGCACCTCGCCATCGGTCATCTCGCCGGTCGCGGCCCGCGCCGCCGGCTTGCCATGGGCGCCGTGAGATTCGTGGTCCTTCGAGGCCCAGGCCGGCAGGGCGCCGGCGGCCGAGAGCGCGAGCACCAGGCATACGGTGCGGAAGAGGGATGACTGATGGTTCATGAACGTTCCTTTGTCTTGAAGTAGCGGTTGAACACTTGGGTGCTGCCGTCCTGGGCGATGAGTAGCACGTCGTAGGGGTCCTGCCGGTTGTCGTAGGCAGGACCATCCATACCCGGTGAGCCGAGCGGCATGCCCGGTACGGCCAGGCCGATCGCGTTGGGGCGCTCCTTCAGCAGCCGACGGATGTCAGCGGCGGGAACGTGTCCCTCGATGGCGTAGCGGCCAACCCAAGCGGTGTGGCACGAGCCGAGCTTGGCGGGCACCTTCAGCCGAGCGCGGGCTGCGGTGTTGCCGACGTCGTTGACCTTGACCCGGAAACCATGGGCTTCCAGGTGGGTGATCCAGTCCTTGCAGCAGCCGCAGGTCGAGCCCTTCCAAAGCTCGACCCAGACCTGAGGTTCCGGCGTCCCGCCTGGGGCTCGGCCCTGCGCTCGCACCAGCGCAGGCGCCCACAGCATGCCGGCACCACCCAGCAGCGAGGCCAGGGCGTGGCGTCTGTGGATGCGACTCATGACTTGCCCGCTGGGGCGACCACGATCGTGCCCACCATACCCGCCGCGAAGTGCCCGGCAATCAGGCACCCGAACTCGAAGGTGCCGGCGCGGTTGAAGGTCCAGACGATCTCGCCGGTCTTGCCCGGCGACACGTGGGCCATGTACGGCTCGTCGTGCTCCATGTTCGGATGCTTGATCATCATCTCGGCGTGCTTCGCGTTCTCGGCCTTGGTGCCGATGACGAACTCGTGCATCACCTTGCCGGTGTTCTGCACGCGGAAGCGCAGCGTCTCGCCCTGGCGCACGTCGATGCGCTCGGGCGTGAAGCGCATGTTGTCGCCCATGCGGACCTCGACGGTGCGGCGGACGACCTTGGCATCGCCGACGATGCCCCAGTCCTTCTGTTCCTTGACGACAGGACCGGACTTCTTGCCGTGATGTTCATTGCTGTGCGCGCGGGCGAGCCCGGTGATACCGAGTCCGAGAGCCGAGGCGGCGATCAGGAGATGGCGCTTGCTGCTTTGCATGAGGGTTCCGTGTCGATGTTCAGTTGGAGGAGAGTCGCTGAGAGGTGCTGGAGTCGGCGGCCCCGTCAGTGGCCGCCGTGTCCGCCCGATGGCTTGCGCACCTTGACCTCGACGTCCTGCGCTGGCCTGGCGACGGCACGCATGGACCCCCCGCTCTCGGCCTTGAAGCGCGCCGGGTCGGGCAGGCTGCCGGTGAACTCATAGGCCACGGTGCCCGGCGGGTGCTGGAACCAGCCCGGGTCGCTGTAGTCGCCCGGCTTCTGGTCGCGCCGCACCTTCACCACGCTGAACATGCCGCCCATGCCGATGGCGCCGAAGGGCCCCTGCCCCGCCATCATGGGCGCCGTGTTGTGTGGCAGCGGCATCTCCATCTCGGTCATGTCCTTCATGCCGCGCTCGCCCATGACCATGTAGT
>DAIPHN010000314.1:0-2083 GCA_036771335.1 Burkholderiales bacterium
GCTGCCCTCCGCGCCCGAAACCATGTTCCTGCGCCGCTTGGTCCTCGCTGCCCTTACGGGGTGCGGGGGGCGTGTCGAAGCAGTCGTTCTTGGCCGAGCCGCCCGACACCTTGCCCATCTTCTCCCACAGGGTGACCGCGGCGCGCGGGTCGTAGCCGGCCTTGGCCGCGAGTTCGATGCCGATGCGGTCGGCCTCGGTCTCCGCTTCGCGGCTGTTGGGCAGGTCGAGGGCGAGCTTGGCCGCAACCGCGGCCCCCGCCGCCGCGACCCCCGCGTAACGCCGGTCGCTGAGGATGGCTACGGCACTCACGCCCACGGTGGTGGCCAGCGCGCGGGACATCTTCTCCGCCTGGTGCTTGGCCAGGGCGTGGGCAATCTCATGGCCCATCACCTGGGCGATCTCGTCGTCGCTGGGCTTCAGCGCGGTGATCAGGCCCGTGTAGAACGCCATCTTGCCGCCGGCCATGCACCACGCATTCACGGTCTTGGGGTCGTCGATCACCTTGACGCTCCACTGCCAGTCCTTGGTCTCGGGTCGGTAAGCAACGGCGTGGGGGATCAGGCGCTCGGTGATGCCGACGATGCGTGCCGTGACCACAGGGTCGTTGTCGAGCTTGCCCTTGTCCTGGTAGGGCGTGAGCATCTGCACGTAGGCGCTGCGCGAGGCGGTGATGGCCTGCTCCTCCGACACCACGATGAACTGACGGCGGCCGGTGACGGGATTGGCCTGGCAACCCGCCAGCACGGCGGCGACGAGCAAGAGGGCTGCGATGGGGATTGGGCGCAAGGGAATTCCTCAGGCGAACAAACGGCTGTGGCGCGGCACCTTGGCGAGCAGATACTCCATCTGGCCGTGGAGGATCCTGCGGTTCTGCAGGATGAGGTGCTCGTGGCGATTGGGAACGTAGGGCGCGTAGAGCAGGGGCATGTGCGCGCCCTCGGGAGTGCGACCGCCCTTGCGGATGTTGCACGCGCGGCAGGCGGTGACCGCGTTCATCCACCGGTCGCGGCCGCCGCGGTGCACCGGCACCACGTGGTCGCGCGACAAGTCGCGCTCGCGAAACTGCCCGCCGCAGTAGGCGCACAGATAGCGGTCACGCACGAACAGCGCGCCGTTGGTTAGGTGCGGTTCGGCGTGATGGTTGCGCACCAGTTCGGATGCGCCCTTGACCGCGATGATGCTGTGGGTGGACAGTTCCGAGCGCTCGCCCGTGAGGCGCGAGACGCCGCCGTGGTAGGTGGCCACCACGTCGCCAAGCGACCAGGCCACCATGCGACGCGCCTGGTAGGTGATGGCTTCCTCGATCAGGATCCAGCGGTTCGGCTGGCCGGACATGTCGAGGGCGAGAATCATCGCCACGGACTTGTGCTCCCGGTAGGCGGGTGCGCGACAAGCGTTGCGTTGCGTTGCCTCGACGACCGCGGCGCTGCCGCACCCGACGCGAATGGAGTATACGGACAAGCTGTGACGCTGCAAACGCCGGCCGGCACGACGCGGCAGGCCAGCGCGGGAAGCGGTCTAGAACAGCCCCACCACCCGGCCATCGGCGTCGAGATCGATGCGGCTCGCCGCCGGCACTCTGGGCAGGCCCGGCATGGTCATGATGTCGCCACATACCGCCACGATGAACTCGGCGCCCGCCGCGAGCCGCACCTCGCGGATGTTGACCACGTGGCCCGAGGGGGCGCCCCGGGCGCTGGCGTCGGTGGAGAAGGAGTACTGGGTCTTGGCAATACACACCGGATAGGCGCCGTAGCCTTCTTCCTGGAGCCGCTGGATCTGGCCGCGCACCTTGCTGTCGGCGCTGATGTCCGCCGCCCCATAGACGCGGGTGGCCACCGCCCTGAGCTTTTCCCACAGGGGGGTTGAATCTTCATAGACGTACTTGAGGGACGGTGCGCCGGCTTCGGACAGGAGCACCCCGGAGTGGGCCAGCGCCACGGCGCCCTTGCCGACACCATCGAGCGCGCCAACCACTATGTTGACATCGCGCGCGATGCGCTGGCGATCTTCCCCGAGTCGGGCCTCAAGGATGCCCTGCTCGAAGCCGTTGATTTCTGCGTCTCGCGGGCCTACTGAGCG
>DAIPHN010000315.1:0-2066 GCA_036771335.1 Burkholderiales bacterium
CGGTGGCCGAACTTCACGCCGTCGAAGCGGCTCAGGTTGGAACTGGCCTCGGCCGAAGCGACGATGTAGTAGGCCGGGATGGCCAGTGCAGTGCGAGGCAGCTCCACCGCCACCACTTCTGCTCCGAGGGCTTCGAACACCTTCCGGGCCTCGTCAATCCGCGTTGGAATCCCGCGATCCACGCCGTGCGCCGGCATGTTCAGCGGTGAGCCTTCCCCCATTCCGCGCAACTTCTCCAGGTTCCAGTCCTCGCCACTGACGAAGCCGATGCGAAGTCCCTTGAGCGGCTTGCCTGGCTCGGCACCCAGCCGTGGTACGAGCATCTGCGCATGAAAGTCCTGCGGCGGCCGTTGCGCGCTGGTCGAGTCGCGCTCGTCAAAGCCGCTCATGGCCGACAACAGGAGCGCGCAGTCCTCGGCCGAGCGAGCCATCGGTCCGGCCTGGTCCAGGCTGGAGGCGAAGGCGATCATGCCGTAGCGCGAGCAGGTGCCGTAGGTCGGCTTGATGCCGGTGAGGCCGCAGAAGGCCGCGGGCTGGCGGATGGAGCCGCCCGTGTCGGTGCCCGTGGCCGCGGGCACCAGGCGCGCGGCCACCGCCGCGGCGGAGCCACCCGAGGAGCCGCCGGGCACGCGGCTCAGGTCCCAGGGGTTGCGCACCGGCCCGAAGGCCGAGTTCTCGTTGGCCGAGCCCATGGCGAACTCGTCGCAGTTGAGCTTGCCCAGGGTCACCATGCCGGCGCCGGGCAACCGGCCATCGCGCGAACCGGGACCCAGGCGCGCCACCACGCTGGCGTCAAAAGGGCTGCGGTAGCCCGCCAGCATCTTCGAGCCCGCGGTCGAGGGCAGGCGGCTGTGCTCGAAATCGGTGACGAAAATGTCCTTGTGCGCCACGGGCACGCCCGTCAGGGGCCCGGCCTGGCCGGCGTGGCGCAGGGTGTCGGCGCGCCGCGCCTCGGCCAGCGCCACCTCTTCCGGGGTGACGGCCAGGAAGGCGTTGAACCGGTCGGGTCCGCCCGGGGACCCCGGGCTACCGGGCCCGCCGGCTCCGCGCAGGCCCGCCAGCAGTTCGCGCGTCACTTCCTCGCTGGAGAAGGTGCCCGCAGCCAGGCCGCGGCCGAGCTCGGCCACGCCCATGTCACGCACGCTTGCAGATGTTGCACTCATTCGATCACCTTGGGCACGAGGAACAGCCCGTCCTGCACCGCCGGGGCGCTGCGCTGGTTGCGCTCGCGCTCGTCGGCTTCCGTCACCGCGTCCTCGCGCAGGCGCAGGGTGACGTCCTGCACCGCGGACAAGGGCGTGTACAGGGGCTGTACGGTCCCGGTGGCCGCCTGACTCATCGCCTCGACGATGCCGAAGAAGCCGTTGAGCTGACCGAGCAAGGCTTCTTGCTCAGGGGCGGAGAGTTCAAGGCGCGCCAGATGCGCGATACGCTGGACGTCCTGGGGTGTGAGGGCCATGGGGTGACAAACGGTGTCTGGGGGCCGGCAAAGGCGCGGAAATTCAGCTCCCGCAAGCCCTTGGAAAAGGGGTATGTACGAGGGGCTGCGGTATTATCCGCCCTCCCCTGAAACGGCCCCCGCGCGCCGCCGAATGGCCCAAGGAGGCGATCCAAGCGCCCTGTTGGGCTGGACGTGCACGCCTGACGCCGCCTGACCCCCCGAGCGGCCCCGCCGCGACACCCGCCCTGACCATGTTCGCCTTTCTGCGCAGTCACTTCTCCACCGATCTCGCCATCGATCTCGGCACCGCCAACACGCTCATCTACGTGCGCGGCAAGGGCATCGTGCTGGATGAGCCCTCGGTCGTCTCCATCCGCCACGAGGGCGGACCCAATGGCAAGAAGACCATCCAGGCGGTGGGCCACGAGGCCAAGGCCATGCTGGGCAAGGTGCCTGGCAACATCGAGGCGATCCGCCCGATGAAGGACGGCGTGATTGCCGACTTCACCGTCACCGAGCAGATGCTCAAGCAGTTCATCAAGATGGTGCATCCGCGCTCGTTGCTCAAGGCGAGCCCGCGCATCATCATCTGCGTGCCCTGCGGCTCCACCCAGGTGGAGCGGCG
>DAIPHN010000316.1:0-2062 GCA_036771335.1 Burkholderiales bacterium
CACAACTGCATCTTCCTGCTCAACGCCGGGCACGAAACCACCACCAACCTCATCGGCAACAGCCTGAACGCGCTGCTGGAGTGGCCGCAGGAAAAGGCGCGGCTGCTGGACAACCCCGGGCTGATCCGCACCGCGGTGGAGGAGTTCCTGCGCTTCGAGAGTTCGAACCAGCTGGGCAACCGCATCACCACGGGGCCTGCCCGGGTGGGGGACGTGGAGCTGGAAGAGGGCACGCGCATCACCTTGTGCATCGGCGCGGCCAACCGCGACCCGGCGGTGTTCGCGCAGCCCGACCAGCTGGACATCACCCGCCAGCCCAATCGTCACCTGGCCTTCGGCTCGGGGCCCCACCAGTGCGTGGGCATGCAGCTGGGGCGGCTGGAGGGTGTGGTAGCCGTATCCCGCTTCCTGGGGCGGTTTCCGCGCTACGCGCTGGCGGGCGCCCCGGTGCGCGGGGGCAGGGCGCGGTTCAGGGGCTTCCTGCACCTGCCGGTGCGGCTGGAGGGGTAGGCGGCGCGGCGGTTGGCAGGAATCGCCGTGGTGTTGACCATCGATTCACGCCCTCAAGCCTTTCTGAAGTTCATCCAGGCACAGCGAGGCAGTCATGGCGCGCTCAAGACGCGTCAGGGGATGGCCCCCGCGGCGGTTGCCCCTTGCGCCAGATTCCCGCCCCGGTTGAGCATTGCCGGACCCAACCCCGGAGCCATCCCCCATGCGTTTCCTGTCCGCCGCAGTGCTGCTCGCTCTCGCAGTGGTCTGCGGCTCCGCCGCGGCCCAGCAGCCCATCCGCATCGGTTCATTCCTGTCCACCACCGGGCCCGCCGCCTTCCTGGGCGACCCGGAGATCAAGACTCTCAAACTGTATGTGGACAAGCTCAACGCCCAGGGCGGCGTGCTGGGCCGCAAGCTTGAGCTGGTGGTGTACGACGACGGCGGCGACGCGGCGAAGGCCAACGCCTTCGCCAAGCGGCTCATCGAATCGGACAAGGTGGACCTGATCATCGGCGGCACCACCACGGGCACCACCATGTCTGTCGTGCCCGTGGTGGAGGCTGCCGGTATCCCCTTCATCTCGCTGGCCGGCGGCATCGTGGTGATCGAGCCAGTGCGCAAGTGGGTGTTCAAGACCCCGGGCACCGATCGCCAGAGTGTGGAGCGGATCTTCGGCGACATGAGGGCGCGCGGGTTCGCCAGGGTGGGCCTGCTCTCTGAGACCTCGGGCCTCGGGCAGTCCAGCCGCCAGGAGGCGTTGAAGCTGGCGCCCAAATACGGCCTCGCCCTGGTGGGCGACGAGACCTACGCCCCGAAGGACGCCGACATGACCCCGCAGCTCACCCGCCTGCGCAATGCCCCGGGCGTGCAGGCGCTGCTGGTGGTGGGCGTGGGCCAGGGCCCGGCCATGGCCACGCGCAACGTCGACCAGCTGGCCATCAAGCTGCCGCTCTACCACACCCATGGCGTGGCCGCACTGGACTTCATCGAACTCACCGGCAAGGCCTCCGAGGGTGTGCGCATGGCCGCCCCGGCGCTCATCGTGGTGGACGACCTGCCTGCGAACGATCCGCAGAAGGCGGTGCTGCTGGCCTACCGCAAGGCGTTCAAGGACCAGTGGCAGGAAGAGCCGGCCACCTTTGGCGGCTACGCCTACGACGCGCTGATGATCGCTGCGGACGCCATCAAGCGCGCGGGCGGCGTGGAGCGGGAAAAGGTGAGGGCGGCCATCGAGGCCACCCGCGGGCACGTGGGTACCGCCGGCCTCTTCAACCTCTCGGCGGAGGATCACATGGGGCTGGAGATGGGCAGTTTCAGGATGGTGGAGGTGCGCGGCGGTACGTTCAGGCTGGTGAAGTAACCGGGCGGCTGGGGACTCAAACCACAGCGACCTCAACTCGCTTTCCCAGCACACGCAAGGCACGCTCCAGGGTGGGCATGCTGGTGGAGAGGTTGGGGTCCGGGATTCGTCTGGCTTCCTTCTCATCAAGGTCCACACGCGACGGGCTTTCGACCAAGCCGGCGCATACGGAGCCAAGCCACTGGCCGGCAGCAGCAGCACGTGGTCCGG
>DAIPHN010000317.1:0-2054 GCA_036771335.1 Burkholderiales bacterium
CCGGAGATAAACTGTGGCGCAAGGCGATCCGTCATTTGATCGGGCTGGCGCAAAGGCCGCTGGCTACACCGACGCCGAGATTGACGCCTATCTGTCGTCGCAGCGGAAACCCGCACAGTCTTCCGTCGCACCTTCTGCGGCGCGCCCTGCCGCTGCGCCCGCGCGCAAGGCAACGCCACCCAAGCCGTCGCTCACGGCAGGCGAGGAGGCGGCAGGCTTGGTGCGGTCGCTGGTTCGTGGCGCCACACTGGGGTTTGGAGAAGACATAGAGTCTCTTGGCTACCTTTGGCCTGGCGGTGAAACGCCGCAACAGGCCAGACAGCGTATCCGCGGGGAGATGGCCAAGTACAGTGAGGCGCGCCCGGTCATTTCCACGGCAGCGGAGATTGGTGGCGGGCTGTTGACCGGAGGAGCGGGGGCGGTTCGTTCTGCCGGGCGCGTTGGAGTTCGGGAGGCCCTAAAGAGAGCGGCAATGAGTTCCGCCGGACAGGGAGCCTTGGCTGGCGCAGGCGAAGCCGAGGGTGGCATCGGCAGCCGGTTGGCTGGAGCGACGGTCGGTGCGGTGACTGGCGGCGTGCTAGGTGGCGTGGCTGGCAAGGCGGGGCAAAAAATTGCCGAACGGGCTGCGCGCGGCGGTGCCCCTGACGTGGGCGCCCAGTTCGCCAGCGGACTCATCAAAGAAGCGCAGATGCGCCCAGCTTCCGTGCGCGCCGAAGCGTCACGGTTGCAGCAGATTGCGCCAGAATCGCGTTTTGCCGACATCCTTGGAGAGCCGGGCCAGCGGGCGGCCCGGGGGCAAGCTGGCCTTGGCGGAGAAGCCGGACAGAAGGTAGCCACCTCCATGCGTGAGCGGTATGCCGGTCGCCCCAAGCGGATGCAGGACGTACTGACGCGCAGCACCGGCAAGACGCCGGAGAGCATGGGGGAGACATTGGATGATTTCAGGAATGCGCGGAAAGCGGCTGCAGACCCGCTGTATGAAGTTGCGTTCGCCAATCCTCCAATTGCCGATGAGGCGCGTGAGACGCTTATCGAGCAGCGGCCGTCCCTGAAGTTGGCCCAGCAGGAAGCCGCCGTTTTGATGAAGGAAGCCGGACGCCCCGTACAGATGATCCAAAACGCTGCCGGAGAGACTGTTCCGCTTCGCACTCCTGAGTTTTTGGATTACATGAAGGGGGCGTTGGACGACATTCTGTACAAGGGGAAGAAGCCCGGAGAGGGGGGGCTAGGGCTGCGTCGGCTCGGGAAAGTCCAAGAGACGCGGAACGAGTTTGTCGACATGCTGGACGCCAAGATCCCCGGTTATCGGGAAGCACGGGCGGCATATGCTGGCGATACGGCGCTGATTCATGCGATGGAGGAGGGGGCTGACCTCGCGGCAAAGCGTACCAGGTCCACGGAGGTCAAGCAGGTGCTGGATGCGATGGGCGAATCGGAGCGCGAGATGTTCCAGCGTGGGTATCTGGACACGCTTCGAGATCGCATCGACCAAGACAAGCTCAAGCCTGCCCAACTGAGGTCGCCAGCGTTTGCCAAGCAGATTGAAACGGTGTTTGGGGATGATGCTCCTGCTGTGCTGGACGGGCTTGCTGCCGATCTTCGGCTGATGGAGACGGCCAGCATGGTGCAGTCTGGCTCTCGGACGGCGCCGACTCAAGTGGACATCGGGCGAGCCGAAGCCCGCTCGCGGTTTGGGCAGGCCGCAATGTCTGCTCGCGCAGCGTATCGTGACCCATTGGCGGCAGCGGCTCGCGGGTTTGACTTCTTGGCTGAACCGTTTTCTGCCGCTGCGAGAGAAGCGCGGCGTGGAACCCGTGCTGAAACGCTGTTGACGCCGGCTGCCGAGATCGGCCAGCTGCTAGACCGAGTGCAAAGGGAGATGTTGGCGCAGCGGCGAGGCCAGCAGGCGCGCCAGCAGATCGGACCTCGCGCTGGTCGGATTGGCGCGCAGCAGACAACCAGCGCTTTGTTCGGCACGCCGTTTCAGGAGAACCAGCCGTGACCATCGAAACCACCGTCGGCCTCACCGTTGGCGCCCTCTCCGGGGTGGCGTC
>DAIPHN010000318.1:0-2046 GCA_036771335.1 Burkholderiales bacterium
CCGTGGCCCACACCCTGCAGCGCTACTACGCCAGCCTGCACACCCACCGCACCACCGCCCCGATGCGCGAGCAGATGCTCGACTTCGACCAGCTCAATGACCTAATTGGCACGGCGGCGTTGCTGGAGGAGGGGAAGCGGTACGGGTGAGACTTTCAGAGGAAGGTCTTCACTATCTCTATCAGCGTGGCGACAGGTGCGAGTGCGAACAGCCCAATGAACGCCCGGGTTTCTATTGACTGATTTGGTGCCAGCATGCGACCGAAGAGCCATATCACCAGGCCAATCCCACCGATGGCGAGCGCAAGTCCGCGTAGACCTCCGTCTCCGCCGCGAGAGCGCGCGAGAGCGGCGGCGGGAGAAAGAGCGGCTACAGCGATCAACAACTTTGTCGCAATTGATAGGGTCTTGGCTCTGGAGTTCATCTTGCAACTCTGGTCACCGCTGAGACACCAGCTTGATTTGAATCTCACACCCCACCGCGTGGGCATAGCGTTTCAAGGTGCTGAGCGAGGGGGCATGCAGTCCCGCGGACTCCAACCTGGATACCGCGCTCTTCGTGGTGCCCATGCGTTGCGCGACGGCTTCCTGGGTCAGGCCGGCCTTGGCACGTGCCTTGAGGAGCTGGCTGACCACTTGGTACTCCAACTCCAACGCCTCGTAGGCGTCAGAGAACCCTTTGCGGGAGGCCGCCTTTGCCAAGAAGGCCGCGTGATCGTGTTTGACGGGGCTGTGCTTGAGCTCAGACATTTCGCAACTCCTTGACTCGTTTGCGGGCCAACTTCAGGTCCTGATCTGGTGTCTGCTGCGTCTTCTTGACGAAAGCATGAACGACCACCACGCGCTTGCCCACCAGAAAGCAGTACATCGCACGGCCAATGCCAGGGCTGCCGCGCGGTCGCAACTCGAAAAGGCCGTCGCCCAGGCTGCGTGAATGTGGGAGCCGCAGGTTCGGTCCGTGCTCCATGAGCAACTCGAGCAAGCGAGCGTAGTCCGCAAGTACTTCGACCGGCCAATCCTCGATCTCGGCAAGGATCTTCGGGTGGTAGTACTCGACTGAAAACGCCATCGGCAAAGGTTAGCACGTACGCTAACAACAGGGCAACAGCATGGTGACTAACGGCAAGGTACGAGTGCATGGGGCCGGGCGTCAGTGAGCAGTAGACTCGGCCGACAGAGGCTGGCCCGGACCCCACAGTTCAGAAACGGCGGCGCCGTTTCTGGCGTCGCGAACTTGACAGCGCGTAGGGTTCGAATTCCACCTTCTCCCTCACCGCACCGCCGCGAATACGCAGGTGTTGCGCAGCGTCCCGGCCCTGTCGACGCGCTCGTGGCGCAGGACCCCTTCCAACGCCATGCCTGCGCTCACACAGAGCTGGCGGCTCGCAACGTTGAGTTCGTCGGTGTAGGCCTCGACGCGCCTGGCCGCGAGGCCCGTGAAGGCCAGTTCCAGCAGCGCCCGGGCGGCTTCTCTCGTGTAGCCCTGGCGATGCGCCGAGCTGCGGCACCAGAAGCCCAGTTCAAACCTGGGCACCTCCCAGTGGATGCGGTGCAGGCTGGTGCTGGCGACGAACCGGCCTGTGCTGCGCTCGAAGGCGAGGTAGGGCAGTGATGTCCGCCGAATGAACGCGGCCTGACTCTCGCGACAGAACATCTCCGAAGCGTCCACCGATGGCTCAGGGATGGCCCAGGGCAGCGAGGCACTCCAGACGCGGAGTTCCTGCAGGCTTTCCACCACGGCCTCGTGCACCACGACCCCGTCCCCCGCCCTCGGGCAGCGCAGCAACAGCCGAGGGGTTTCGATTTCGGCGGGTACGTTGATCAGGATCGGAGCGGACATGTGGCCTTGAGGTGGAGTGCGGTCGAGTTCACGGCATCGCCGGGGCGCGCTGCACGTTGAGCGGGCGCCCGCGCAAGCGCACTTCGGCCTGGTGGCGGTCAAAGTGGGCTTGCATGCGCAGCCACAGGCCGGCATCGCCCCCGCGGTCTTTTCCAAGCCAAGCCTCGATGCGCAGCGCCATCTCGGGCGAAACGGCGGCGCGTCCGT
>DAIPHN010000319.1:0-2033 GCA_036771335.1 Burkholderiales bacterium
GCAGTGTCTCACCAGCATCTACCCTGCCATGTAAGATGTCCTGCTCTACGTGCCCCTGTTCCGCGAGTTCGCGGGCCTGGACTGGGACAGCCGGCTGCCCGACGATAGCACGATCCTGCGGTTCCGCCACCTGCTCGAGCGGCACCAGCTGGCCGAGAAGATCCTGGCCACGATCAACGCCCTGCTGCTCGACAAGGGCCTGATGCTCAAGGCCGGCACCGTGGTCGACGCCACCTTGATCGCCGCGCCGAGCTCCACGAAGAACGAGAAGGGCGAGCGCGACCCCGAGATGCACCAGACCAAGAAGGGCAACCAGTGGCACTTCGGGATGACGGCGCATATCGGCGTGGACGCCGAGTCGGGCCTGGTGCACACGGTGCTGGGCACAGCGGCCAACGTCAACGACGTGGTGCCGGCCAACCGCCTGCTGCATGGAGAGGAAGCCGACGTGTTCGGCGACGCCGGCTACCAGGGTGCGGGCAAGCGGCCTGACGCCACGGGCGACGCGAACTGGCACGTCGCGATGCGGCCTGGCAAGCGCCGGGCGCTGGACACCAGTCGCCGGCTGGACGCGCTCACGGATCAGATCGAACGGCTGAAGGCCAGCATCCGGGCCAAGGTCGAGCACCCGTTCCGGGTCGTCAAGCGCCAGTTCGGGCATGTGAAGGTGCGCTACCGCGGGCTGAGGAAGAACACGGCGCAGCTGGTGACGCTGTTCGCGCTGTCGAACCTCTGGATGGTGCGCAGCAGGCTCGAGGTACTGGATGGGCAAGTCCGTGTGTAGCGGGCGAAATCGGTCCGAAAACGCGAGATTGGGCCCCTCGGAAGCGAGGAATCCGGGGCGAATCGCGGTCGTCGCGTCGGAATGGCGAGGTTTCACGCAGCTTGGCCTTGGGTCAGTGCTGTATGAAGGTTATTCAGACTATCCCTAAGCCTGTTGTCGCGGGATACTCTCCTCTCCCTACTGGACCGCTCAGCTTCGCTTGAGCTCTCAGCAGACCTGGTTGAGCTCATAAGGCGCGAGTATGAACGATTGAAGTTCGGCGTCCCTTATTCAATAGGGCGCGATGGGATAGTGCGAATGGTGCTGCGCAACGATGCAAACTCAGGTGCGGCCTAACCCCTCGCTCAAGCTGACCCGCTACGGCAGGCCTTGTAAGCCCGGTCCGCGCCAGTCGTACTATCGTCGCGGACCGGGCTTACAAGTCCTGCCTCCGCGGGCAGCTTAGCTCGAACGTTAGGCCGCGCACTCCATGCCAGTCGCCGTATCTGCGCGAATACTTGAAGCCATCGATGCGTTGCCGCTTGGGCCCGGCGTTCGTGTGCTTGAAGTTGGGTGTGGGCCAGGCGTCGCTGCGCGCGAAATTGTTCGTCGCTGGCCGACAGCTCATGTTCTTGGAATCGATCGTTCGGCCAAGGCCATACAGCAGGCCATAGCTGGCAGTCAAACTGAGCTCAGAGCTGGGCAAGTGTCGTTTCGTCAAGTTTCGTGCGAAGAGCTTGAACTCCTTCCCGGTGAGCAGCCATATGACTTTGCGTTTGCCCTGCGGGTGGGTGCGCTCGACGGTAGGCACCCAGAACTTGCGGTCCTCGCTGTTCCGAGACTGCTGGCCGCCGTCAAGAATCCAGCCCGTGTGTTCATAGACGGGGGCTCGCCTCTGCGTGTGCTGGGCGCGGCCTAACCCCTCGCTCGAGAGCGGACTGGCCGCGGCAGGCCGTCTTGCCCGCGTAGCGGGCCACGGGCATCATCCGCCACGCGGGCAAGCCGTCCTGCCGCGGCCAGCCGCTCAGCTCGAACGTTAGGCCTCAGAGCGCGCTTCGCCACCTGCTGACGCCATGGATAAGTCACCCCAACAGTTCGAAACGTTGCTAGCACACCTCGTCGCTCGAGTGCAGAAGGCGATCAAGGCCTCACCTCAAATTCCTGCACTGGGCCTTGGCCTGACCGCTAACGAAGACGTAAAGGTATCGGTCGGGGGCATCGATCAAGGTACTGATCTATCCAGTATTCTCAAGGCGATTCAGACGAGCCT
>DAIPHN010000320.1:0-2030 GCA_036771335.1 Burkholderiales bacterium
CTGGGCTATCTGCCGCGCAACGACAATGCCGATGTGGCGCGCCAGCTCGACCGGGGCCAGCGGCTCGAAGCGCGCATCGTGGAACTGGCGCGCTACCGCAACCACCGCCGCAAGCTCGTCGTGGAGATCTTCGCCTCCATTCCCGCGAGGCCCGGGCCGCCGGCCGGGCCATAATCGGGCCATGGCCGAGCGACCCATCCTGCGCGTACGCCCGCGCCCTCCATCCGGCGACACGGCCGACACCGAGAAGCGCGGTGCCGGCGCCTCCAAGGCGGCATTCCCGCGCCGTGCAGCGGCGGCGGCTCGCGCCGCGCCTGCCAGGGCCAAGGCGCCGCCGGCGGCCGTGGCCCCCGGGGTTCGCGAAGGCGCAGCCGCGCCCGGCGACCAACCCTCCACCCGGCCAGCCCCCTTGCCGGCGCCGGTGTTCTTCGCGGCCTGTCCGGGGGGGCTGGAAGCGGCACTCGCGGCCGAGTTCTCGGAACTGGGCATCGCCACCACCGCACTGGCCTCTGGCGGGGTGCATTTCCAGGGCCACTGGAAGGATTGCTACCGCGCCAACCTCCACAGCCGCATCGCCAGCCGCGTGTTGTGGCGCGTGGGGCGCGCCCGCTACCGCGGCGAGGAGGACGTGTTCGCCGCGGCGCTGGCGCTCGACTGGCCGGCTTGGTTTGCCGTGGACCTCACTATTCGCGTGCAGGTTACCGCGGTGCGCAGCCCGCTGCGCAGCCTGGAGTTTGTCACCTTGCGCATCAAGGACGCGGTGTGCGACCGTTTTCGTGCCGCGGCGGGACGCCGCCCCTATGTGGATACCTCTCGCCCGGGGATGCGCATTCACGCCTTTTTCACGGCGGACGAGGTGGTTTTCTACCTGGACACTTCGGGCGAGGCACTTTTCAAGCGCGGCTGGCGCAGGTACGCCGTGGAGGCGCCGCTGCGCGAGAATCTCGCCGCTGGCATTCTGCGGCTCGCCGGCTGGACGCCCGGCACCTCGCTGTTCGATCCCATGTGCGGAAGTGGCACTTTCCTGGTGGAGGCGGCACAGATGGCCGCGGGCATCGCCCCCGGGGCGGGGCGCGACTTCGCCTTCGAGCACCTGCGCCCCTTCCAGCCCGAGTTGTGGGAGTCGTTGCGCGCAGCGGCGCAGCCATCCACGCTACCCGCCGCGTCCGCCGTCATCGTCGGCGCCGACAGCGATCCTGCCGCGGTGGCCAAGGCGCGCGCCAACTGCGCAGAGGCCGGGGTGGCCGGGCAGGTGCAACTGCTGCAGGGCGGATTCCTGGAAATCGATCCACCCGCGCCGCCGGGCCTGCTGGTGACCAACCCGCCCTACGGCGTGCGGGTGGGTGATCGCGAGGCGCTGGCGGCCGCCTATCCCGCCTGGGGCGATCGCCTGAAACAGCACTACGCCGGCTGGCGCGCGTGCTTCCTGTCCGCCGACATGGAGCTGCCCAGGCGTATCGGCCTGAAGACCCATCGCCGCACGCCACTTTTCAACGGGGCGCTGGAGTGCCGCCTGTTTGAATACCACATGGTGGCCGGGCGCCCGGGCGCTGCGCGCGTGCTGTGAGGCGAGGGGGGAGGCCTGCCCGCGGGGGCCGCCTAGACGATGTTCAGGCTGTTGGCGCTTTCGGCGAAATCTTTTCCCTTCGACTCGTGGCCGTGCAGCTTGATGGCCAGGCGCAGTTCGTTCATGGAGTCGGCGTTGCGCAGGGCGTCCTCGTAGGTGATCTCGCCCGACTCGTACAGGTCGAAAAGCGCCTGGTCGAAGGTGCACATGCCCAGCTCGCGCGACTTCTTCATGATCTCCTTGATGCCATGCACCTCGCCCTTGAAGATCAGATCGGAGACAAGCGGTGAGTTGAGCAGGATCTCGATGGCCGCGGCGCGGCCTTGGCCCACCTTCTTGGGGATGAGCCGCTGGGAGACGAGACCCTTGAGGTTGAGCGAAAGGTCCATCAGGAGCTGGGCACGGCGCTCCTCGGGGAAGAAGTTGATGATGCGGTCCAGCGCCTGGTTGGCGCTGTTGGCGT
>DAIPHN010000321.1:0-2016 GCA_036771335.1 Burkholderiales bacterium
ATTACGTCTTACTTCTGAAATACCAATGGTTCTTCAGGACACATATAATGATGAGAGACTAGGTAGTGCCTGACAGAAAACCCCGGTTTTTGAAAAAGCTGGCCTACTTCCCAGGGCGTTCGGTGGCAAATTTTAAGGAGGGCGGGCGGGCACACCGCGCGGGTGGGACGAGGGGCCGGGATTGGCTGGCGGGGGGCGGATTTTGGGCAGTACCCTGCCTGCCCGCCGGGCGGGCGGTGCCGTCTTGGCGTCGGCTCAGGCGGCTTTGCGGTAGGGTCCGCGCCGGCGCTTCGCCTTCAGCGCCGCCTGCTCCTTCAACACCGCGCCCAGGCGCTGGACGTTGCGGGCCAGCACGGCGAGGGCGACGTAGCGCTTGAATCCGTCGATGCCCTGGTCGGGGCAGCGGTCCAGGCCGTGCTGTTCCAAGGCATTGATCGCCGACTCGACGGCGGCGTGCTGGCGGCGCAGGTGGACAAACTCGGGTTCGGACTCCTGGGCCTTGGCGGCTTCCGAGAGCCGGCCCTTGCGGGGGAGCACGGGCCGGTCCACGACGCCCGCGAGCGCGGCCTGGTTGGCCGGGCTGTGGAAGCCTTTATCGAAACTGATGGAGTGCAGCGCCGGGAAGCGCTCTTTCGTCGCCTGGGTGACCGGCACGGCGACCTGCTCGTCGGTGGTCTTTTCCATGACGTGGTGGTGGAGGATGAAGCGGTGCGAGTCTTCGACGACGCAGACCTTGAGTCCCAGTTCCACCGGCACGCCCGCCTTGCCCTTGCTGATCCATTCGGTGTGCGGTTGGAAAATGGAGAAGACCTTCTCGGCGTGGGGGATGGTTTCGCCTTGCAGCACCCGGCGGCGGACCTGATCGATCTGCCGCTCGGCATGGGCCAGGTAGCCGTCCAGCTCAGCCAGCCCCAAGGGTATGGCGGGCAGCAGGGCGAGCTGGCCGCGGGTGTCGCGCAGGCGGCCGACCAGGGTTTCAGCCCGCGCCAGGTCGTCCCGGTGCGCCTGCTGGATGTCCGCCTGCCGCGCCTGGCGTTGGGTTTCGTCCTGGGCGGTGGAGTGCTTCAGCTGTTGCAGGCGGCGGCGGGCCTTTTTCAGCGTGCGCAGGTGGTGGGCTGCCTGCCGCCAGCCCGGCAGTCCGTGCGTGTCGGCCATCTCGACGCCAACCCCCAGGGCCTTGCGGACGGCCTCATAAAGCAGGCCGGTGTCGGTGGGGTATTCGACATCGGTCTCGACCACGAAGGAGTCAGCGCGGGCGTTGAGCCCGTCCTCCAGGCTTTTTTTGAGCGCGTGGTGCCCCGCGCGCACGACCTCCTGGTTGATCCGGTCGAGGAGTTCAGGAGTGAACAGACGCAGGTTGTCCTTGATCGTCTGCAACTCGAAACGGACGTGGTCTTGCCAGTCGCCCACCCCGAGCATCTGCCGCAGGGTCTTGTGCTCATTGGCCAATTCGTGGATGCGGTCGTAGTCGGCGTTGAGACCTAGGCGCAGCACTCCGAGCACGAGGATCGTCCACTGCGGCATGCCCGGCCGCCCGGTGTCCGGACTGACCTTGCCCTTGGCCCCCGCCCGCTCGGGAAGCACGTCTTCGAGGAGGCCGAAGACGCGCTGGCGCAACTCGGGGTCGAGGTAGAGGTGTTGCAGCCCGCCCAAAATCTGCGGGATGTCGTCGCGGGATTTCGGATTGAAGACGATGGCGGCGATGTCGGCCTGGCCGAGCGCCCGCTGGGGTTCGATGACTTTGCGCATGGGATTTCGCGGGGGCGAAGATTTTCAAGGGTGGGCCGGCCCGGCGACGCCAACGGCCTGTTATCGTTGGCTACAAACCTCAGCGACTGGGCGAAACGTTCCGGCGCGGGCCTGACCGATAGAATTCTTCAAGCCCGTGAATCCATTTTAAAGCATTGGTTTGTAATGGCTTATCGAATTTTCGTCCAGGCACTATCTATCTCTCTGTGGCTGCCTTGCCGGCCAAGCCTCGGTATCCTGCAAAAACAATGTCTAGCGAGGGTGGGG
>DAIPHN010000322.1:0-2015 GCA_036771335.1 Burkholderiales bacterium
CCTTCAATGCGCTTGATCTCGATCTCAATACCTACGATGGCTCGCAGCATACCGTCGATGTAGTCGGGGGGCGAATCACCCATCTTCCAGGGGCGCGCTTCGTTCACTTCGTGTTCACGGGTGAGCCTGGCGACAACGCCGCGGACAAACTTTTCTTCGTCCATCACGGTCAGATGCCCATGCACATGCACCACTTCGTAGTTCCATGTGGGCACCTGCCGGTGAGTTTCGTGTTTGCTCGGGTACCAGTTGGGCGAGATGTAACTCTCGTTGCCACGAAAAATCACCAAGACGTCCGCGCCCCCCTGGCACTGCTGCCACACTGGATTGGCACGAGCAACGTGCGCTGTGAGTTGTCCTAGCAGGCCGTGATCCGCGTCGAACTCAAACGGTATGTGATTGGCGTCCAGCCCCTCGGGCCCCAGCGTGACCAGGGCACCCAGCGGGTGTGCGCGAATGATGGCGTGCAGGTCTTGCGGGTGCTTGATGGCGAAATGTGCGGGGATGTACATCGGGCTTTCCAGAGGGTTAGCGTGAATGACTGAATATTGCAATCAAACTGGATTTCACAGAAGATCCACTTTTGTATAAATCTTCATACCAGTTGAAAGTGCTTCAATCTTCCGCCAGCGACCGCATCTATGAGTCCATCCGGTCCCGAATCGACTCGGGAGCCATAAGAGCTGGCGAAAAACTCCCCTCGACCCGTTCATTAGCTGCCGACCTTGGGGTTTCCAGGAGCACGGTGGTGACCATCTACGAACAGTTGGCGGCCGAGGGGTACATCGAGACGGCGGTAGGCACGCGGGCCCGGGTTTCGCTGGGTCTGAAGCCGTTGCCGCCCAAGCGACAGCCTTCAGCCGCTAAGCGACCTCATCGAGTCGCATCAATATCAGCTTATGGCAAGCGGGTTGAAGGATTGGCGCTTCCGCAGCCCCCTGTGACAGACCCTGCGCACATTAATTTCTTGTATGGGGCGATTGCCGACGAAGATTTTCCGACGCTCGCCTGGCGCCGACACTACAACCGCGCTCTGATTCGCAGGCAACAGCACCTCTACTATGGGGCCAGCGCGGGCGAACCTCAGCTGCGAGAGGAACTTCAAGCCTACCTGCTGAGGACGCGTGGGCTGGAATGCACGGCGGATCAAATCCTCATCGTGCATGGGGCACAACAGGCGCTCGAACTCTGCGCCAGGGTTCTTGTGGATCCTGGCGATAACGTGGTGATGGAGGAGCCTTGCTACCTGATGGCACGCCGTACCTTTGAATCGGTAGGCGCCAACATCATTGCAACGCCGGTCGATGAGCAGGGCCTTGTGACTGCAGACCTGCCCAAAACACGCAGCACTTTGGCCTACGTGACGCCATCACATCAATTCCCGCTGGGCTCTGTCATGTCGATCAGCCGCCGCCAAGCGCTGCTGGCCTGGGCTCATCGCTATTCGAGCTGGATCATTGAGGACGACTATGACAGCGAGTTCCGTTACGGGCTGAGACCTGTCGATCCGCTTCAGTCGCTGGACACTCGCAGCCGTGTGATCTACATCGGCACCTTCTCGAAAGCACTCTCTCCACAGCTGCGTATGGGCTACCTGGTGCTACCCCAATCGCTGTTGACAACATTTCGGCATGCAAAGCAACTAGCCGACCGGCATGCGCCCATGCTTGAGCAAACGGTGCTGGCCGAACTTATTAGAAGTGGTGCCTATGAAAGACACCTGCGACGACTCAAGCGGGAAAACGAGCGCCGAAGAGGAGCGCTCGTGGAAGCGATTGCCAGGTATTTTGGATCTCGCGCACACGTGGAGGGCACAGACTCAGGACTTCATGTGGTTGTCTGGCTTCGCGACATTCCCAGAAGCGCCGAGCTGCAAACCGTCGCAAATGCCAAGGCGCACGGTGTCGGCATCTGGCCTGTTTCACCGCTGTATGCCGAAGGACAGAGATATCGAAAGCAGCGCTGTGCTGGTTTCGTCTTGGGCTACGCAAGTCTGAAGGAAGCGGATATCGACA
>DAIPHN010000323.1:0-2006 GCA_036771335.1 Burkholderiales bacterium
GCGGGCCGATCGCACCCTGGGCCGGGATGGCCTGGCCGCGGCGCACCAGGCGGATTTCGCGATCGAGGTCGACGGCCAGCGAGATGGCGCGGCGCAAGGCCACCTTGTGCGGCTCGTAGCCACCGACCACCGGGTTCTCCATCGCGAAGTAGCTCATGGGCACGTCGGCCCGCGGGTACCTGACCATGCCCACGCCGCGTTTGGCGAGGTTGGGCGCCAGCGTGTTGTTGGGAATCGCCACGGGCGTGAACTCCTCGGGCACCTGCTCCTTGATGTCGTGCTCGGCGTTCAGGAAGCTCAGCCACCGTGGCTGTGCCTCCTCGATCACGGCAATGTGCACCTCGTCCACCATGGGCAGCCGCCGGCCCTTGAAGGCCTGGGCCACGGCCTGCAGTCTTGCGTCGTCCGCCGGGGGCTGCTCGTCGTAGAGCACCTCGCGGTAGTTGGGGTTGCGCGCCAGCACCATGCGGGAGCTGCGCTTCCACTGTGACAGGCGGAACGGCCCGGTGCCCACGGGGTGTTCGCCGATGCGGTCGCCATAGGCCTCCACCACCTCCCGGGCCATGGCGCCCAAGAACGAGCCGTCGGCGAAGTTGTAGAGGAATCGCGGGTTGGGTTCGGCCAGCTTCACCTGGAAGGTGTAGCGGTCCAGCGCTCGGATGCCTTCGACCTCGCGGTCATAGTCGAAGGGCTTCTTGGCAGCGATCAGCTCGCGCCGCAGTTCCGACAGACCGAGGATCTTGGCGTTCTCCAGGATGTAGAGGTTTCCGCTCTTCCAGCGCGGGTCGTAGTGGCGCTTGAGGCTGTAGACGTAGTCCTGCGCCGTGAGCTCGCGCTTCTGGCCCTTGAAGGCCGGGTCGTCGGCGAAGAAGATGCCCGGTCGGATGCGGATCGTGAAGGTCCGGAAGTCTTCCGACACCTCCGGCATCGCCACGGCGGTGTTCGGGCGAACCTGCGCCGGGCTGGCCAGGTAGGCGAATTCCAGCGGTGCATCGAAGATCGCGGCCGCGACGGTGCGGGAATACAGGTCGGTGATCTGGGCGGGATCGAACCCGGTTTCGGCCACCCGGAACGCGTAGCGCAGGATTTTCTGAGGCGACTGGACTCCTGGAGCTGGTGTTGCGGCAGCCGCCGGCGTGGTCTGCGCCGCGCCCGGGGTGGCCAGGCTGACCAGCGCCGTCAGGAGGAGCGGGGTCAGCAGCGCGGTGTACCGCCGCTTGGGATGCCGCAGAGGGGTCGACAGGGATGGCGCCGGGAAGAGCATGGTGGCCGTCTGGGGAGGGGGGTGCCCGAAAGGCGGCGAGTCTAGTCCGCGCGCGGCGGCCTCGCAGCGCCCGCAAACCCGCTTCGAACCGCGCGGAACCCCCCGGTTCCGGGCCCCGGGAAAACGATGATTCGGCAGGAGCCCCCCGGTTGGAGCCCTGGCACACCGCGCCCTACACTCGCGCCTTCGCCAAAAACCGGGGCCACAAACCCCGGGGAGACCCCCCGACATGCTCGCCTACATCCTCAGGCGCCTGTGGCAGATGATTCCCACGCTCGCCGGCGTGGTGCTGCTGGTGTTCTTCCTCTTCAAGTTCTTCGGCGGCGACCCCGCCGAGATCCTCGGCGGCCTGAACGCCACGCCCGAGCAGATCGACGCCATCCGGCAGGAGCTCGGCCTGAACGAACCCTGGTGGGTCCAGCTGGGCATCTTCGTCAAGCAGATCGTCACCTTCGACTGGGGCAAGAGCTGGGCGACCAACGAGCAGGTGAGCAACCTGTTCGCCACGCGGCTGCCGGCCACGCTCACGGTGATGATCCCCATCCTCATCCTGGACGCGCTGCTGGCGCTGCCCATCGCGATGTGGGTGGCCTACCGCCGCGGCTCGCTGACCGACCGCACCATCATGGTCATCACGACCGTGGCGCTGTCCATCAGCTTCCTGGTCTACGTGATCATCGGCCAGTACGTGTTCGGCTTCCAGCTCGGCTGGTTCCCGGTGCAGGGCTGGAGCGACAGCACG
>DAIPHN010000324.1:0-1980 GCA_036771335.1 Burkholderiales bacterium
AGCAGCGCCTCCACCAGAGCCACGGGCGACAGGCCCTCGGCGTAGCGGCGGCGCACGGTGGCGATGGACAAGTCGATGGCGGTCACGGCGCGATTCCCGGCGGTGTGGCGAAGGGCGCGAGTCTGAGCGACCGGAAGCGGCGGATCAACCCCGCACCGCGGCGCAGCGCTCCCCACCGGCGGGGCTCTGGCGCACAATGCGCCCCTGCGTCCCTGCGCCCGCAACGCACCCGGCCGCTCACTTTTTCACAGGACATGGACGCCCATGGGAAGCAACGCCCTCCCCTCCTCCGACCGCCGCGTGGTCATGGGCGTGTGCCCGCACGACTGCCCCGACACCTGCGGGCTGGACATCACCGTGGAAAACGGCACGGCCACGGCGGTGCGCGGCAGCGCCATGCCCTTCACCGAGGGCACGCTGTGCACCAAGGTGGCCCGCTATCTGGAGCGCACCTATGCGCCCGAGCGGGTGCTGCACCCCATGGTGCGGGTGGGGCCGAAGGGGCCGGGTGCCCAGTGGCGCCGCATCTCGTGGGACGAGGCGCTCGACACCATCGCCGCGCGCTTCAAGGCCATCGCCGCCGAAGACCCCCAGGGCATCCTGCCCTACAGCTATGCCGGCACCATGGGGCTGCTCAACTATTCCGGCATGGACCGGCGCTTCTTCCACCACCTGGGCGCCTCGAAGCTGGAACGCACCATCTGCTCCTCCGCCGGCAAGGCGGGTATCGCGCTCACCCTGGGCGGCGGTGTGGGCATGGACCCGGAGCGGGTGGTGGACTCGAAGCTGATCCTCATCTGGGGCTCCAACCCCATCGTGTCGAACCTGCACTTCTGGTCGCGCTGCCAGGAGGCCAAGCGGCGCGGTGCGAAGCTGGTGATCATCGACCCGTGGCGCAACGAAACCGCGCGCAAGTGCCACCAGTGGATCGGCCTCATGCCCGGCACCGACGCCGCCCTCGCGCTCGCCCTGATGCACGTCATCGTGGCCGAGGGCCTGCACGACCAGGACTACCTCGACCGACACACCCTGGGCTGGGAGCCGTTTCGCGAGCGCCTCGCCCAATGGACCCCGGCGCGCGCCGCCGCCATCTGCGGCGTGGACGAGGAGGTCATCGTGGCGCTGGCACGCGAGTACGCCACCACCCGCCCTTCCGCCATCCGCATCAACTACGGCCTGCAGCGCCATTACGGCGGCGGCATGGCGGTGCGCACCCTGGCCGTGCTGCCGGCGGTCACCGGCGCGTGGCGCGACCCCGCTGGCGGCCTGCTGCTGTCCACCTCGGGCTTCTACGGCGCCAACCACGCCGCCCTGGAGCGTCCCGACCTGCTGCGCGGCAATCCGCGCGCCATCAACATGTGCGCCATCGGTGACGCGCTGCTGGGCGCCGATCCGCCCATCAAGGCGCTGTACGTGTACAACTCCAACCCCGTGGCCGTGGCGCCCGACTCCTCCAAGGTGGTGCAGGGTTTCTCGCGTCCCGATCTTTTCACCGTGGTGCACGACCTGTTCCTCACCGACACCACCGACTACGCCGACATGGTGCTGCCAGCCACCAGCCAGCTGGAGCACTTCGACGTGCACGTGAGCTACGGGCATCTGTACGTGCAGGCCAACAACCCGGCCATCGCGCCGGTGGGCGAGGCCAAGCCCAACACCGAGGTGTTCCGGCTGCTGGCTGCGCGCATGGGCTTCACCGAGCCGGCGCTGTTCGAGGACGACGAGACCATGGCGCGCCAGGCGCTCGCCAGCGACAACCCGCGCATGAAGGGCATCGACTGGGACAGCCTCAAGCAAGCGGGCTGGAAGCGCCTCGCCGTGCCCGAGGTCTGGGCGCCCTTCGCCGAGGGCGGCTTCCCCACGCCCTCGGGCAAGTGCGAGATCTGGAGCGACCGGGCCGCGGCCATGGGCCTCGACCCGCTGCCCGACTACACCCCGCCCATCGAGCACCCGCACACCACTCCGGCGCAGGCCGCCCGC
>DAIPHN010000325.1:0-1959 GCA_036771335.1 Burkholderiales bacterium
GGGCGGCGTGCGCATCGGCGAGCCGGCGGCGGATCTGGCGGTGCTGCTGGCCATCCAGGGCTCGCTGCGCGGGCGTGCGCTGCCGCGCGGCTTCTTCGCCTTTGGCGAGGTCGGCCTGGCCGGCGAGGTGCGCCCGGCCCCCCGCGGTCAGGAGCGCCTGCGCGAAGCCGCCAAGCTCGGTTTTTCCGTGGCCGTGGTGCCGCAGGCCAACGCGCCCAAGAAGCCCATCGAGGGCCTGACGGTGCATGGCGTGGAGCGCATCGAGCAGGCGATGGACGTGGTACGCGGGCTGTAGATCTTGTGAGGTGAGTGCCATGAACCATTTCCACCCTGTCGCGCTGGAGCACGCCAGCCGCCTGGTCAACCACGGCCCCACGGTGCTGGTCACCAGTGCGCATGGCGGGCGGCGCAACGTGATGGCGGCGGCCTGGTCCATGCCGGTGGAGTTCACGCCGCCACGCATCGCGGTGGTCATCGACAAGAGAACGCTGACCCGTGAACTGGTGATGGCCTCGGGCGCCTTCGCGCTGTGCATCCCCGGGGTGTTACTGGCGGATGCCACGTTTGCGGTGGGCAGTGTCAGTGGCCGCGACGTGCCCGACAAGTTCGAACGCTACGGCCTGCGTGACCGGCCGGGCCCGGTGCTTGGCCAGCCGGTGATTGAGGAGGGTTGCAGTGCCTGGCTGGAATGCCGGCTCATCCCGGAGCGGCACACCGAGGACGCCTACGACACCTGCTTTGCCGAGGTGGTGGCCGCGGCGGCCGCCGCGCGGGTGTTCTCCGGCGGGCGCTGGACCTTCACCGAAGAAAACGCCTCGCTGCACACGCTGCACCACTTGGGCGCGGGCGCCTTCGCGGTGGCCGGGCAGGTGGTGCGCGCCCGGCCGCCAGGCTGACCTCGCCACGAGGCTGCGCGGCCCTACCGCCCTACCCCTCGGTGCCCCGCGGTCACATCCTGGCAGGCAAGGCGTGGCGTGTCACGCCCGGCACCGCGGGTCGCTACTCCGGCTTCGCCCCCGTGGCCTTGACCACCTGGCGCCACTTCTCCACATCGGCCACCAGGAAGGCGCGGAACTCCTCGGGGGTGCCGCCCAGCACGCGCGAGCCATCCGGCTCCAGCCGCGAGCGCAGCTCGGGCGATTGCGCCGCCTTGGCGGCCGCGGCATGCAGTCGGGTCAGGATGTCCCGCGGCAGGTTGGCCGGCGCCAGCAGGCCGAAGTAGGCGGTGGACTCATAACCCGGCAGCACGTCGGCAATCGGCGGCACGTCGGGCAGTGCCGGGATGCGCGTGGTGCTGGTCACGCCCAGGGCCTTCACCTTGCCGGCCTTGATCTGCGGCACGGCGTTGATGACGGGCGCAAACATCAGCTTCACCTGCCCGCCCACCACGTCCAGCAGCGCCGGGTTGCTGCCCTTGTAGGGAATGTTGACGATGTCCACGCCCGCCGTCATCTTGAACAGTTCGCCCGCCATGTGGATGGAGGTGCCCAGGCCGCCAACCGCAAAGTCGAGCTTGCCCGGTTGCGCCTTGGCCAGGGCGATCACATCCTTGGCATCACGCGCCGGGAAGTCGCGCGCCGCCACCAGCACCGCCGGCCCGGTGGACACCTGGGTGATGGGCGTGAAGTCCTTGACCGCGTCGTAGGGCGCGCGCGCGCCGTACAGGCCCATGTTCACCGAATGGCTGGTGTTGACGAACAGCAGCGTGTAGCCGTCGGCGGGGGAACGGGCGGCCGCCTCCGCCGCGATGTTGCCCCCGGCACCCACCCGGTTCTCCACGATCACCGTCTGTCCCAGGTCGCGCGACAGCTCCTGGGCCAGGAACCGTGCCAGAGTGTCGGTGGTGCCGCCCGTGGTCACGCCCACCAGGATGCGGATGGGTTTGGCTGCCGGCCAGGCGGGTGCCTGGGCCAGGACCCACGGGGACCCGAGGCTGAGGGCCAGGGCGGTCAGAAGGGA
>DAIPHN010000326.1:0-1943 GCA_036771335.1 Burkholderiales bacterium
GGGCCTCGCACAGCAGGCGGCCGAACTCGCGGTACATGCACACGTTCACGTCGGCGTCCGCGAGCCGGGCGATGTCGGCCAGGTGGGTTCCAAGGGGGAACACCAGGTTCACCTCGGCGCCGATGCCCTCCACCAGGCGGCGGATCTCGGCCAGATCCGAGGGCATGTTGAAGGTGCCGTAGATGGGGCCGATGATGTTGACGCGCGGCTTCTCGCCGTCCTTGCGCGGTTTGCGCGCCGGCACCTTGCGCGGCCCGAACTCGCTCCACAGCCAGTTCATGGCGCGATTGGCGCTTTGCCACTGATCCTCGTCGATGGTGCGCGGCAGGAAGCGTTTGATGTTGGTGCCCTCGGGCGTCACGCCGCCGCCGATCATTTCGGCGATGGAGCCGGTCACCACCACCGCGGGCAGGGCTGGGTCGAGGGTGCCGTGGGCGCGCTTCATGGCCTGCTCGGTGCCGTGCTGGCCCAGCTCTTCTTCGGCAAGGCCCGTCACGACGATGGGCAATTCGTGGGGCGGCAGGCCATCGGTGTAGTGCAGCACCGAGGTGACGGGCAGGTTCTCGCAGCCCACCGGGCCGTCGATGATCACCTGCAGTCCCTTGACGGCGGTGAACACGTACACCGAGCCCCAGTAGCCACCGGCGCGATCGTGGTCTAGGACCAGCATCAGATCATTTCCTCAGCTTTGCGCTTGGCGGCGAGCTTTTCCATCTGCCGGCGGTATTGCTCGCGGAAGGCCGGGCGGTCCTGGGGCACGTCTTCCCAGACGCCGGCAGCATCGCCGTGCCCGACGCCTTCGAAGAACGCCTTCATCTCGGTGAAGCGGGTGCGGTTGCCCAGTGCCGCGTTGACCACCTGCGCCAGCGAGCCGGCGCCAGCCACGCCCATGAGGGGCCGCGCCGAGATGAGGTTGGTGAAATACAGCGCCGGGATGCCCGCCTCCTTGGCCTTTTGCACCACCGGCGTGGTGCCGATGGCCAGGTCGGGCTCGAATTCCGCCATGGCGGCCAGGTCCTGCTGGAGCGAGGCGCGGAACTGGACCCGCACGCCCTTGGCTTCGAGCCATTCGCGGTCGGTGTCCGAGAAGCGGGTGCGCGGGCAGGCGCTGCCCACGTAGCGCACATCGGCGCCGCATTCCACCAGCAGGCGCGCCACCAGCAACTCCGAGCCCTCGTAGCCCGACAGGGTGATGCGACCCTTCACGGGCGATTTCGCCAGCACCCCACGGATCAGCGGGAGGAAGCGGCTCTTGGCGGCATCCACCGTGGTCCGGGCAATGCCGCAGACCTCGCCGATGGCCTCCAGCCAGGCGGCGGTGCCGTCGTGCCCCACGGGAGCCGACCCCACCACGGGGCGTCCGGCGGCTTCAAACTCGCGCACGCTGGCGGTGTAGAAGGGGTGAATCGCTGCCACCGCGGCGCAATCCAGGGCAGCGTACAACTCGCGCCACTCGCGGGTGGGAACGGCGGGTCCCGCGGCCAGGCCGAGGGGCTCCAGCAACATGGCGATGCCCACGGGATCAGCGGGAAACATCTCCCCCAGCAGGCTGATGGTGGGCCGCTCGCTCAGGCCCGCACGCGGCGCCGCCACGGGTCCACGCTCGGCCTCGCCACGGGCATAGCGCAGCATGGCGCCCGCCAGCACGTCCTTGGCCTCCGCATGGGTGGGCACGCCGAAGCCGGGCACGTCGATGCCGATGATGCGCACGCCGTTGATCTCTCGCGGCAGCAGTTGCAGCGGCACGCCCGAGGCCGTGGGCACGCACAGGTTGGTTACCACCACGGTGTCATACAGCGCAGGGTCGGCGAGCTTGAAGACCGCCTCGCGGATGTCCTCGAACAACTTGCCCGTGACCAGAGTCTCGGAGTTGAACGGCACGTAGCCCACGGTGCGGCGCGCGCCGTAGAAGTGCGAGGTGAAGGTCAGACCGTACACGCAGC
>DAIPHN010000327.1:0-1920 GCA_036771335.1 Burkholderiales bacterium
AGCGCCTTGCACGCTCACAAATCTGCGCCGCAACATCGTCCGGATCTCCGGCGGTGTCAAGGACGAGGTCCGGGTCAACGTGCCGTTCGTAGGCGTTCTTGCCGGGCCTGACCCTGAACAGCATGTCGGCATCGTCGGGGTCGACCTCTCGAGCCTCAAGCCTCTGGCGCCTTACCTCGTTGTCAAGCCTTAGCTCAACCAACAGCGCTTGCCGCTCAGTCATTCGACGTAGAAGCGCTCGAGGAATGCGGACGCACTCAACCACGGCCTGCTCGGTGTGGTCTAGGACGGGGTAAAGGTCACGCCATCCATAGTCAAAGTCATCTCGGGCTAGGGCAGTGGCGCTTAGCTTCGATGCCAGCCGCTTAGCCACCGTGGTCTTCCCCACTCCCGACTCACCGATCAGCACAACGAATGGGCCGTGTGCTCTGGCTCCCATGCTGAACCCACCTGGTTGATCCCGTGCCGTTCGCTTGGAGTGGTGCGAGTGACAGAGCGCTCGGAGGTTGGTCCAGTCGTGGCCTCGAGGTCCCGATGGTCCGAGCCCGTCGATGTGGTCAACGTCCGTTGCCTTGGCCACGCATCCCATCTCGTCTTGGCAAACGGGGTAGGCCCGAAGGAACTCCTGCCTGGTCTTCCGCCACTGGGCGTCGTAGCCCTTGGCATGCGCTGACTCCCTGCGGCTCTCGTGCTCCCTGAAGTAGTCCTTGGTGTGCTGCTTGCAGAAGCGCTCGTCAGTTAGCTCGGGGCAGCCGTGTTCGGCGCAAACGGATATGTAGCGGCGCTTTCGCCGCATCTTTAGTCCTCGTCGCCAAAGTAGCTGTCGATGTTGTCAAGGGTGTGGTTGAGCCAGCCCTTTATTGCCCAGACAGCTGCACCACGGTCATTGATCTCCCCTGCCGTGGTCATAAGCCACTCGTCTCCCGCATCGTCGGTCCATTGGCTGATCACGACGTAGCCAGTCAAGACGCCTACATCTTCAGCTGCGGGGATCGTGGCCTGAAGCGCCATCCGAAGGCGCGACAGGATCTCCCTTTCCTCGTCTTCTGTCACCTGGTGATCTCAGGCTTGACTTCAAAAGCGCCAGCCAGAAGGGTTGTCACCGTGCCAGCGTTGTTCAGCTCGAGGTCGTACTGATACCGGCCTGGCGTAATGGCTGCGATGGTGCCGGCTGGGATGTTGACCCTCACCGTGCCGAGCGTTCCGCCCAGAGTGATGAAGGTGCCAGCGTTCAGCACGACCGTGTCTGAGTCCCAGGAGCTTCGGACCTGCATGGCAGCCGTAAAGCCAGTCACGTTCACGGGCAGGTCATCGACCCGCCAGGTGAAAGTCTGGTCATACGTCTGGCCTTGCCTGGCCTCGATCTTGTATTTGCCGGGGTAGGCCATCTGCTCCTTGGGTTGTCCGGGTCTTTGGGCTGCGTAACTCTCGTGGGCTCTTTATGCGGTAAGCAGGCCCTCATGGAGTTTGCAGCGGTAAGGCCGCGGGTCTATCGGTCCCGGTGTTTTAGGCGCTCTTCTGGGGGGATTGATGCGATCCAGTGGCGCATGCACAAGGGACCAGGGTTGTTGGAGTGAAGCCGTGTCTTGCAGTGTTTGACCTTGCAGACGCGGAAACGGGAGAACGGCCCCGGATTGCGGCTGGGTAGAAAGCGGTCAGGTATTGAGAAGAACACAGGCGATCTCGTAAGAGCTCCCGTCCACTAGGCCGCAAAGGACCATCGTCATGGACGGGTATTCGCCCAGCAGGGAGGGACTGGACGAAATCTGGGAAGTCTTGGAGGAATCAGCGCATGCAGCGGCTTGGCGTAATCCAAGCGGGGGCCATCCAATGCGGCCCGAGCTCATGCGCTTTGAGCAAGATACGCCCCGCACCGGACGAAAACTGTCCCGCTAAATCAACGATCTGGCAGCCGCATTC
>DAIPHN010000328.1:0-1896 GCA_036771335.1 Burkholderiales bacterium
GCGCCTGCAGCCCACGCTCGAGAACGTGTTTCTGCGCTACGTGGGCGACACCACGCTCGATGCTCACGGCGCGGCCGAGCGCGCCGCGGCGGCCTGAGAGGGAACCGGTCAATGCGCGCGCTCCTGGCCCTGTATCGCAAGGAACTGCTGAGCTACTTCCGCTCGCCCATCGCCTACTTCGTGGTGGCGGTGTTCCTGGTGGGCACGGGCTACTTTTTCCTCTACAACACCTTTCTCACCGGCAATGCCAGCATGGACGAGACGTTCCAGAACATGGGCATCCTGCTGGTGACGCTGCTGCCCATCGTGTCCATGCGCCTGTTCACCGCCGAGGTGAACGGGCGGACCATGGAACTGCTCGCCACGCTGCCGTTCCGGTCCTGGCAGCTGGTGCTGGGCAAGTACCTCGGAGCCGTGACCATCCTGCTCATCATGGCGCTGGGCACGGCCATCAACGTGGTGCCGCTGGCGCTGTACGGCAATCCGGAGCTCACCACCATCCTGTCCGGCTACCTGGGTTTCGTGCTGCTGGGCATGGCCTGCCTAGCCATCGGCCAGCTGTTCTCGGCGCTCACCCAGAACCAGATCGTTGCTGCGCTGCTCACCGTGGTGGTGGTGCTGGCGTTGTGGTTCGTGGGCCACGCCCAGGCCTTCCAGTCCACGCCGGGCATGCGTGCGCTGCTCTCGCACCTGTCCTTCGCCATTCACTATGGCGGCTTCATCCAGGGGCTGGTGCGCACCGAGGCCATCGTCTACTACCTGGCGGTGGCCGGCATCGCGCTGGTGCTCAACGCCGGCTGGCTGCAGTGGCGGCGATAGAGGGATCTGATATCTGATGGACCGTAATTTTCGTCACGGACTGGTGCTGATCGCGGGTGTGGCCCTGCTGGCACTGGCGGGCGTGCTGCAACTGCTGCTGCTCGAACCGGGCGTGTGGGGTGCCGCGGTGGCGCTGGCGGGGCTGGCGGTGGCGGGCTGGGCGGGGTGGCAGCTGCGCCAAGACCTCCGCCAGCTCGCGCGCGGCCGGCGCGGCGAGATTGCGCTCGCCACGCTCGGCATCGCCGGCATCCTGGTGGCGGCGGCGTGGCTGGCGGCGCTTCTGCCGGCGCGCTTCGACCTCACCCGCGGCGGCCGTTACTCGCTGAGCGCGCAGAGCATCGCCATGTTGAAGCGCATCGACAAGCCGTTGCGCATCACCTTCTTCGCCGACCCGATGATGCGCGAGACGGTGGATCTGTACCGCCTTATCGGCCGTCAGAACGACCGGATCACCGTGGAGTTCTTCGACCCCACCTTGAACCCGGCCCAAGCTCGGATGATGGGCGTCACCTTCGCGGGCACCTCGGTGATCGAGAGCGAGGGCCGCAAGCAACTGGTGCAAAGCGGCAACGAGGCCGACATCGCCAACGCCATCCTGCGCATCTCGCAGGGCGTTACCCAGAAGATCTGCTTCCTCGAAGGTCACGGCGAGGCCGACCCCTTCAGCCTCGAATCCCACGACCATCTGGAAGGGCAGGGCGGCCACGCCCACGGCCTGGGAGACAAGGTGATCGTGCAGGAGCAGCACGGTATGGCCAAGGCCCGCGCCGCGCTCGAAACCATGAACTACTCGGTGCAGAAGATTACCCTGGTGAAGGGCGGCGAAGCGCTGGCGGGCTGCGCGCTGCTCGTGGTGGCGGGGCCGAAGTTCGCGCTGCTGTCCCCGGAGGTGAAGGCCATCGACGACTGGCTGGTCCAGGGCGCCAATGCGTTGTTCCTCCTGGATCCCTGGATCACCACCGGGCTCGAGCCGGTGCTCAAGGGCTTCGGCATCCTGGTGGACGACAACCTTGTGATCGACGCGCCGCGCCATTTCTGGTCGGACATCTCCTCACCCGCCGTGATCGACTACAGCCG
>DAIPHN010000329.1:0-1834 GCA_036771335.1 Burkholderiales bacterium
TGGCCCTTCTGGCGGCCAAAGCCCTTGACCTCGGTCACGGTCAGCCCCGACACGCCGACATCCGCCAGGGCCTCCCGGACCTCCTCGAGCTTGAACGGCTTGATGATGGCGGTGATCTGCTTCATGGGAAACCTCTGCTTTCAAGAATTCAGCGGGACAGTTTACGCACGGAATCTGGAGGTGATGGGATACCTCCAGTCGCGACCGAAAGCACGGTGGGTGATGCGTATGCCCACGGGGGCCTGGCGCCGCTTGTACTCGTTGATCTTGATCAGACGCGTGACCCGCTCGACATCGGCGGGAGCGTAGCCCTGGTCGATGATTTCCTGCACGCTGCGGTCTTCTTCCATGTACAGGGCCAGGATGCCGTCGAGCACTTCGTAAGGCGGCAGGCTGTCCTGATCCGTCTGGTCAGGACGCAGCTCGGCCGACGGCGCACGCGTGATGATGCGCTCCGGGATGACGCAGCCTCCGGGTTGCTGGTTACGCCACCGAGCCAGCCGGTACACCAGCGTCTTCGCCACGTCCTTGATCACCGCGAAACCACCGGCCATATCACCGTAAAGGGTGCAGTACCCTGTGGCCATCTCGCTCTTGTTGCCCGTGGTCAGCACGATGGCGCCGGTCTTGTTGGACAAGGCCATCAGCAGGGTGCCGCGTATGCGCGCCTGGATGTTCTCCTCGGTGGCGTCCTCTGCCAGGCCGGCGAAGAACGGCGCAAGACCAGCCTTGAAAGCCTCGAATACAGACGCGATGGGAATCTCGTCGTGGCGCACACCCAGTCCGTCGGCCATCTCTCGGGCATCGATCCAGGAAATGTCTGCGGTGTAGGGCGAGGGCATCATGACCGTGCGGACCCGCTCGGCGCCGATGGCATCCACGGCCACGGCCAGCACCAGCGCAGAGTCGATGCCCCCCGACAGCCCGATGATGGCACCGGGAAAGCCGTTCTTGTTGACGTAATCTCGCACGCCCGTGACCAGGGCTGACCACGCCTGCTGCTCCACAGTCGGCACCGCAGTGATAGTCCCTTCCACCTGCCCGTTGGGCCAGACGGTCAACACCCCCATACAGGCCTCGAAAGACGCCAATCGCGCTCGGACCGTGCCTTGCGCATCGACTGCAAAGGAGGCGCCATCAAACACCACCTCGTCCTGCCCACCAGCCAGGTGGGCGTACAGCACGGGCACGCCGCAGGCACGGGCGCGCTGCGCCATGCGCTCCTCGCGCTCATAGGCCTTGTCCAGATGAAAGGGCGAGGCGTTGATGACGCACAGCACCTGCGCGCCCGCGGCACAGGATGCCTCGGCCGGTTCCTCGAACCAGGCGTCCTCACAGATGAGCACCCCAACGCGCACGCCTTGCACCTCAAAGACCAGCGGGGCTGCGCCCGCCTCTCGACCCGAGGTGAAGTAACGCCGCTCATCGAAAACACGGTAGTTGGGCAACTCGCGCTTGAAGTACGTGCCCGCCACGGCACCGCAAGCCAGCACGCTGGCCGCGTTGAAACAGGCGGGAGCTGCAAGCGACTTCGAGCCTTGATTGGCTGGAAGTTGGGCTGAGACTGGATGGCCTACCAGCACACTCAGGCCCGCCAGATCTTCCAGGCGCCGCGCCAGCCGATGCAGGGCGTCGTCACAGGCCCTCATGAAGGCGGGCCGCAGCAGCAGGTCCTCGGGCGGATACCCGGTCAGGGAAAGTTCCGGTGAAACGACGAGGCGCGCGCCTTTGGCGTAGGCTTCGCGGGCTGCGGCTTCGATGAGTTGCGAGTTGCCCTCAAGGTCTCCCACCGTCGCATTGATCTGGGCCAGCGCCACCTTCAACATAGGGTCTT
>DAIPHN010000330.1:0-1788 GCA_036771335.1 Burkholderiales bacterium
AACGCATCCACTACGCACCGCGGACCATCCGCGCCCGGCTGAAAGACGCCGTCCTGATGGAGGGGGGGCACTACATACGCCCCTTCGGCGGACGGAAGCTGCTCTTCATCTGGGAAGCCATCGAGCGCGACATCGGCAAGGCCTCGAGCCTGCCGCTGATGGGCATCCCCATGGCCAATGGCGGGGTGGCCCATGCCTGACGTCAACATCCGCGCCCGGCCGGATACCGGGCAGCTCTTCTTCGACTTCCGCTACCGCGGCGTCCGCTGCCGCGAGCAGACGGCGCTGGCCGACACGCCCGAGAACCGCAAGCGGGTCGAGGCGCTGGCCAAGCGCATCAAGAAGGACATGGCGAACGGGACGTTCGACTACGCCACCTACTTCCCGAACAGCCCGCGAGTGGATCAGTTCGCGGCGAAGGACAGCGACGAGGCCGCGCCCGAGCCGACGCCGTCGGCCCCGCTGGCCCAAGCCATCGCCGTGGCCGTCGCCCCGGAGCGGCAGACGCCGACCTTCAGCGACTTCGCCGAGCTGTGGCACCTCGAGATGTCGCCGACGTGGAAGAAGAGCCACCGGCGCTGCGTGCGCGAGACCCTGGACAAGAACCTGCTGCCCGCCTTCGGCGATCGGCCGGTGCACACCATCACCAAGGCCGATGTGCTCGGGTTCCGCGCCGCCTTGGCCAAGCTGCCCGGCCGCAAGGCGGCCACGCTGGGCGCGGCGCGCATCAACAAGGTGATGTGCTTCCTGCGGCAGATCCTGAACGAGGCGGCGGACCGCTTCGAGTTCACCCCGGCCTTCCGCAGCGTGAAGCCGCTCAAGGTGAAGCGCACGGACGTGCAGCCCTTCACGATGGAGGAGGTGCGGAAGATCCTCGAGGCCGTCCGGCCCGACTACCGCGATTACCTGCAGGTGCGCTTCTTCACCGGCCTGCGGACGGGCGAGATCAATGGGCTGAAGTGGAAGCACATCGACCTCGAGCGTCGCCTGATCCTCGTCCGCGAGTCCGTGATCAACGGCGAGGAGGAGGACGGGGTCAAGACCGACACCTCGGTACGCGACATCGAAATGCTGCCCATGGTGTGGGAGGCCATCCAGAACCGGCTGAAGGTAAAGCGCGCCGACTGCCCCTGGGTGTTCAGCACCTCGGAGGGCAACCCGATCGATGCGCACAACTTCTGCAATCGCCTCTGGTACCCGCTGCTGCGCTACCTCGAGCTGGAGAAGCGGCGCCCGTACCAGACGCGCCATACGGCCGCGACCCTGATGCTGGCCGCCGGTGAGAACCCGGAGTGGATCGCCAAGGTGATGGGCCACGCCAGCGTGGAGATGCTGTTCAAGGTCTACAGCCGCTTCGTGCCGAACCTGACCCGTCGCGACGGCCAGGCCTTCGCTGGGCTGGTGCACAGCCGGATGGGCAACACCGGCGAATCGCCCGATACCGCCGCCGCGCTGTCCGCGCTGAAGGCCCTGAGCCCCGAACAGCTCGCCGCCCTGATGGCGCAGATGACGCCCCCGACGGCCCCGCCCTCCCCCTGATCTGGAGCCCCCCATGCTGGACACGACCCTGAAAGCACCGCAGACGATGCGCTACCCCGCCATCCTCGAACGCTTGGCCGAGCCCGATGCCGAAGGCGCCTGCCTGTGCCGGGTGCACCACCGCAACGGCACGCTGGAAGGCTGGACCTGGCTTTCCAACCTGGGCACCCGCGGACCGATGACGGGCGAGGTGACCACGATGGAGATCCAGTGCGCGGACACCGAGTTCCTCGTGCTGGGCTTCGAGCC
>DAIPHN010000331.1:0-1771 GCA_036771335.1 Burkholderiales bacterium
CGCCCAGAAGCGCCCTTCGATCATCGCCGCCTGCTGGATGCAAGCCACGCTCTGGTAATGTCACGAATTACGAAATTTTTAATAGTCGCCTCCGCCAAATTCGTGCAAGTCTACCCACCCTCCTAACGGCATGACGAAGCTATCCTATCTGGATGTTCAACGCTGACCGCATTCGCATCGATTCCGTTGTGTCGAGTTCAGCACCCAAATCCTATTCCTCCGCAAGAACTCGTCCGCCCCAATATTACTATGTCATAACCGTAGCTGCGTTGCGTGACTTCCGCAGTGCGGACAGTGCCCGAGGGCGTGAATGAGTCGGACCGACAGATCGTGGCGGATGGTGGCAATCGAGTCACCCACGTGGCGTTGCGTGCGCCGGGCTGCCGCGCGGGATGTAATCGTCGGGAAGGGCAGGGACTTGGCGAACGAGGAAGTTTTTTTTGACGCCGCTCGTGCATCCTGCGGCAAGGCGTTCGCTGACGAGGAATCCGTAGGCCGCGATGCTCAGCGTGCCGTGATGGTGGAACCCCCGCCAACCCCGCCTCTCGTAGTGGTCCAGGCCGAGCTCCTGCTTGAGGTCCTGGTAGTCGCGCTCGATGCGCCAGCGCATGTGTGCTTTGGCTACCAGGTCGTTGATGGCGGTGTCCTCGGGCAAATTGGAGAGGTAGTACTTCAGGGGCTCGTCCTGCCCCGTGGGCCACTCGATGAGCAGCCATTGCTGGGGCTTGAGCCGTGCCCGGCCGCTGTTGCCCCCGGCGTGGCGCACGCGCAGGGCCGCGAAGCGGCTGGAGAGGGTCTGGTTGGTTCCCTCGCGCCAGCTGATGGTCTGCCAGGCCTGCGCGGGAACCTGCCCCGCCAGGGCCTTCACGCTCATGGGCTGGCGTGCCCGGGTGCGACGTGGCATCACTGGTGGGCGGCCCAACCCGCTGTAGGGCTTGGGCGGCAGCGGGTCCACCCCCGGGGGCCACACCACCACTGCCGAGGTTATACCCACCACGTAGGGCAGGCCCAGTGCGTCCAGGCGCTCGCGAAAGGCCGTATCCACCCCGTAGCCGGCATCGGCCAGCACGCAGTGCCGGGGGGCACCGTCGCCGAGCAGGCGCTCCAGGTGCCCGAGCGCGATCTCGGTCTTGGTGGCGAAGGCCAGATCCGCGGGCACGCCCGCCTTGGTGCGGCGCGCCTGGTCCAGCGCCCACTCCTTGGGCAGGTAGAGCTGCCAGGCCACCGGCAGGCTCGCCTGCGCGGTGGCCACAGAGACGCTCACCGCCACCTGGCAGTTGTCCTGTTTGCCCAGCACCCCGCAGTACTGCCGCGCCACGCCCACCGAGTGCTTGCCCTTCTTCGGGAAGCCCGTGTCGTCCACGATCCAGAAGCCCCCGCGGGTGAAGTCCATCTTCGGCAGCACCCACTGGGCGACGCGCTGGAGCATCTGCTCGTCCGACCACTCGGCCCGGGAGACAAAGTGGTGCAGCGCCTGATGCCGGGCGCTCGCGTGCAGGGGATCGAGCCTCGCGGCCATGGGCTCAATGCTCTTGCGCGCACCCGGCAGCATCAGCCCCGTGCAGTAGCCCCGCAGGCCCGCGTGCCGGTCCGAATGCCCAAGTCCCGCCGCGAGGTGTTCCATGTACCAGTCAAATCGTTCGCTCGCACTCATCGTTCCTCACACAAAGGACAAAGAAGTGCGCATAATGCCTTACTTTTATTGACACAGTAAGACTAAGGAACGTCTGATCAACCGTGCGCAAAGTTCGACATAGTCGACCCGGTGCAG
>DAIPHN010000332.1:0-1749 GCA_036771335.1 Burkholderiales bacterium
GGCGGCCAGCGCGCGCATGGCCTCGGTTTGCGACTTCATGGACAGCAGCATGCGACGCACGTCGGGGTGGTGGATGATGGTGACGCGATCACCGCTCTTCACGCCCGCCGCGCGGCCCTGCACCCGCGTCCTGGCGTACTCCAGGGCGTGCTGGTAGGCGCGCTGGGCCATGGCCACGCCCTCCACGCCCACTTCGAGCCGCGCGAAGTTCATCATGGTGAACATGTAGGACAGCCCCATGTTCTCCTGGCCCACCAGGTAGCCGATGGCGCCGCCCTCGTCGCCGTACTGCATCACCGCCGTGGGGCTGGCGTGGATGCCGAGCTTGTGCTCGATGGATACGCACTTCACGTCGTTGCGCGCGCCCAGGCTGCCGTCGGCGTTGACCAGGAACTTGGGCACGATGAACAGCGAGATGCCCTTCACGCCCTCGGGCGCGTCGGGGGTGCGGGCCAGCACCAGGTGGACGATGTTGTCCGCCATGTCGTGCTCGCCCCAAGTGATGTAGATCTTGGTGCCGAAGATGCGGTAGTGATCGCCCTCGGGCACCGCGCGGGTACGCACGGCCGAAAGGTCGGAGCCCGCCTGGGGCTCGGTGAGGTTCATGGTGCCGGTCCACTCGCCGGTGACCAGCTTGGGGAGGTACGTATCCTGCTGCTGCGGCGACCCATGGCGCGCGATGGCCAGCGTGGCGCCGTTGGTGAGCATGGGGCACAGGCAGAAGGACATGTTGGCCGAGTTCCACATCTCGGAGATCTGCTGCGACAGCACGTGCGGCAGGCCCTGCCCGCCGTAGCGCGGATCGCCGCCCAGCGCCGGCCAGCCCGCCTCCACGAACTGCCGGTAGGCTTCCTTGAATCCAGACACGGTGGTGACCACGCCGTCCTTGACCCGGGCGCCGGTCTGGTCGCCGGGCCAGTTGAGCGGGTCGAGCACGCCGGTGGCGAACTTGCCGGCTTCCTCGAGCACGGCGCCCACCAGATCGGGGCTCACTTCCTCGCAGCCCGGCAGGCGGGCGATGGCGGGCAGGTCCACCAGCTCCTGGAGCACGAACTGCATGTCGCGGATGGGGGCGGCATAGACGGACATGGGATTTCTCGCTGCGGTTGTGGAAGCGCCGGACGGGTGGTCAGCCCAGCGCCTCGGTGAGTTCGGGCACGGCCTGGAACAGGTCGGCGGTGAGCCAATAATCGGCCACCGAGTTGATGGGCGCCTCGGCATCCTTGTTGATGGCGACAATCACCTTGCTGTCCTTCATGCCCGCCAGGTGCTGGATGGCGCCGGAAATGCCCACCGCGATGTAGAGCTCGGGCGCCACCACCTTGCCGGTCTGGCCCACCTGGTAGTCGTTGGGCACGAAGCCCGCGTCCACGGCGGCGCGCGACGCGCCCACCGCGGCGCCGAGGCGGTCGGCGAGCTTTTCCAGGATGACGAAATTCTCGCCGCTGCCCATGCCCCGGCCGCCTGACACGATAATGCGCGCGGCAGTGAGTTCGGGCCGCGCCGAGACCGTGAGTTCCTGTCCTTCCAGAGTGGACAGGCCGGCGGCGGCAGGGCTCGCCACTGTTTCGATGGCCGCCGCGCCGCCCGCGGCGGGCACGGCGTCGAAGGCCGTGCCGCGGACGGTCAGCACCTTGATGGGGTCGGCGCTGCGCACCGTGGCCATGGCGTTACCGGCGTAGATGGGCCGCACGAAGGTGTCGGGCGATTCCACCGCCACCACATCGGAAATCTGCGCCACATCCAGCA
>DAIPHN010000333.1:0-1705 GCA_036771335.1 Burkholderiales bacterium
CACCACCCGCGCCGCGCACATGCGCCGCCACACCTCCCACCAGTCCGGCCCGGCGATCGCCGCCGTGGTGCAGCGGCGCGGCGCGATCACGCGCCAGATCAACCGCCGCAGCCGCGGCGCCGACACCGCCCAGGAGGCCCCATGACCGACCACCCCGACACCGCCCCGCCCGCCGGTGCCCAGAACAACAACCTGCAGGCCCTGCGCGACGCCCTGTTCGACACGCTGCGCGGCGTGAAAGCCGGCACCGTAGACCTGGACCGCGCCCGCGCGGTCAACGAGCTCGGCAAGACCCTGGTGGACTCGGCCAAGGTCGAGGTCGAGTACCTAAAGACCGCAGGCAGCGGCGAGAGCGGGTTCATCGAAGGCGGGCCGAAGGAGCGCGAGGCGCTGCCGAACGGCATCACGTCGATCACGCGGCATCGGTTGAAGGGGTGAGGATGATGGACGCGCAATCACTCCCCCACGCCCTGGCCGAGTTCCTGGCCCTGGCCAAGGCTCACGTGCAGGCCCAGGAAGACGCCGAAGCCGGCGGCGCGCGCTGGTGCTGGAGCATCGACCAGGAGGAGTACTTCGATGCCGAGAGCGAGGCCCAAGCCCACGGCGACGCCATCGACCGCATCGAATCCGATGCGCTCGGCGAGGGCGAGGAGCGCGCCTACTGGATCGCGCGGCAGAAGCCGGCCGAGGCCTACCTTGCCCTGCGCTGGCTGGGCGAGAGCATCGCCGACCGGCTGGGCGAACTGCTCGAGGACGACATCGGCGGCGAAGACCCGGCGGTGCAGCTCAGCGCCGACGATCAGACGGACCTTGGGGCGCTGGTGGTGGCCTTCGTGCGGGCGCGGGGCGGGTTTGTGCGGTCTGGGATCGCGCAGGAGAGCATCGAGCAGCATCAGCACTTCGTGGGCGCGGAGCCGCCTGAGCCGATGCGCTGTCCGCAATGCGGCGGCCCGGCCGACAACGGGCACGACCGCGAGGTGCCGCCCAATGTGTACGTGTGCAAGCGGTGCGCGGGGGACAGGGCATGAGCACCGCCCACGCCTCCCCCTGGGACGCCCTGCTGCGCCCGCACCGCCCTATCCGCCTGCACACCACCGCCGAGCTCGAGCCCGACGCGCCGCAGCAGGCCCGCCCGGGCACCAAGGTGGCGCGCCTGCTGGACGAGCTGGCCCAGGCGGACAGCATGCCCACGCTGGCACTGTGCGTCCGCGCCGAGCTGGAGCCGCGCCAGGTGGGGGGCCTGCTCATGGCCCCGCGCGCGGCGGGGCAGGTCAGCTTCCGCGACGGGCGCTGGGCCTTGAATCGAGACTGGCGCGGCCGCGACATCGAGCGCGCGGCGGCGCTGCTGCGCGACGCGGGGTGGCGCGTGACGCCGCCCGCTGATGGAGGGTCGAACCCATGTGCCTGATGACGCAAGCCTACCTGCTGCAGGAGTACGGCCCGCGCCTCAACGCCGAGCAGCTTGCCAAAGTGCTGGGCATCACCGTGGTGGCGCTGCACACGCAGCGCTCGAAGGGCGTGCTGGGCGTGCGCACGTACACCGCGGGCGGGCGGATCTGGGCGGACTTTCGGGATGTGGCCGAGCATTTTGACAAGCTGCGGGAGGTGGCGGCCTAGACTTTCTTGGCTGCCACATCCTCCGGCCGCAGATTGGTGTACCGCGACAGATGCGCCAGCGACCGATGCCCGGTCACCAGCGCCACCT
>DAIPHN010000334.1:0-1679 GCA_036771335.1 Burkholderiales bacterium
TGCAGCTCGGCGATCTCCGGGGCCACGATCACGCCGCCGCCGCCGCCGAACACGCGGATGTTCTCGCCGCCGCGCGCACGCAGCAGGTCCACCATGTACTTGAAGAACTCCACGTGGCCGCCCTGGTAGGAGCTCACCGCGATGCCCTGCACGTCCTCCTGCAGGGCGGCGGTGACGATCTCGTCCACCGAGCGGTTGTGGCCGAGGTGAATGACCTCCACGCCCAGCGACTGCAGGATGCGCCGCATGATGTTGATGGAGGCATCGTGGCCGTCGAAAAGACTTGCGGCCGTAACAAAGCGCACCTTGTGGGTGGCCTGGTACGGCTGGTCCTGCTTCTGGACGCTGAGGTCGGTCATGGCATTCCTCGGTAAGGGTCGACCCGGAAAGTCGGCGGTGTCTCAGGGGGCTGGTTTACCGCCGGAGGGGCGAAATTATGGCATCGTATGACGTTGACGTAAACGTCAACTTGGAACCACGGTCAAGCGGTTATCATGCAGCGGCAAAAAAGGCGGCGTGATGGGTACGATGAAGGGCACAAGGCAAGGGCTGGGGCCGCGGCGCTGGACGGACGCCATGGGCGCGGTCCATGGCCCGGCTCAAGAGGGGGCACGGGTTGTTTCGCTGGTGCCCAGCCTCACCGAGCTGCTGTTTGAGCTTGGCCTGGATGGCCAGGTGGTGGGGCGCACCGGCTTTTGCGTTCACCCGCGTTCCCGGGTGCGCCGCGTTCCCAAGGTGGGCGGCACCAAGACGGTGGATGTGGCCAAGGTGCGTCGCCTAGCGCCCACCCATCTGGTGGTCAACGTGGACGAAAACCCGCGCCCGGTGGTGGAGGAGCTGGCCAGCTTCGTCCCCAATGTGATCGTCACCCATCCCATCGAGCCCGAGGACAACCTGCGGCTCTATGACCTGCTGGGCGGAGTTTTCGGGCGCGAGCAAAGGGCAACCGAGCTGACCGCCGCCCTCACCGCCGAGCTGGAGGCAACGCGCGCCTTCGCCGCCGGGCTGGCGCGCGAGCAGGTGCTCTACCTCATCTGGAAGTCTCCCTGGATGGGTGTGTCCCGCGAGACCTACATCTCGCGCATGCTGGCGCAGGTGGGCTGGGATACGGTGCCCGTGCAGGCGCACGCGCGCTACCCGGTGGTGGACTTGTCGCCCCAGATCATGCTCGGCGTGTCGCGCGTGCTGCTGTCCTCGGAGCCCTACAGTTTCGGGCCGCGCCACATCGATGGGCTGCGCGGCGAGCTGCCGCCCCAATGCCACCCCGAGATCCAGCTCATCGATGGCGGCATGACTTCCTGGTACGGCAGCCGCGCCATCGAGGGCCTGCGTTACCTGCGGGCTTTGCGCACCGCGTTCAGCCCTTGACGGCTCTCCCGGGTTGACCACCGCCCCGCGCGGCGGCCAGGGTCAGCCGCGGCCGCGGGGGTTTTTCGGCGTTACCTTGGTCGGCACTTGCTGGGCCTGGAACAGGGCGCTGATGGCCGCCGCGGGTGAAGCTGGTGCCGCCGGCGGCGTCTTGGCGCGCTTGCGGTCTTTCTTCGACAGCTCCAGGGGCGCGGCGGCCTTGGCCTTCACGGCCTTGCCAGGCTTCGCGGCCTTTCCGGCCTTCGCGGCTTTGGCAGCCTTCGCAGGCTTGGCAGTCTTCGGGGCCTCGGCAGCCGAGGCAGCCTTCGGAG
>DAIPHN010000335.1:0-1677 GCA_036771335.1 Burkholderiales bacterium
CGAGATTGCCTCCACCGGCGTGCAGATCCACGGCGGCATGGGGTTCGTGGAGGAAACCGGCGCCGCCCAGTACCTGCGCGATGCGCGCATCACGTCCATCTATGAGGGCACTACAGGCATTCAGGCCAACGACCTCATCGGCCGCAAGATCGCCTACGAAAAAGGCGCCACGGCGCTGGCCTACATCGCGCACATGCGAGCTCTCGATGCCGACCTCGCCACCCACCCCGCCCACCCCGGCCTCGCCGCCATGCGCGCAGCGCTCGCCGCCGGGCTTCGCGATCTGGAGCAGGCCACCGCCTGGCTGCTCGAGACCTACCCGCGCAATCCCGGCGCGGCCTCGGCGGGAGCTGTTCCCTACCTGAAGCTGTTCGGCACCGTGGCGGGCGGCCACCAGATGTTCCGCGCCGCCCTCATTGCCAAGGCCCGCCTGGATGAGGGCAGCACCGAGCACGATTTCTATCGCGCCAAGCTGGCCACCGCGCGCTTCTACGCCGAGCACATCATGCCTCTGGCGCACGCCTTCCGCGTAGCGGTGACCGAGGGCTCGCCAGCGGTGCTGGCGCTCGAGGAAGCGCAATTCTGATCCGCGCCTGCCTCCTTGCACCCGCCGCCCTGCTCTGGGTTGGCGGAGCCATTGCCGCACTTTCCCAAGAGGAAGAGGCCGCTCTGGCGCGCGACGTGACCCTCTACGGCGATGCCTACGCCTGCAACGAAGAGCCGCTGGCCGATCGGTTGCGCGCCTCGGCGCTGTTGGCCCTTGCCGGCCGCGGTCGTCCGGCCCAGGACGTGATCGAAGCGCGCCAGCGCTTCCTCGACGGCCTGCGGCAACGCATGAAGGCGGGCCGCGGCAATTCACCGGCTTGCGAGACGGTGATCAACGCGCTTCGCGCCCGGCTTGGGGATCTCGAGGGGCGCTAGCGGCCGCGGTTCTTCTTCCCCGCCGCTTTGTTCGCGCCCTGTCCGGGGTGCGTTCGTCCCTGGGGAAACAGTTTGGGCGCCTCGAAGACCGGGGAGCGCCTCGGGTCTGTCCTCAAAGTTAGTGCGCGTCTTTCGAGCGGGCGGCGGTTCCCCTGCCAGGCGCACCGGCGGGTTGCGCACCCTGACCGCAGGTTGACATGCACTCGGGCCGTGGGCACCCTTCTCGCGAACGATTCCTAATGGCCGTCACTTTGTCCGGCCCGGCCCAGGGCGTGGCCACTGCCTCGCGCATCACGAAAGGATTCTCCATGAACCTCATCGCCTGGATCGCTGCCTCCGTGGCCACGGGGTGGCTGCTCGCCGGGGTGGGGGCACCGCTTTGGCTGGCCACGGTGGCCGCGGCGGCCTTGCTGGGGGCGCTGCAGGTGCTCGCGGGGCCAGGCGCGGTGGCCATGGGAGCCCTGTGGGTTGCCTTCGCGCTGGTGGCGGCGGTGCTCAACGTGGCGCCTCTGCGCCGCAACCTCGTGGCTGCACCGCTGCTGAGGTGGTTCCGGCGCGTACTGCCACCGGTGTCGCGCACGGAGCAGGAGGCGCTGGAGGCTGGCACGGTGTGGTGGGACGGGGAACTGTTCTCGGGGGCGCCCAACTGGCAGCGGTTGCACGGGTTTCCGGTTCCTGCGCTGAGCGAGCAGGAGCACGCGTTCCTGGAGGGGCCGGTGGAGGCGCTGTGCGCCATGCTGGACGACTGGCAGGTGT
>DAIPHN010000336.1:0-1668 GCA_036771335.1 Burkholderiales bacterium
CGTGGGGGCGCCCGGGCTCTCTCCTCTGTCCTGGCCTGCGTAGTGCCGGGCTCGCCGTGTCATGGCCTTGCCCTGCGGGCGCGCGGGTACGCGCGGCCTTGACACGGCTGCGCGCGGCACTCCGTGGACCAGGCCAGTGGCGTTCGCCCTGAACGCCGGGCACACCGGAGCACATCGCATGGAACACGTCATCGTCACCGTCGAACTCGACGCCGAACAGGCCTGGGCGCTCGCGCAGCTGGTCAAGCGCATCGGGTGGGCCGACTGCCGCAGCCTGACCGAAGACGACGAGCAAATACGCGAGATGATCCAGGCCACCGCGCGCGTGCGCGCGGCACTGGCGGCGGCAGGCTACGCGCCGCGATAGGTTCAGTGCTGGCGGCTGCGCCGCCAGCACCGGCACGGCCGGTGCTGTGGCCGCCGTCATCGCTGATCCGCCAACCACCGTCCAGGCCAAGACCGCCAAGGCTTGCCATGCGGTGTAAGCCGACGAGTCGCCTTCCACCGCACAGCAAGAGCGTATTGAAGCTGTGGCGCGTCAAGGGTTCGCTTCGCCGCTTCGCGCCCTTGACCCGAACACCACCTGTGGCAGTCCGAGGCCTTGAACAGCCAACAGCCGGCGGCTAAAGAAGACAGGCCCGCGCGCCCTTCTTAGCCGCTGATCGCCTTGCCCTCGCGCGCCTGCGGGGCTCAAAATGCGCGTCTAGGCAAAAACCAGTTCAAAACAGGAGGTTTACCACGGGCCCGCCGGCCGCAACCCCGCGCCACGTCTAGCAAAACTGCCTTCCAGTACGACGACTCGCCTCGGGCGCAACGTTGTATATGCAGCAGCGGTATTACGACCCTATCGCGGGACGGTTCCTCAGCGTTGATCCGGTCGTGACCGATGCGAAGACCGGCAGCAGCTTTAACCGCTACGTCTACGGGAACAACATCCCGTACAAGTTCAAGGATCCGGACGGGCGGTTTGCTATACCGCTCATTCCGCTCGCTGTAGACGCGCTGATTGCTTGGGGTACTCGCACTTTGTTCGTCGCGAGCGCTGCGGCAGTAGCGAACATTGCGGCCAATCAAAGCTCATCTGGCACAGGCAATACCGGCCAGGCCGGGAACAGCGGCGACAAAGGTACCCCACTTCCCGGTGGCCTCGTCGGCGTGCAGGATGGCAAGAGTGGGCCACAAGGAAATAGGCACAACAGCGGGCCTCTTGCACCAGAGAACGGCGGCACCGGCGATGCTGGCAAAGACTTCGGAAAGCTGACGGGCGGAAAGTCTGGTCCAGCCCCTGAAGGAAGCGGCTATCCCAAGGGTACTCAGGTCGGTGAGAACGGGGTCGCACTGAGACCCGAAGGGAAGGCCGGGCCGCGAATCGACGTACCTGCCAACGGCGACAAGCCACACGAGACCTTGCACTACCCGAAGGCGGACCCGAAATGAACGCGCGACCAATGACCATCGTGAAGCGCCTTGGTGATCAGGGCGACACGGGAGTGGTTCGAGGAATTGTTCGTGCCTCGATCCGCACCGCTGCGCATGGTCGTCCGATAGCGATTACGTTGTGGCAACAGCCGAACGTCGGCACAAGAATTGAGTCCGTGATGCACGACTTGACTGAGCGAGTAGAGGTGGGCGTGTTGTCGGCGACGCGAGTCAGTGACCCATTCGATG
>DAIPHN010000337.1:0-1647 GCA_036771335.1 Burkholderiales bacterium
GACTTTGGGCAGGAAGTCGACCACATACTCGGCACCCCGATAGAGCTCGGTGTGGCCCTTCTGGCGGCCGAAGCCTTTCACCTCGGTGACGGTCAGGCCGGTGACGCCGATCTCGGAGAGGGCCTCACGAACTTCGTCGAGCTTGAAGGGCTTGATGACGGCTTCGATCTTCTTCATGGCAGGCTCGCACCGAGCGGGGGAAAAGGAACGTCGGGAGTATAACGCCCGCCGCCGCCCTAGAACCGTTCCCGGTAGCGGTTGGTGATGGGAAAGCGCCAGTCCTTGCCGAAGCCGCGCGGGGTGATGCGCACCCCTACCGGGGCCTGCCGCCGCTTGTACTCGCTCACCGTGAGCAAACGCACCACACGCTCCACATCGGCCCGCGCGAAGCCGAGCCCCACGATCTGCGCGGGGCTGCGGTCGTGCTCCACATACTGCTCCATGATGGCGTCGAGGATCTCGTAGGGAGGCAGGCTGTCCTGGTCCTTCTGTTCGGGACGTAGCTCCGCCGAGGGCGCGCGGGTGAGGATTCGCTCGGGGATCACTGGCGCCGGCCCCTGGGCATTGCGCCAGCGCGCCAGCCGGTAAACCAGCAGCTTGCTGATGTCCTTGAGTACGGCGAAGCCGCCCGCCATATCGCCGTACAGGGTGGCGTAGCCGGTGGCCATTTCGCTCTTGTTGCCGGTTGTGAGCACGATGGCGCCAAACTTGTTGGACAGCGCCATGAGCAGCGTGCCGCGGATGCGCGACTGAAGATTCTCCTCGGCGGTGTCGGGCGCGCGCCCGGCGAACTCCTCCGCCAGGGTGTGCAGGAACTGCTGGAAGACGGGCTCGATGGCCAGCACCGTGTGGCGCACCCTCAGGTTGCCGGCCAGGGCCTGGGCATCTTCGAGGCTCATGGAGGCGGTGTACTGGGAGGGCATCATCACCGCACGCACGCGCTCGGGCCCGAGCGCGTCGGCGGCGATGCACAGCGTGAGGGCGGAATCCACACCGCCCGAGGACCCCACCAGGCCACCCGGGAAACCGTTCTTGTCCAGGTAATCGCGCACACCCAGGCACAGGGCGCGGTAGACCGCCTGCTCGGTGCACAGCGGCGCCACGCGCTCGCCCGCCAGCAGCGCCCCATCGCGCAGCTCCACCACCGCCAGGGCTTCCTCGAAGGCCGGCAACTGATGGGTGATCTGGCCGCGGGCATCCACGACGAAGGAGGCGCCGTCGAACACCAGTTCGTCCTGGCCGCCCACCAGATTGCAGAACACCACCGGCATGCCGGTCTCCCGGGCCCGGGCAGCCACAACGTCGTAGCGCACCGCCTGCTTGTCCAGGTGATAGGGCGAGGCGTTGAGCACCAGCAGCGCCTGGGCGCCAGCGGCACGCGCCTGCTGGGGCGCGAGCGCCTCCCGGCGCCGGCCCTCGCCGGGTTCGCCGTTTGCGCCGGGCCGGGCGGTGAGCGGGCCGAGGCTGCCCCAGATGTCCTCGCATATGTTCACGCCCAGCCGCAGGCCGCCCGCCTCGAACACGCAGGGCGCCTGTCCGGGTTGGAAGTAGCGCTCCTCGTCAAACACCGTGTAGTTGGGCAGGTCGCGCTTGGCGTAGACCGCCACCACGCGCCCGTCGCGCCGCACCGAGGCGGCGTTGAGGAGC
>DAIPHN010000338.1:0-1637 GCA_036771335.1 Burkholderiales bacterium
CGCCATCCATCTTCAGCGTCTGGGTAAGGAAGAACAGCGCGTAGAACTGGCCCGTATACCACACCACCGCCTGACCCGCGGTGAGACCCACCAGCGCGAGCAGTACCACTTTGAGGTTGCGCCACTGTCCGAAGGCCTCGGAGATGGGAGCCTTGGACTGCTTGCCCTCCTCTTTCATGCGCTTGAATGCCGGTGACTCGTGCAGTTGCATGCGGATCCACACCGAAATGCCCAGAAGGATCGCCGACAGCAGGAAGGGGATCCGCCAGCCCCAGGCTGCGAACGCCTCCTCGCCCAGAGAGGTGCGCACGCCAAGAATCACCAGCAGCGAAAGAAACAAGCCGATGGTGGCGGTGGTCTGGATCCAGCTCGTGTCGAGGCCCCGCTTGCCTTCGCTGGCGTGCTCTGCCACGTAGGTGGCGGCACCGCCGTACTCACCGCCGAGGGCGAGGCCCTGGAGCAAACGCAGCACAATGAGGATGACGGGCGCGGCGATGCCGATGGACTCGTAGCTGGGCAGCAGTCCGACCAGGAAAGTGGACAGGCCCATGAGCACGATGGTGATCAGGAACGTGTGCTTGCGGCCCACCAGGTCGCCGAGGCGTCCGAAGACGAGAGCGCCGAAGGGACGCACGGCGAACCCCGCCGCGAAGGCAAGCAGCGCGAAGATGAAGGCCGCTGTCGGGTTGACCGCCGAGAAAAACTGCTTGGAGATGATGGCTGCAAGCGAGCCGTACAGGTAGAAGTCGTACCACTCGAACACGGTGCCGAGCGAAGACGCGAAAATGACGCGCTTTTCCTCTGGCTTGAAGTCGTGCTTGCCGGGTGCCGGCGCGGTCGCGGCGTCAATTGCCATTTCATCTCCCCCATGGTGTGCTGTGCCGGTTGCTGATTTCAATTGGCCGGTCGGATGCACACTCATTAAATGCGCCCGAGGCGCTGGCTGTCAAGAAAGCCCCCTGGGCAGTCAACTCTGGGCGGGCGTTGCCCCCGCCGGCCTGCGCCCGGGCCCGGCACACAAGAAAAAGCCCCGCGGTGCGGGGCTTTTCCGGACATCTGGACGAGGCTCGCGGAGCGGGCTTTGCCGGAGGACAACTACATGTCCATGCCACCCATGCCACCCATGCCGCCCATGCCGCCGCCGGGCGCCGGAGCATCATCCTTCGGCAGTTCGGCGACCATGGCGTCGGTGGTGAGGATCAGGCCGGCAACCGAGGCGGCGTTCTGCAGGGCGCAGCGCGTCACCTTGGTGGGATCGAGTACACCCATTTCCACCAGGTCACCGTAGGTGTCAGTGGCGGCGTTGTAGCCGAAATTGCCCTTGCCCTCCATCACCTTGTTTACCACCACCGATGGCTCGGCCCCGGCGTTGGAGGCAATGGCGCGCAACGGCTCCTCGAGGGCGCGCAGCACGATCTTGATGCCGGCGTCCTGCTCGTGATGGTCGCCCTTCACGGTCACCACGGCCTTGGCGCGGATCAGGGCCACGCCGCCACCGGCGACGATCCCTTCTTCAACCGCGGCGCGGGTGGCATGCAGCGCGGCTTCCACGCGCGCCTGCTTCTCCTTCATCTCCACTTCCGTGGCGGCGCCGACCTTGATGACGGCGACGCCGCCCGCCAGCTTGGCCACGCGCT
>DAIPHN010000339.1:0-1627 GCA_036771335.1 Burkholderiales bacterium
GCTGGCGGTGCAGCGCGGTGCGCGGGTGCTGCGCGTGCACGACGTGGCCGAGACGGTGGACGTGCTGAAGGTGTGGCAGGCCGTAGATCAGGCCAGCCGCGAGACCGTCGCCATCGGCCTGGGCGCCAACCTGGGCGACGCGCGCGCCACCCTGGCCTGGGCCGTGCAGCAATTGGCAGCCCAGCCGGCCGTGCAGCTGCAGCGCATCTCCAGCCTCTACCGCACCAGGCCGGTGGACGCCGAAGGGCCGGACTACATCAACGCCGTGGCCCTGCTCACCACCTCGCTGGACCCGCAGGCCCTGCTGGGCCTGCTGCAGGAACTCGAGCGACAGGCCGGCCGCGAGCGCCCGTACCGCAACGCCCCGCGCACGCTGGACCTGGACCTGCTGCTTCACGGCCAGCGGGTGCTGACCACCGAGCACCTGACGCTGCCCCACCCCCGGATGCACCAGCGCCGCTTCGTGCTCGAGCCCCTGGCGGAGGTGGCACCGCATCTGCTTGTCCACGCAGGAGCGACAGCTTCGTCACTGTGCGACGGGCTGAAGACCCAGGCGGAGGATCAGGCCATCGAACGCGTTGAAGACCCCGATACCTGGCCTAACGGTCTCGCCCGCAACTGCCCCACCACGCCCGTGGGGAAGCGGTAGGCCGACAGCACGAAGAGCCCGCCCAGCCACAGCAACCAGCGGTAGGGCGTGAGCACGGCGGCTAGCACGGGCACGCCTTCCCGTGTGAAAACCCAGCGCCTCGGTGCGGAAGTCGTTCTCGCGGATAGCCTGCAGCATGCGGCCGAACGGCGAGTGCTCGCTGTGCAGCGCTGGCAGCCTGATGAACCGGAGCGATTTACGATTGATAACGGATGCCGTTAATATATCGCCGTGATCTTGAGTTTTCGTTGCCGGGATACGCAGGCCTTGTTTGAAGGATTGCGGGTGAAACGCTTTGTGAACATCGAGGCTGTCGCTCTCAGGAAGCTGCAGCAACTGCATGCCGCCGCAACCTTGGACTTCCTCCGGGTTCCGCCGGGCAATCAACTCGAGCCGCTGAAGCATGATCGAAAGGGCCAGCACAGCATCAGGATCAGCGGCCAATGGCGGCTTTGCTTCGTATGGACCGAAGGGCATGCACAGCAGGTCGAGATCGTCGATTACCACTGACGGAGTATGCAGATGCCTCGCGAGGTTCCTCTCTCTCACCCCGGCACTATCTTGCTGGAAGACTGGCTCAAGCCCCTGGGTATCAGCCAGTATGCTTTGGCACGTGCCATTGACGTCCCACCCCGGCGCATCAACGAGATCGTGAAGGGTCTGCGCGGCAGCTCGGTCTACACGGCATTGCGCTGGGGCGCGTACTTTGGCACTGACGCGCAGAGCTGGGTCAACCTTCAGACCTACTACGACACGGAACGCGCCCGTGAATCGATGGCCGAAGTCATCGGCCGGATCCATCGCTTCGAGAAAGCTCAGGCCTGAGCCGCACTGGGCCGGCTCGTGACTCTTGCGGGCCATCAGCTACCTGATCGGCCAAAACCTACCGCAACGTCCTCGCCCGCAACCTCCCCACCACCCCCGTGGGGAAGTGGTAGACCGACAGCACGAACAGCACGCCCAGCCACAGCAGCCAGC
>DAIPHN010000340.1:0-1615 GCA_036771335.1 Burkholderiales bacterium
GGAAGCCGTCGATCAGCTTGCCCGACATGGTGAGGGCGCCGCCCACGTGAAAGGCGACGTTCTGGTCGAGGATCTTGGCCTGCTTGCGGCCCACGTCCGTGGCAAAGTGGGCTGCGATGATGTCCAGTTCGGCAGGGGTGAAGCTTGATAGCGCCATGCCTGACCATTCGGGCCCGAGCCACTCAAGCGAGCTCCAATCGGTGCGCACCCGCGGCATGAGCGACTCCACCATCTCGGCCTCGGCCGCGTCCCAGTGGGTATTGCCCATGCGCCAGCCCTTGCCCAGTCCCTGTTCCCGGCCGCGGGCGGCCAGTTCGGAGCGTACCGCCAGCAGCGCCTGCTGCTTGAGGTAGCGATCGCCAAGGGCCACGGTGGTCCGCCAGCCGTGGGCGGACAGGATGGAGGCGGCCGAGGCGCGCGCATCGGCATGCGCGGGCATGCACAGCAGTGCTGCCGCGAAAGCGGCAGCGCACAGCAACAGGCGCGGGAGGAGGGCTGCGGACATGGCGGGCGGTCTAGAGGAACGGAAGCGCCCGCGTAAGATTTCGCAGGCACGGGTTGAAAACGCGAAATTATAGACGCGGCGGCACCGCCGGCGGCTCTACCGGCGACGAAATGCCGTGATGTGGGGCTCGGCCAGGGCCGCGGCGGCGCCGAAGGCGGGCAGGATGCGGGCCTGGGCGGCATCCATGCGGGCGTTGACTTCGCTCACCATGCGAAAGGACACCTCGCGAAAATACTTGCGGCCCGGGTCGGTCCAGATGAACAGCTCGGCGCGCGGGTCGGAGGAGAAGTCGTAGCGGATCTTCTCCAGCAGAGGGGCGGCGGTGGCTTGCAGCAGCGCCCGGTCCACGTCGGCCCCGGGGCGGTCCAGCCGGGCGCGATCCGTGAAGGTGAGCCGGGTCATCACCATCTCGCCCACGAACCAGTCCATGGTGGCCGCCAGGTAGGGGCCGGGTGCGCTCAGGAGCGTGTCGAGAACCCACTGCCGCTCAGCGGGCGAGAGCACGGCGCGGGTTTGCGCCGCCCAGGTGTTGCGCCACCAGGCGAGTCCCTCGGCAGCGCCGAAGCCGGCATCGGCGGCGCCCAGCAGGGCCTCCACCATGGCGGTCTCGGCGGCCCGCCACTCGGGCGCGTCGGGCGTCCAGTGCGGGCCGAGCTTTTCCTCGCGCCCGGCCGAGGTCAGATGGCCGCGGGCCAGGGCCGCGGCGCTCTGGCGCAGGTAGATGCGGCTCCAGGTGCGGGTGAGCGCATCGCCGTGCAGGGCGGCGATGCGCGCGGCGGTGTCGTCCTCGGCGCCGCTGGCGGGTGCGACGGCCAGCAGCAGCGCCACCACAGCCGCGAGCCAGCCGCGGCGGCGCGTGGCCCCTTGTTGCGGAATTGCCGTCATGGTCACACCTTGGAGAGCAGCCGCAGGGCCTGGCGGATGGCATCGGGTACCGCCAGGCCGGGCTCGATGCGGCCCAGGGCAGCACGAGCCTCCTTGTCGTTGTAGCCCAGGGCCAGCAGGGCATTGCGGGCATCGCTGCCCGCCGGCACCGCGCCGCCCCCGGCCAGCGCCACCCCGGGCGCGAAGGAAAGCTTGTCCTTCCGCTCGAGCACCAAGCGCTCAGCG
>DAIPHN010000341.1:0-1606 GCA_036771335.1 Burkholderiales bacterium
TAGATCCCGGGTGGAACCAGTCGCCGCTCGCCAGCCGCCAGGATCTCAAGAATGGACGGGAAGCCCGCCACGAGTCCACCCGACAGCGTAATGTCGTCCCGCGTCACAAGAGCCCCCGATGCATCGCGACAGAGGACAACACTGCCTACCGGCTTGCCCTCCCCCACCTTCGGAACGGCGACCAAAGTGGGCGTCCCCACCTGCTCGAGAGGCAGCACGGGCGCAGTGGTGCGGAACCAACCAATGACCGGATGGAGGATGGAGAGGGAGCAAGAGACAGCGTCGAGCGGCAGGTGATCTCTGGGCACGGCGACGAAAGCATGCTCGACAGGAAGGCTCATTGCCTCGGCCAATCGCCGACCCTCGCGGCTCAACACATCGGGCTCAAGCCCTGGCGCGTGGGCACAGGGGAAATCCCAGGACATGCGCAGAGCCGTCGCACCGTCAGCAAGTCGGACGGCACCTGCGAATTTGTGAGCGGTGCGATACTCAAGTGCCACGTGACCGCCGGTTTCGGCTACGAAGCTTGCGGGTCCACTCCAGGCCGGCAGATACTCTCGATCCTCGACCCGCACAAACCACTCCCCAGGCAAGCATTCGAACTCAGCAATGCCCCGCGCGTCACTCTCACCCCGGAAGATGACTCGGACACCATCGCGCTCAAGATCCGGCGTATCACTGTTTTGCCGCCCGACAAGGGGACTGCTCGATACCAGCACTCGCGCGCCCAGCTGCGGGGAACGACTCCAGCTTTCGATCCGCACGGTCACTGGGACGCCTGCTTCCGTGACAAGGTCGCCAGCAGGATGCGGATTCACCGGCGGCACCGGCGCGCGAATGAGAGCAGCCTGCGGGCCTTCGGACCGCGCTGAGGCGGCGTCTGGACTTGGCCCCGGCGGGTCAGTTTCTGTCGGCAACTCACCCTGAAAGGTCGCAGCCCAACACCATGCCAGCACGAGCAGCGCAATGAGGCATACACCACCTACGACGACTCCGCGAGGAATCATCGCCTTCCTCCGCCGAGGCACTCGCACATCGGATTAGGCTCGGCATCAGACCGCTCGGTCGTCGGTGTGCACGGCACCGCACATCCGTTGGTCAGGCAAATCTCGGTGTACTGACCGGTAGCAGGGTCATAGAAGCAGGTTCCGTCACAGGGCTTCGACGCGGACAACTGTCCGTTGCAGAAACACTGGATTCAAACCCCGCCTTTACTGGCCGGAACCTGACGTGTGCAACTTCCTACGACGCAGCCGCCATAGCACCAATAGGGGTGAGAGGCTGAGCCAGGCGCGTAGTAGAGCCGGCACGTGTCGTGCTCCTTAGGCGAAGGAACAGGCGCAACCACGAACAGCGACAAAAAAGCCAACAGACTCAAGAGACCAAACTTCTCCATGGCATGCTCCAGATCGGCAAGATCCCACCTCAAGGGGTCTGTGGCTTATAGCAAGACCCAAAATTTTCGGCAACCCCGTACGGTCCAAAAAATCGTCCGCCGAACTTCCTGGCCATGCTCTCGACACCTCAGAGCCACGCGAAACACCTCGTTCCGCGCGTAGGAAGTTCAAGCACCGGTCCCGGACCACCCGGGTCCCACCAGCGCGGT
>DAIPHN010000342.1:0-1042 GCA_036771335.1 Burkholderiales bacterium
AGCTTCTTCCTCTTAGCCGCTGCGCCGCAGGCGCTGTCTTCAAGGTCGCAGCTTGCGACCTTAGACGCCCTCAGCCTCAGAACCGCACTTCGCGCGCGCGGGGCCGACAATGCGCCCGTGCTTGCCTTGTCCACGCCCCGCAAACCCGCGCCAATGCTGGCGCGCGGGGCGCCGTGGCTACGACCGAGCCTCAGGCCAACTGCATTTGGCAATGCGTTGGGCGAAAGCATCGTGGCCAACATGAGCAGCCCCAGCGTGGGCGACAACCGCACGGCGCTGAATCGGGCCAACCAGGCGTCAGATCCCGACTACTACTCCCCGGTTGCGGACACCCCAGATCAACTTGCCGCAAAGCGGGCGTTCTTGTTCTCGGCGGCCGCAGGACCGGGGGCATCATCGGGCACCGCGAGCGGCACGGCGACACGTGATCAAGTTTTTGCCGGCGGCGTGAACGGCTCACTGGCGCAATACTTCAAGGGCCTCGACGGTGTACCCAATCCCAGCGTATTGCCCCTCGCAGATGCCTTTATCGGCCTCAATGGCGGCGCTGACGGCGATGGGTACAAGAACTTCCATCAAGCACTGAACGACATCGGCATCAACGGCCGAAACGCCGGACAGTCGGCGGTCTACATGGTGCAGCCCGGCATGAGCGAGGCCGCCGTGCTCGGCGACATCCGGGATCGCCTAGGCACGGGCTTTAGCCAGCAACTCGACAAGAGCCCTGAGGTGCAGGCCTATCTTGCTGATCGCGTGAGCGGTGCGAAGGCTGGGCAACTCCTCAACATCACCGACTTCTGGCAATCGGCCGTCGGCGACACAGTCCAGCGGGCCTACAATCATCCGGGCGGTGACTACTTCCGCGACGTGATCGACAACGGCGGCACCGTACCGATCGCGTCGAAGATGCTGTGGAGCTGGCCCGTAGACTTTCTAGCGTCTGTCCGAGGGGGTTAACCCAGGCCAGCCCGCGCCAGCGCATGTGCGCTGGAGGTGTTGATTCCGGAAGATCAACATTTGTGGGGCGGAGCAGCATGGCCTT
>DAIPHN010000342.1:1052-1564 GCA_036771335.1 Burkholderiales bacterium
ACTTCAACAGCAGCGTTGCCCGGGAGGATTTGGCTCCACCGGCCTACAGAGACTACGCCGCGCGATCGCTGGGTGTTGACGCGGTTGCGTTCTTAGCGTCGACGTTCATGCCGGTCAAGGGGATTGGTCCTGCACTACGCGGTGAAGTCTCGATGATCGAAGGACGTCTGGGCTTCGCGGGGCTGTCCGAGTCGGTGACGCGCGTCAATCTGCTTGCCACGCCAAGCAAGGGCGCCACGTTCGAGTCGTTGTTCTTCGAGACGACGGGGCTATCGAAGTATGCGGGGCCGAAGATGGCCGGCATGCTGCCCAGCGGCGCGACGCGGAATACGGTACCTGACCTGGTTCAGCCTCGGAACGCGCCGGTGCTTCCAGGCATCACCGATCTGAAGAACGTGGGTGTGCAGGCAATGGACTCGCAACTGCAGGCGCAGTTGAGCATTGCAAACAAACAAGGTGTTCCGTTCAATGTCGTCGTGGCTCCCAACACTCAGGTGTATCGCCCTGTACTT
>DAIPHN010000343.1:0-1560 GCA_036771335.1 Burkholderiales bacterium
GCGACCGTTGCACCCACCGTGTCGCTGTCCATGGTGTTGCCAGAGAACACGCCCGTGGCGTACAGCGGGGCGTGCGAGCGATCCCATCGGTCCAGCGCCAGTTCCAGCGCGTTGCCGGTCCATGGCGAATCGGCCATGTACGCAGGCAGCGGGGTGAGCGACTCGGGGTTGTCGGCCAGGGCAGAAAGGAAGGTTGCGTCCCTGCCGTACTTGGCGTGGTATGCAGCGGCCTGCGGGTCCATGAGGTACGTGCGATTGGCAGCGCGGCCAGTTGTGTCACCAAATCCTCGGCGGGTGGCGTAGGTGGCGTACTTGAGTTGTTCGATCTCCCGCTGCTGCGGATTGGCCCAGGCGTGGCCCTTGTGCAGACCCTCGCCCTCGGCCATGGCGAGCAGTTGTTCCAAGGCCGCCTGGGGCTCCGTGTCTTCTGGCAGGCCGTGGCGGTTGTAGATGTCCCGCCGGATGGCGTCGGCACGGAGTTGGTAAGGGTCTTTGTCGGCCATGTCAGTTCCTCAAGCCGTCCAGGAGGCGGGGCTGGTCTTGCTGCTGCGAGCCGGCGGCGGCGCCAAGCGGCAGCGCCACGCCCAGCACTCGCCTCACGCGGCCAAAGGCATCCCGCTCCTCGTCGCCCGGGAGCCCCATGGACTCAAAGCCCAGCGGGTGACGCCGCATGGCGGTGGGCGGTGGCGGATCGTTGGCTCGCCCGCCGGCAGCGCGGCCCAAGTCCTCCAGTGCTTGGGCACGCGACACCTGCGACTGGCCTTCCCACTCTGGATTGCTGCGTCCCATTACGGCGTCCTCGCGGTGCCGCCTCCACCCATCGCGCAAACTGTCTGTTAGCGAACGTCCGCCCCAACGCGCAGCGGACGGATGGAACAGCGTGCCTTCCGATTCCCCTGTGATTGCAATGTCCTCCAACATTGCTGCAAGCCCACCCGAATCGTCCATCGGATACGGCAGCTTATTGTCCCGAAGGTAGCCAATGGCGCGGGAACTCCCACTGCCGTCCGCGGCGTACTCAATGTGAGTGGGCACTTGGGCGTGCCACTTCCCCGTCAGGTAATTGAACTGCGACCGCACACCTCGCGGCATGTGATCCGCCGCCTTGCGGGCCTGCTCCATAATGGCCGCGAGACGATTCACCTCCTCTTGCGACATGCCCATCGCCATCGTGTCGATGTCGTTGCCGAACAGGCCGGCGTCGTACTTCGCGCCATCGCGCGTGCGCAATCCCTCAAGGCTGACGTTGCCAGGAAGGTCGAAACCGCCAGCCATACCAGGGGGCAATAGGTGCTGTGGCGGCACGACAAACGCGCCGCCAGCCTCCACGGCACCCCATCCGGCCGGGACCGCAGGAGCATCCGGCACGGGCACCTTCTTGAGCGCCGCCGATCCGGCCAGCGCTCCCACCTTCTGGAGAAACTCGCGGCGGCTCATCGGCTTGCCGGCCGCCTGCTGGGCCAAGTCAGCAATCCGTGCGGCCGACCCGCCACCGACTCCCGCCGCCAGCTTCGCCGCCTTCTTCTGCCAGTTGGCCATGCCATGCTCCAGTCGGGGTGT
>DAIPHN010000344.1:0-1537 GCA_036771335.1 Burkholderiales bacterium
CCTGGGCATTCCACTTGGTGACCGGGCGGGAGATGCCCAGCGCATCGCATTCCTGGAAGGCATCGGTGCCGATGAGCGCCGAGGACACCTGACCGCTGATGCACACCAGCGGGATGGAATCGCACAGGGCGTCCAGCAGTCCGGTGGTGGCGTTGCTCATGCCCGGCCCGGAGGTGACCAGCACCACGCCCGGCCGGCCGGTGCTGCGGGCATAGCCCTCGGCGGCGTGGACGGCGGCCTGTTCGTGGCGCACCAGCACGTGGCGGATGCGCCGCTCGCCGTGCAAGGCATCGTAGATGGGGAGTACCGCGCCGCCGGGGTAGCCGAAAATCACCTCCACACCCAGGTCTGCCAGGGTGTCCAGCAGCTGGCGCGCGCCGTTTGCGGCGGGCGCCTGACCGGGTGCCGCGCCAGGCGACAGAGCCGGTGAGGAGCGGGTGCGCAGCGGCGGGGGGAGCAGGGGTTCCATGGGCCAAGATACTAGCCGTCCGCCTGCGGAAAAAGTCTCCGATTATTCTGTGAATAAGGCTAGTATTTGGGATAACTTTCCTCAATACAGGCGTTACAAAGAATGGAACTCGACAAATTCGATCATGCCATCCTGGCGGCGCTGCAGCGCGACGCGCGCGCCAGCATCCAGGCCATCAGCGAGCAGGTAGGCCTGTCCTCCACGCCCTGCTGGAACCGCATCAAGCGCATGGAGCGCGAGGGCGTGATCCAGGGCTACACCGTGAGGGTGGATCCCCATGCGGTGGGGTTCGCGGAACAGGTGATCGTGCAAGTGACTCTGGAGAGCCACACCGAGGACACGCTGGATGCCTTTGCCCGCGAACTGGCCGCCATCCCGGAGGTGCTGGAGGCGGAGCTCATCTCCGGCGACTACGATTACCTGCTGCGCATCGCCGTGCGAGACACCCGCGACTACGAGCGCCTGTTGCGCGAGAAGCTCTACCGCATCCCCGGCATTCGCCACAGCAAGTCGAGCTTCGTGCTGCGCACCCTCAAGGACGAGCAGCTTCCGCTGGCGCCACCCGCGCCGCTGCGCAAGGCGCGGGCACGGCGGACTTGACGGAAGGCGAGGCGGAGCAGAGGTCTGGCCGGGTACGGTAATGGCGGCGATACGCCATCACCGCCTGGGCGCGACCGCCCGTAATACTTCCCGCGCGGCGCGCAGCCCGCTTTCCACCGCGCCGTTCAGGAAACCCTGCCATTGCAGGGAGGTGTGCTCGCCCGCGAAGTGGCAGTGGCCCTCCGGCTCGGGTTCGACGCCCAGCACCGAGGTGGCGTAGCCCACGGGGTAGTAGGCGTAGGAGCCGCGGCTCCATGGGTTGCTGCTCCAGGCGTCGCGGATCGCGCGGCCGTTCCAGGCTTCCGGAGCGCCGGGCAGGGCGCGGGCCAGGTCGTCGGCCGCCCGGGCCGCGAGCGCCTGCGCCTCGCCCGCGCCCACCGCGAGGGCCAGGCTGCCGCCGCTCCAGAAATTGAGGATGCCCGCCTCGCCAGCCTGCCCGCGGGTGGGCTCCCAGGTGCTGTGGAAGGG
>DAIPHN010000345.1:0-1532 GCA_036771335.1 Burkholderiales bacterium
GTGCCAGCTGGTGTGGGTGCTTATCTCGGCGGCCAAGTGTTGGCGCTACTTGGGGTATCTTGCGGCCTATGCCGCCTGTTAGGCCCCCGCCAGCCTCGAGCGGCTGCTGCGCACATTGAAGGTCCGGGAGCCCGCATGAGCACGATCACACCGTGCCCGGCGCCGGCTCCGAAGAACGCCGCGGCAGCTTCGCCGCGTCTGCCCACGCTGCGCGGGTCGTGCGCAGCAACGGCCGAAAGGCCGATGAGTACCAAGGAGTTGATCCATGGCTGAACGCAAGGGCTCGATCTCGGGCCTGACCGACGAAGACGCCCAGGAGTTCCATCAATTCTGGGTCCAGGGGTTCGTGGGCTTCACCGGCATCGCCGTGGTCGCCCACCTCCTGGTCTGGATCTGGCGGCCCTGGTTCTGAAACCCACAGCGGCAAGGGGACACACATGGCACACAGCCACATCCACAGCGGCCCGACGGCGCTCCATCCAAGGGTCCGCAACGACTCGAAGCTGGTGTTCGGAGGGATGTTCGTGGTCTTTCTCGGGGTCGCGCTTTGCGGCGCGGTGCTCGGGGGGGACTGGCGTGCCTGGTTGCCCGGAGCCGAGGGCGTGAAGTCCGTGACCGGCGGCGTGAAGGCGGCTGTCTACACCGTCATGTCGCATCTCCCCTGACCCCAAGGAGCGAGTGAACCATGTGGCGAATCTGGAAGCTCTACGACCCATTGCGTGCAATGGTGGTCCAAGGCATTTTCCTGTTCGGTCTGGCAGCGATGATCCATCTCATCCTGCTCAGCACCCCCACCTACAACTGGCTGGATGGCCCGAACGCGGCGGCAGTGGTCGCAGCGAAGAAGGCCGCGGCGCCGAAGTAAGGCGCGCACGGGCACCCGGCCCCGCCGGAGTGTCGCGGGTTGCGCTGCGGCGGCCGGTCCAGCCGCTTCAGCCGACCCGGAAGTTCACGGAATTCGAGTCGCCCGGCGCTGATCGCCGGCGACCTTGGTCGATTCGCTGCCGCACCGCGCCGAGCGCGCTGCCGCAGGCTGCACGAGGAGCGCCCTCATGGCGATGCTGAGTTTCGAGCGCAAGTACCGGGTGCGGGGCGGCACCCTGGTGGGTGGGGACCTGTTCGACTTCTGGGTCGGGCCGTTCTACGTCGGCTTCTTCGGCGTGACCACCGTCTTCTTCTCGCTGCTGGGCACCGCGCTGATCCTGTACGGGGCCGCGATCGGCGGCACCTGGAACCTCTGGCAGATCAATATCGCGCCGCCGGACCTCAAATACGGCCTCGCGCTCGCCCCGCTCAAGGAAGGCGGCATCTGGCAGGTGGTCACCGTCTGCGCGCTGGGCGCGTTCGTCAGCTGGGCGCTGCGCGAGGTCGAGATCTGCCGCAAGCTGGGCATGGGCTACCACGTGCCCATCGCCTTCGGCATGGCGATCTTCGGGTACTTCTCGCTCGTCGTCATCCGCCCGGTGCTGCTCGGCGCCTGGGGCCACGGCTTCCCGTACGGCATCTACAGCCACCTGGACTGGGTCAGCAAC